>JBEBBU010000029.1:0-3956 GCA_041158225.1 Pseudomonadota bacterium | reverse complement strand
GTGCTGTTGAACCAGCCAACCTGGAAAACCGCATGCGACATACCACCCTTGAGGATAGACTTTTCGTTATAGGTCGTGTCATCCACCTGACGCTTGATTTCCGTCTGCAGCTGCTTGAACTCATCATTCATCTTTTTCTTGTCTGAGTCAGTGACTGCAGCCGTATTCTGCGACTGCACCGCCAGTTCTCGCATACGCTGCAACATGTCAGTGATGCTGCTGATACCACTTTCCGTATTCTGTACCATGGAAATGGCATCATTGGCATTGCGGATGCCGACATTCATGCCGCGGATCTGCTTGGTCATATTGTTGGCGACGGCAAGACCTGCAGCATCATCCTTGGCGCTGTTGACACGCATACCAGAAGCCAGACGCTCCATCGCGTTCTGCTGTGAAATCTGATTTTTGTAAAGACTCTGCTGGGTGTTCAGCGAAGGGACGTTGGTGTTGATGACTGACATGATCCTGCTCCTCGAAAGGTTTATTTTTAGTTGGCCCGACTTTCTTCCCCGGCCGAAAAGGTAAGCGGCCAGGCCATGAAAACTTTTAGGATAATTTTCAAAAAAATATCTTTTAAATTCAGTTTATTAAAGACAAAAAAACCCAGCCCACACTATAGTAAGGCTGGGTATCGCAGTGACATGGATCAGCCACTCATAAACGACTGACGCGTGTCCTTTCGAACAGGCAGGACCGAATAGTTATTTATTTGAGCAGGGACAGCACCTGCTGGGGATTCTGGTTGGCCTGGGCCAGCATGGCAGTCGCCGACTGACTGAGAATCTGCGCCCGCGAGAGAGTCGCAGTTTCTGCCGCAAAATCGGCATCCATGATGCGTGATTTTGCTGAACTCATATTGGTCACGGAAGACTGCAGGTTGTTAATAGTGGAGATAAAGCGGTTCTGCGCAGCGCCCAACACAGAACGGTCACTGTCCAGCGTCTTGAGCGCCGTATCAATGGTACTGACCATGGTCTTGATGTTGGCAGAAGTCTGCATGGAACCAATGGACAGTGACCTGGCATAGATGGAAGCAATGCCGCTGGCAGTGGTCAGACTCTGGACGTGCACACTGATCTGCGCGGTCGTGCTGTTGAACCAGCCTACCTGGAATACCGCATGCGACATACCACCCTTGAGGATGGATTTTTCGTTATAGGTAGAGTCATCGACCTGACGCTTGATTTCCGTCTGTAACTGCTGAAACTCGTCATTCATCTTACGCTTGTCGGTTTCAGTAATAGCTGCCGTATTCTGCGACTGCACCGCCAGTTCACGCATACGCTGCAACATATCCTGAATACTGCTGATACCGCTTTCCGTATTCTGCACCATGGAAATGGCATCATTGGAGTTGCGGATAGCCTGCCCCATACCACGAATCTGCTTGGTCATGCTATTGGCAATGGCAAGACCCGCTGCATCGTCCTTGGCACTGTTGACACGAAGACCTGAAGCCAGACGCTCCATGGCATTCTGCTGGGAAATCTGGTTTTTATAGAGACTCTGCTGGGTATTCAGCGAAGGAACATTAGTGTTGATGACTGACATGATAAATCTCCTGCTCTATTCGGTCTTTTTTGATCCATGATCATGGTCTGGATCGTTTTTATTGTGGTGTTGATCACCACTTGCCTGTTAAAACGGCAGGCCGAAGATTTTTTTTAGGGCAACATCGTCATTTTTTTTTCAGTTGTGTCATTGCATGTCTTGCGACGCATCCCATCTTTGAGTAAGGTGCCAGCCAGATCTTCAGAAAAGTCAACGACATGTTCAGCAACAGATCCCTACTGGTTACCGGTGGTACCGGCTCTTTTGGCCGCGCCTTTGTGCGTACCCTGCTAGCCCGCCATCCGGATATCCGCCGTCTCGTCATCTATTCACGCGATGAACTCAAGCAGTACGAAATGAGCCAGCTGTTTGGCAAGCAGCAGCATGAAGGCATTCGCTACTTTATTGGCGACATCCGCGATCGTGACCGCCTGCACCGGGCACTGGATGGTATCGACTATGTGGTGCATGCCGCCGCCCTGAAACAGGTGCCAGCGGCAGAATACAATCCTTTCGAATGCATCCAGACCAATGTCATTGGTGCGCAGAACCTCATCGAAGCCTGCCTGGACAGTGGCGTGGAACGCATCGTGGCACTGTCGACCGACAAGGCTGCCGCGCCGATCAACCTTTATGGCGCGACCAAACTCTGTTCGGACAAGCTGTTTGTGGCAGCCAACAATATCAAGGGCACCCGCGACCTGCGCTGCAGCGTGGTGCGTTACGGCAATGTCATGGGCAGTCGCGGCTCGGTGATCCCGTTCTTTCTCAGACAGAAAGCCAGCGGCACCCTGTCCATCACAGACACGCGGATGACGCGCTTCAACATATCACTGCAGGAAGGGGTGGATATGGTGCTGTGGACCTTCCGCCATATGCTGGGGGGAGAAATCTTCGTACCCAAGATTCCGTCCTACCGGATCTGTGATGTAGCTACAGCGATTGATCCTGACTGCCACCAGGAAGTTGTCGGTATCCGTCCTGGCGAAAAAATCCATGAAGAGATGATTACGGCCAGCGACAGCTTCAATACCATTGATCTTGGGCCGTACTACGCCATCCTGCCGGACGCGGTGCGCTTCCGCCCCGGGCTTTACACTGGTTTCCCCGAAGCCGCACCAGTCACACCAGGCTTCTGCTACAACAGTGGCAGCAATCCCGATTTTCTGGATGTCGCCGCACTCAGGACACTGATCAACGCCTATCAGGCAGAGCAGGCATCATAAATCCCTCCAGGTCTTCCGCACGCACAGCCTCCATGGCGCTGATACGGCGTCGCACCCTGCAGCCCAGCACCTGCTCCAGACAGGCAGGGGCAAGGCCAAAACCCGGACGCACACTCCTGACATCCGCCCGGGTGACTTCACGCCCCTGCTCAATATCACGGATAAAATACAGCGAACGGCGAAACTGGATATTGGCCTGCTCGCTGGGCTTGCAGTCATAACGCACCTGTCCCAGCGCCTCCCAGGCGGTACGCACACCGCGGCAGAGTGCCGCCAGTTCGACAGGCTCCAGTGAAAAGCTGTCATCCGGTCCGCCACCGGAACGATCAAGGGTAAAGTGTTTTTCAATGATGGCTGCACCCAGCGCCACACTGGTAATGGCAGTCGTGTTGTCCAGGGTGTGATCAGACAGCCCAATCACCACGCCGAAACGCTGCTGCATATCCAGCAGGGTACGCAGATGATAGTCGGCGGCAGGCGCAGGATAGCCACTCACACAATGCAGCAGCGCAAGCTGCTGGCAACCGCCTTCTCTGGCCGCGGCCAGTGCAGCCGACATTTCTTCGGCATTGGCCATGCCTGTCGACAGTATCATGGGGCGCCCGCTGGCGGCTACATAGCGGATCAGCGGCAGATCCACCAGTTCGAAGGATGCGATCTTGTAGGCCGGCATATCCAGCGCACGCAGCAGATCCACGGCGGTTTCATCAAAGGGGGAACTGAACAGGGTAATGCCACGCCTGCGTGCATGCGCCACCAGCGGAGCATGCCAGTCCCAGGGCATATGCGCTTCTGCATAGAGTTCGTACAGGGTACGTCCATGCCACAGCCCCCCATAAATCTGGAATTCCTCGCCATCACATGGCAGGGTAATGGTATCCGGACGATAGGTCTGCAGTTTCACGGCATCCGCGCCCGCTTCCACTGCGGCATCAATGATCGCCATGGCTTTCTGCAGGCTACCGTTATGGTTGGCCGACATTTCGGCAATAACGTAGGGGGGATGCTCAACGCCAATCTGGCGCCCGGCAATGGCCAATTCCGCATGGATCATGGTAACCGCGCCTCCTCTGTACTACCCATCAGTGTCCTACCCATCAGCCACTCATCGCGTAACAGTCCATAAGCATAGACACTGCGCCACTGGCTACCGTCAAAATGATGCTCACGCAGACA
>JBEBBU010000028.1:0-8545 GCA_041158225.1 Pseudomonadota bacterium | reverse complement strand
CTGGTTCAGTGATACCGGATTGTTGATATCACCAGTAGACGTACGAATATTGGCTTTCAGCCCAGGCGCCAGCTTGGCTTCCAGACCAAAACGGGCACGCAGACGCCCCCAGTACTGGTCATTCTGAGTATCAAAAGTCGCCTGATTTCTCAGTGAAGCGTTATACAGACCACCATTCTGGTTGACCATATTCCAGTCGATAAAACTTTCAATGTTGTTGGAATCATAATAATTCCCCTGGAACCGGGTACGGAAATCACCAAACCAGTGGATTCTTGATAACCACTCAGGCAATGCATCTGGGGTACCCCATTTTTCGTTTTTGGCATGCTGCTTGACATCACTGAGCACATCCCGGCGCAGTTCCTTACGCACCTGATCCCTGATTTCATCCTTGACAAAATCAGGGACATAAGTGACGCGTACCGGACCTTTTTCTCCGTTCTTGCTGGCCACGGCGGTTTCAGCTGCTGGCGCGTGCTCGGCTGGATGTTTTCTTTCCTCAGCCGCCTCTTTCCTGGCATCTTCCTCAGCCTTGGCCTCAGCTTTCTGTACCAGCTTTTTGGCAGCATCCTTGTTCAGAACGCCCTGCTCAACCAGGGCATCGATAAGATTGATCGTTGTGTTGCGAAGCTTCAGCAACTCTTCCTTCTCATTCGCCATCACCTGAGTGACGGGTGTATTGAGAAGCAACAGTATTGCCCACGATAATGCCTTGATGGGGTGCTGCATGGGGGTTGGTTGATAACGCATAACGACTGATCTCATCCCGACTGGTTAATTCTTAGTTTGACAGGTTGTGGCAGGCCCTCTGGAGGCCTGTCCGAAAAGCTGCCGATACGTGTAAGGATCTGCCTGACCCGGGCAGCAAGGTCATCATCCCCCTTGCCACTGACGACGATCATCCTTTCAATGCGTCCGGCTTCGTTTATCCATAATTCGACCGTGAAAGAGTCGCTGCTCTCAGCCAGTACATCATCGGCATCCATGGCATCACGTATGGTCTTGGTCACTTTCTTGCCATACCACACCAGAGGGTCGCCACCAGCTCCGCTCAGCAGGCCACGTCCGCCTTTACGCCCTACCAGCCCAAAGGCATCACCGCCAGCACCGCCATCGGCATCCACACCGAGATCACCGGCCGGTGGCTCACTGCTTTCCTCGGGCGCTGGCTCTGGCTCCTGCTCTGGTTCAGGTATATCCACTTTTTCAGGCTCCTCCGGAGGAGGTGGTGTTTCCTGTGGTGGTGGAGGCGGCGGAGGTGGCGGCGGGGTAATAATCGTGACCTGCTGCACCACCTTCTTGGCCTGAATGGGTTTCTCCGAGCGATTGGCCAGCCAGATGATCAGGGCAGCCACCAGTACCAGACCCAACGCGCCTGCCATCTTGAGCAGACGCCGCTGTTTGTCATGTTTTCCAGTCAAACCAGCATCTCTCCCTTACTTGACCAGCTTCTGGGTCACCAGACCCAGCTGGCTGATCTGCAGGCGGGTAATGACATCCAGTACATCGATAACCCTTTCATACTGGATCGTGGCATCGGCTTTCAGCACCACGGGGAGTTCGGGGTTGGCTGCCTTGAGCTGGCCCAGTCTGGTTTCCAGTTCCTGCAGACTGACCGGATAGGTATCCAGAAATATGGTGCCGTCCTGGGCAATACTGATTGCCTTGGTCTTGGGTTTAGCCAGACTTGGCGTCGAGCTGGCTTTGGGCAGATTGACCTTGATACCCTGCACTGTAGCCGTCGTCATGATGATAAAGATCAGAAGCAGTACATAGGCAACATCAAGCATCGGGGTGACGTTGATGTCGTCATAGGCTTCGCCTTCACCCTTGGGACCTTCCATTAATGGCCTCCTCTTGAGGCATTATCCGCACCGCTGGCTTCGGCTAGCTGACAGAGAAACTCGTCCGTGAAAATATGCAGCTCGTTGCTCAGATCCTTGATGACACTGCCGAGATAGTTGTAACCAAACAGCGCGGGAATGGCCACCAGCAGTCCGGCAACGGTAGCCGCCAGAGCCGCAGCGATACCGGGGGCGATCGAGTTGATATTGACATCGCCTGTTGCTGCAATAGCCGCAAACGTGATCATGACGCCCACCACCGTACCGAGCAGCCCCAGAAAAGGTCCGCCAGCAATACAGATGGTCAGAATCACCATCGACTGGTTGAGCTTCTGCATTTCCCTGACCAGAGCACCATCCATGTAAACCTTGATGATATTGATGGCAGCCGGCGTCAGTGTCGTGATGCCCTGCCCACGGCGGTGGATTTCCTGAATGGCGGCATGATAGACATGATAGAGCGGAGAATCGTTGTACATGTCCTTTTTGCCGAATAGCGCCATCAACACAGGAGAATCCTGGATATCCGCATCCTCTGCGCTGGGATCTTCATCCCGGTTGATCGCGTCCATACCCGACATGTCAAGACTGCGATACTTTTCCAGAAACTCCCTGTTTGCCCTGGTAGCTCTCCTGACCAGAATGGTTTTGGCAGTCATGATGAACCAGCTGACCACCGCCATGACGCCACAGGCCGCAATCACTACCCAACCGTCAAGCGTAACGGTGCCCAGGATCACGCCAATGTAAGATCCCTCGCCAGCACTATTGGATTCATCCTGCCCAAGATTGACGACGGTGAAATCAGGACTCTGATTCCGGACACCGAACTTTATCCAGTCAGCACTGCGAACCGTACGCGCAAAACCAGTTTCATCCATCCAGCCGCTAAATCCTGAACCCAGGATAATATCGCTCTGCCCTTCTGCAAACACATTGGCAGCCTTGCCTGCAGCATTGCCATCGACATAAAGTTCAACACTGTCCTTCTGCGCAACCACGCTGACAGCCTGCCAGGTCGCAAGCTTGAGGGGCACAGCTGCCGTTGCAGCACCACTGGCAGATTTCAGACTGAGCTGCTCGCCCTGAATGACGAGTTCCACATTACCCGCTTTCAGCACGGTAGCCCGGGTCTGGGCCTGATCCATGCGGATCCAGGTGCTGAAAGTCCAGCCGTCAGTTGCTTTGAGCTCTAGCGCAGGCGATGCCGCAACCCTGATGCCATTCCCGTTATCGAACTTTGCTGCCGCACCGATGAAACCACTGGCATCCACCGTCGCGGATGATGCTGCGGCATGGTTTGCATAAGCGGTGGCATCCTGAGGCGCTTCCTCGCCTTCCCTGTAGTGATATACCAGAGACTGCGGGGTATCGTAGGTAGCGGCGGCCTCCTGACCATCGACCGCTGAACTATTACCGTAGTACATCCAGGCCTGATTGGTAGCGGTATCCGCAAGCAACTGCGGCATGCGCACCCAGGCAAGAGCCATTTCATTCACAGCATCAAATTTTTCAATGTGATACTTCAGTCCAGTCTTGTTCTCCAGCGCAAAACGGAGATCCTTGCCATCTTCCGCAAGTTCAGCAAAGAAGCCAAAGTTGCCGGTATGCAGTCTGACCAGAACAGGCACATCAGCAAACCCCTCATGCAGATCAGCACCGGTCACACTGGTATCAATCACGACTTCCTTGCGTGATTTCCATTCTTCATTCCACCAGCCAGCCAGAGCTACCCCTGAAATGGCCATGCCAGACAGCATCAGTGTGGCTAAAAGTTTCTTGCTGAGCTGCATGCTATGTCTTCTCATTCAAATTTTCCGGATATAAGCAGATTATGGACTTCAAATGTTTCAGCTTTTGTTGCCACTACCAGAGGGATAGCCCACCAGCTCGACATTCCAGTGCGCCCGTTTCTTGCGGGTACGCTTGGCTTCCTCTTCTCGGGCACCTTCACCGGCCCCCTGAGCGCTCTGGGTCGCGGCAGCAGCTGCGCTGGCGGCCCCTACCGATGGCACAGCAACCGCTGGTGTTGAGGGGACACCGGTCGCAGATCCACTGACACTGATATTGGAGGCACCCACTACAGCTGTCGCTGCAATCGTGACATTCTTGCCGCCGATACCCGCTTCACCAGCATCAACGATGCCCTTGGGTGCAGCAAGGAAGACATCACCTGGCTGACGCCCTGCAGTACTGGCTGCGGTACGGATACCACTCCCTGAGACCGCTGGCGGGAATATGGTGACCATATTGCCCTTGCTGTCAAAAGTAATGCGGGGCGGCGGAATGGACAGGGCAGCCTTGGCACCTCGGCCAGCATCGATATTGCCTTCCGATGACCAGATCACGATATCACTGCCATCCAGTGAAAATACGCGCGACTGGTTCACCATGAAGTTATTCTTCACCACTGCGTTGATGGCACCTGTCGACTGCGCCACGATACCAAGATCTGCTGCCGTCTTGCTGCCACTGAAAGCACTGGCAAGACCGGCATTGACCATACCACCCGGTGTCAGAATATTGATGTCGCCGCCTGCCACAGTCTGGATCTTGCTGAAGAACAGCGAAAGATCACCCTTCCAGTCAGATCCAGGGAAAAGCGTGTCAATCGCCTTGTAGCCTCTGGCATAAGCAGTACCACTGGAAGCCGGATTCTGCGCAGCATCCAGGGAAGCTTCGCGTATTTCGTTGAATAGTATCTGCAGCAGGAACTGGCGCTGCTGTGTCACGGGCAGTGACTCAAACTGCTGTACAGCATCCACAGGCGCACTGGCCAGTACACCTACGGTAACGGACTGATCTGAGACATTCAGGTTCAGAGCATCAAGATACTGCACCAGATCCTTCTGGTATTGTTCACTGCTGCTGATGTAGGCCTTGATAAATCCGGCTTCGTCCATCTTTCCTGAAATACCGGCAAGAACATCCAGTGTCGCCCCGCCTGTCGGCAGAGCAGAATTGTAGGTATTACCAATGGTCGTTATACCCACAGAAGATCCCAGATCGATATTACGACCCGCGATAATCTGCAACTGGCCCGGGCCCGACAGATCAATACGGCCATTCTGGCTGCCAATAGCGCCCGAGAATGGATTTCTGTCGATGGTGAAACGGATATCCCTGCCTGCGGTCAGCACGGAAACATCCGATGCCCTGACATTCTGCGCGACCCATGAAGCATTAGTGATATCACCGCCTGCCATGGCTTCAAAGCGCTTGCTCAGGAAGAAATTGAATCCTGCGTTGGAGGCGATATCGCCCATTCTCGCCACGACCTGCACTGCCTGCGGATCTTCGCTGTGCAGCGGAACTGCAGCATGAATAATGTCTGCCGTGGTCGCAATAGGATTGATGCGCTGGATGAAATCATCCAGTGTCTGTACCGGCCTCAACGCACCAGGCAACAGCGTAGGATCAGTGTCTGACAGGTTGACATAAGTATCCACATCAGGCGCACTCAGCACGGAATCATCTGCCAGGATACGCAGATTGCCGGAATGGGTAGGATGCATGGTAAAGGAGTTCATCACCCTGACACTTCCCGCATCCGCCATCACATCCAATGTCCCCGGATAATAGGTCAGCACCTGCTTTTCAGCATCACCATAAATGACGGGGGACCCATCCATGGCACTGACATAGCGGTTGGAAATGGCTTCAGGATTGTTGGCCAGTACCACATCACCGGAAAGCGCATTCAGCGCAAGTGCGCCATCTTCACCATAGCGCGTGTAGAAATTGCGGCCCTGACTGTCACTGATCACACTCCGCTGACGGACAAGATAAGGGTCAAACACCGTCCCTACATCAAGCCCCCTACCAGAGGTCACCTGCACGTTTGACTGACCTGGCGCCAAAAGGATACCTGACCTGTCAATGCTGCTGGCACCGATACGGCCAGCAGCATTGATGGTAGCGGCGCCCTGATCAACAAGAAACGCACCTCCTTCTATATCACCACCGCTGCTGATGCTCAGATGTCCACCACCCTGAACATCCACAACATTATCCAGATAGGCGCTGAGAGGATCAGACGGATCTACCGGCGTACCAATCTGTTTACCCGTGGTTGGCATCATGACAGAAACATCTACCATCGAACCGCCAGTAGTGATGTTGACTGAACCACCGGCGAGTGCCCCGACATTCTGCTGGAAAGCAAACTGCTCTGGGGTAAATGCATAGGAAATGGTATCAGGCTGATCCAGCGCAATACCCCAGCTGACAGGCATTTGCCCCTCTTCCTGCAGACCATTCCAGTTACCGTTGCGTACCAGCCAGTCAGGTACAAACTGACCGGAGGCGGCCATGGTAGCATCAAAGTTCCCCCCCACACTGATATCCACATTGCCACCGTGGGTTGGATACTGGGCATAAAACTGATAGGCCACATAAGCATCATTGAGCGTTCCAAACGGATTCTGCTCATCCACCCTGCCTGCGGTATAAATGGCCGCAGTAGAGGTATCCAGCGTCAGATCACCAGCAGTAGCGATGCTTATGTCGCCGGAACCGGTTCTGATCAGGCCTGATTCGCCAACATGCAATGCACCGCTAGCTGCTGAACTGATGGCCAGCGGATCAGAACCGGCAAGATCGGCACCTGCAGCAAGACGGATATTCCATGAATCGCCTGACTGGATGGCATCAGCAATCGTTGCTGAACCATACAGATTGCCCAGATCCAGTACCGTGCTGGCAAAGCCATCGGTCACAGGATTCAGTACGTGCATGGAACCCGCCGCACGGAATGTCAATCCACCAGGGAGACCGTTCCATTTCCATCCGGCAAGATCAACCGCTGTTGATACCGTCAGATCATCACTACTCTCGACCTGTATGCCAGGTACGATACGCAGTCCGCCCCCCAGACGCTGCTCCATGGTCGCCGACTGCGCCATGAACGCATCCGCATCGGTCTTCCACGCGGCCACCTGGGTATCCGTGATATAGAATCCCTTGTAAACGGGTGTATCCGTTCCTGTGTCTCCATCGGTCACTGTGCCACCATCGGTGCCATCACCAGCATCGACAGTGGTATCACCTGTGTCCGTGGCTCCTGTATCCGTACCAGCATCCGTACTGGCCGTAGTACCATCGCCTGTACCATCGGTAATCCCCGCAACAGGGTCAACGACAGGATCCACAACCTCGCCTGTCCCATCTCCCTCGCCTGTTCCCTCCCCCCCGCCTTCATCTACCGGCGTAGGGGAGTTACTCAGCGTCGCATCGTTATAGGTACGCACACCTTCAGCAAGAAAAGAGGAAGCGCCTGTCACCTCACTGCGGGCTTCACTGATACGGATGTCACTGCCGTCGGCAGTCATGTCTGCCCGCAGGAGGACACGACCTGCCGTATCATCCGTCGATCCACTGACATTGATGGCTGCACCATCGCGCAGGGCGATATCGGCACTGCCATTGTGATTGGCATCCGTGGCATTGATAAAGATACGTCCAGGCGCCGCATTGCCATCGCTGGTCACAGCAAGAAGATGACCACCCTGTTCCAGCACTACACTGTCAGCAGCACTGAGCATGATTTCACTGCCACTGGCCGCCGAGGCATCCAGTGTTCCAGAAACATGAATACTGCCATCATCCGTGGTCAGGCTGATACGGCGCGCAGCCACTGTTGTACCCGCAGGCACATCAAGGTCACCGTGACCGGTCGCAAAGCTGAAGGCGCGCCTGAACCCGCCGGCACCCGCCTTGCTGATGCTCGTACCCAGCAGACCGGCATCCGATGTACCCGTGCGCACAGTCAGAGCACCACCTGTACCTCCCACGCCCCTTAGTGAAGCGCTATCATCAAGTGTCACCGATCCAGCCATGGCATCCAGCACGATCCCGCCTGCCTGCCCCGAAGCTGAAGAAACATCCAGCAGGACACCAGAACCTGTAGAGATATTGCCAGCAGTGGCATAGAGAGACAGCTGACCACCTGGAGTCATATGAGACTGGGCATTGAAGACTTCTTCCGAGCCGGAAAGATCAATGGCAGCACCCTGCTCAAGGCTGATCCCTGCATCACCCGCACGGACATTCATGGCGCCAGAATGCAGCCTCACCACGGTGTCCTGAACATAGCCACCAGCATGGATATCAAGGGTAGCACCAAGTCCCCTCGCATCTACTGCCGTGGTCGCGCTACCACCAGTGCCCAGCATGGTCAGGCTATGGCTACCAGTATCCAGTAACGTTTTACTGCCACTCTGTGCGGTAAATACCGGCGTATGCAGCGTCATGTCAGCATCGACCTGCAGTCCACCAATGCCCTGACCAGTCACAGCCTCTGTCGCCGTAAAATCCAGTTGGGTAAATCCGGAAAATGCCGTCAGTCCAGGACCAACGCCCAGTCTGGCTCCCGTCAACGCCAGCTGCGTCGTGCCTTCGCTGACAAGATCAGCCTCATCCACAGTGAGCTGTTCACTGTTTTTCAGCTGGATATCCGTCACATTGAGAGTGACGGCCTCCCCATTGGCATTCATGCCACGGATCAGCGGCGTATTGACTGTCAGCTGCTTCAACTGGGATGCAATGCTTCCCACAACATCCACAGATTTCTGCGCATTGATGGTCAGCTGGTCAAATTTCATATGGCTCAACTGGCCATCGGTCAGGGTAAGACCTGCCACCTGGGCATCCTCACCACCAAGCGCAACCCGGTCAGCACCCAGCCATAACCCTCCACC
>JBEBBU010000027.1:0-7108 GCA_041158225.1 Pseudomonadota bacterium | reverse complement strand
CATGACTGACGCGAGAAGATATGATCCGTGAAGTCAGCATCATAGCCCAAAGTTCCGGAAGCGGATACCGGCCCATGGACGCGGCTGCATGGATCGGGGACAATGAGGTTCTGTTTGAATCCTGACGGGGTCGATGCATCAGTGGATATCAGTGTCATCATGCCATCCTATCTCGGCGACTATCCCGGGTGTGCCATCGACCGTGAAGCCAAGTTCGTACGGGCGGTACGCTCCTTTCTCAGTGCCTCAAGCGGGCTGGATGCTGAACTGATTATTGTGGCGGATGGCTGTGAGATCACCGAGCGTCTTTACTGGCGGCGCTTTTCGCTGCACAAGAGTATCCGCTTCGCCAGAATGGACAAACAGCCTCTTTTTTCAGGCAGGGTCCGGCAGCTCGGGCTGGATATGGCGCGCGGCCGATGGATTGCCTATCTGGATTCTGATGACTATTTTGGCCGGGATCATCTGCGTCTCCTGAAACTTGCCATGGATAGCCACACTGACTGTGAATGGCTTTATTACGATGATGCGACGCCGCGGATCAAGCGCAAATGGATGCGAACCTATCATAAGGTCAGGCCACGACTGGTTGAGCTGCGTCCTGAGCGCATAGGTACCAGCGCCATTGTTCACCGCAACAGCCGGCAGGTGCAATGGGGGGATGGTTATGGCCATGACTGGAGGCTGATTGAAAGCATGCTTTCCCTGCCGCATGCCAAGATTGCAGCGGCACAGTATATGGTGTGCCATATACCCGGAGAAATAGACGCCTGATCAGTCCAGAAGATAGCTGACAGATATGCCTATCATGCCGGCGAGGCTTAGTGTATAGATGAGCATGGCTTTCACTGCCTTGATCTGGCGCAGCTTCATGGATTTGAGTACCTGTTTTTTCATGATGGTCGGGTCTTCCACCAGCATGAAAAGTTCAGGGTGTGCGTCAAAGAATGGCTGATACTCTTTCAGGTAAATCTGCCGGGTGTATGCCTGGCTCCATTCGGCCAGTACCGCGGATAGGGAAGTATCCAGTGCATGCTGCTCGTTGAATCTGGCAAAAGCCGCATAGACCTTGAGCTGGAAGTTACGCGCCTGGATTCTGCTTTTGGCGATGCGCTCCAGATTCTTTTTCCATGGGGACACAAACCGGTTCCATGCCCGTTTTGCCATGGGAATATGGCTGGATGTCGTCTGCTTATCCTTGAGGATGTTGGTTCCCAGTGCGTTGCCAGCGTGCTGCCTGTAGCGTGTCAGCCTGCGATCAAGCCTGCTGAGCCCGCCGTACTGTAAGGCAACATAAGCCAGCCACCAGTCATGGACAGGAAATCCCCCAGGTATGGGAAGCGCCAGCGACAGCAGTTTCCGCTCAAGGATGCAGGTGCATCCAGTTACCGCATTTCTCAGGTAAAGACCGGCACGATTATCCCCGATATCGCGCAGGCCAAGATGCTCCCAGAGGCTGGGATGAATCTGCTGGTTATCGGTGTCCACCAGGATGGCGTCAGAATAAACCAGCAGATCACCTCGTGTGCGCAGCGTATCAAGCAGCACGGCTACCTTGTCTGGTTCCCATACATCATCCTGATCACATAGCAGGATGGCGTCACCGTTACAGGCCTGCAGGCAGCGCTCAAAATTGCGTACATAGCCAACATTGGTGTCATGCAGATGCAGGCGAATCGTGTCCGGGTAGCGCGAGGCATAGCTTTGCAGAATCTCGGGTGTGCGGTCATCCGATCGGTCATCCGAGATCACGATTTCCAGATCCGTGAAAGTCTGGCCCAGCAGGGAATCCAGCTGTTCCTCAAGAAACTGTGCGCCGTTGAAAGTGGCCAGGGCAATAGAGACTGCAGGCATGATCAGTTACTCAGGTTCTGCAGTGTGGCATACACGGTATCGCGGCTGCGCAAGTCATCATGGGTACCGCTTTCTATGATTTTCCCATGCTGCATGACATGAATGATATCAGCCCGTTCGATGGTGCTGAGACGATGGGCAATCACCAGTGTGGTCTTGCCCTGCATCAGTTCTTCCAGTGCGGCCTGCAACTGGAATTCGGTTTCGTTATCCAGTGCCGATGTGGCCTCATCCAGTATCAGGATAGGCGCATTCTTGAGGATGGCGCGGGCAATGGCCAGGCGCTGGCGCTGGCCGCCGGATAGTTTCAGTCCCTGATGACCAATCAGTGTTTCAAACCTGTCGGGCAGAAGATTGATGAAATCAAGCGCATGAGCCCTGCGGGCGGCATCGATGATCTGCTCGTCCGAATAACGCTCCCTGTGTCCGTAGGCAATGTTCTGGGCGACGGTGTCATGAAACATGGTCACTTCCTGGCCAACATAGGCAATCTGTTCACGCAGGCTATGCAGGGTGTAGTTGCAGACGGGAAGCCCGTTGATCAGGATATCGCCTGAAGAGGGATCGTAGAGTCGTGGCAGCAGCCGTGCCAGAGACGTTTTGCCACTGCCGGATGTGCCGACGAGTGCAGTCATCTTGCCTGGCAGGATTTCAAGATCAACGCCATCCAGGGCTTTGCGGCCGGTCGTTGGATAACTCAGCGTGATATTTCTTAACTGGATACGTTCAATGACAGGTGACAGTATGGCGCTGCCATCATCCTTTTCCGTTTCGTGGTCGAGGAGTTCAAACACGGTTTCGGCGGCTACAACGGCGCGATCAATATTGGGAAATACGCCTCCCAGACGTTTGACAGGGGAGAGCATCATGGCCATGGCGGCGATGAAGGAAATCAGGCTGCCTGGTGTAATGGTCGAGCGTATTTCCTCAAAAGACAGGATATAGAGAATGCTGGAGAATCCGAGGATGTAAAGTGTATGCACGACACTTCCTCCCAGAGACACGGTGGCAATCATCTTCATCTGGCGCTGCAGGTTGTCGTCAGTTTCCTTCCGGAATTTCAGTGATTCCGTGTCAATGCCGTTATAGGCCTTGATGATGCGAATGGCATCCAGTCCTTCCTGGGCAATTTTCAGGATGTTGCCATTGGATTCCATCATGCGCTTGCTGACTTTTCTGACCTTACGGCTGACTCTGGAAACGAAAAACATCAGTATCGGGCCGAGAGCAAGGAATATGAGCGAAAGTTGCCAGTTGAGGTAGGCCATCAGTGTCATCAGGCCCAAAACGGTAAATCCTTCGCGCAGCAGCAGGATAAATCCACCAGAAACCGATTGGGCCACCTGTTCAGTGTTGGACATGAGTTTGTTGAGCAGATGGCCGGGTGAGGACTGGTCGTAAAACGTGATGGGTAAGCGCATCATGTGTGTAAAGCACTCACCGCGCAGATTGTTGACGACTCCGCGCCCTACCTTGCCCGAATAATAATCACTGACAAAACCGGACACACCCCGAATGACCGACAGGCCAAGGAGATAGAGTGGTGCTGTTTTCAGGATATTGATGTCGTTCTGCAGGAAACTGCCATCAATGATGGGCTGGATCATGCGTGCGAAAAGAGGGCTGATGGAGCCATATACCAGCGCTCCCAACGCCGCAAATACCAGTGAAGTCCAGTAGTCCCTGCTGTAGCGCAACAGTCGCAAGTAAGTTTTATATCTGCTTTTAAGCCCGTTCGTTTCCATGGTGCCCCGCATTCCAGTGCGTTTGCCAGAGTCGTACTCCGGAGGTCGTGGCTCAATTCTAGCAGATTAGCATCATGGCCTGCCTGAGCAGCAGAGTGGCGGATGGTAGGCGATACGATAGATGGCACCGCGGTTATCATCCGAGACCAGCAGCGATCCATCCGCAAGTTCGAGCATGTCGACCGGTCTGCCCCGCTCCCCGCTGTTACGGGCATCGCGCCATCCATCCAGAAATGGCTGTTCGCTTACAGGTTGCCCCTGCATGAATTCCAGTGTAACCATCCTGTAGCCATCGGGTTCCGTGCGGTTCCATGAGCCATGTTGTGCAACAAAAGCACGATGCTGGTAGGAAGCAGGAAACATGTTGCCGCGGTAAAAATGGACGGCCAGGGGGGCCGTATGTGCCGGAAAAGTCCATACGGGCGGTTTGAATGCGTCGCATGGCTGCTGCTTCCACTCTGGATCCTGTATCGTGCCAGCGTGACACCAGGGAAAACCAAAATGATCGCCGCTCCGGTCTATACGGTTAAGTTCTTCCCGCGGAATATCATCACCCAGAAGATCCCTGCCGTTATCAGTAAAAAACATTTTGCCGCTGACGGGGTCCCAGTCAAACCCCATGCTGTTGCGTACGCCCCGTGCCTCGGTGCCCAGAATGCGGCCTTCCGGATCAATGCGCAGTATTGAGCCCAGAGGTGATGATGGCTGGCATACATTACAGGGTGCGCCCAGACTCATGTACAGAAAGCCATCCGGGCCGGCTCTCAGGTAGCGGGCGCCATGATGCTGTTCACCAGGCAGATCCCCGATCAGTACTTCAGGCTGGGGTAGCGTATCCTGATGATGTGCTATGTGCCTGATGCGTAGCAGCCTGTTGATTTCTGCGATATAAAGATCATCGTCAAGGATGGCAACGCCATTGGGACCATTCAGTCCGTCCAGAATTACTGAGCGTGTTTCTGCTTCGCCATCGCCATTCAGGTCGCGCAGGGCATAAACACTGCCTGTTTCCATACTGCCGACATAGACTGTGCCATCCCTGGCCAGGGCCATGGATCTTGCACCAGGCACCTGTTCATTCCAGATGCCGATGGAAAAGCCCTGTGGCAGATGGGGCAGGTCCGCGGTGAGTGTTTGTGTTGCCCCTGCAGAAAGACAGGTATGGAACATCAACATGAAGACGGGCAGCCGCCTGAAAGTTTCTGGCGGAATCATGGTGTGCAGTTCACTCTGGTCACCTGTCGCCTGAGCGCCAGATCACTGGCCGCACTGAATGCTTCGCCATTCTGGGGTATGGGCGCAAAGATTTTCCTGCCCATCAGCGTACCGTCCCATTTCTGGGGATCAAGTTGTAGGGTGTAGTTTTCCGTGACCAGTCCTGAACGCTCAATGGATCCATTGACGTCACTGCCATACGCTGCACCTGTCAGGCTGATCTGCCACTGCATGCCATCACCCAGACGGTCATTCATCGGGGCAAGGGCAGCTGTGCCCGACAGCGGATGGGTGTGAACAGGAAATGGGGGGGCGGTGACCTGGGTGCCGCTCAGTATGCCATGGACGCTATAGACCGATGCGCGGCCTTTGCCGGTAACGGGTGTCAGATAAAGCTCCAGCCGCTCATGCCATGCGCCGACCATGCCGGGGGCAGCGGGTGCCATGTCCAGACAGATAGGGCGTGCTGATGGGTAGCTGACGGCAGGCGCCGTTCCGGCCAGGCACGCGGCGGATAGCAGATACAGGCTGATGGCAGCCGATGTGCTGAATGAGTATCTCATGGTCATTCAGCAGGGTTCCCATACTTCGTCATATATTCTCTGGCAACCTCAAAGGAAACGGTAGAAACCTTCATGGCGCCTGAGAATGGAGAGCCAAACAGAAGCAGCAGATAGATATTCATGCAGACGATGAGACAGACCATGCCTGTCATCAGCAGATGGGCCAGCGGATTGTCGATGGTAAAGAAATAGGTGAACAGCACCACGATAAATCCTCCGGTGCCGAGAATGATGCACTCCACCACGGGAATGTCGTAGTCGGAAAAGTTGGTGCGGGCGCGTCGGCTTTCCCACAGGCTGTTGGTTTCCTGCACCAGCATGGGATAAATGGCTTTCTGGTTCTCAGTGACAGGTTCAATCCTGCCCACCACATTGATCAGTTCAAATACAAGATTGCGGGCTTCAAGACTGTTCTGGTTATTTTCCATCAGGTTCCATTCCCTGGTAACCACTTCATCAACATAGTGTTCGACCAGAGAACGGATCTTTTCGCCGGCGTGTTTGGGCATCTGCCAGGCCATGGCATGGATTTCCATGGAGGAGTTCGCCTCCTGCTCCACGACCCTCTTGGCATCTTCGAACTTTGACATGGCGTCCACAACGATCAGGCCAAGGAGTACGGCATAGAGCGATCCCACGATGGTAAAAAAATACCCGCCTACTTCATGACAGCCGGCAATTTTTTCGCGGTCGAGGAAACGTCTTGCCAGTATCTGGCCCATAACGGCAAGTACTACCGTCAGTAGAATGACTGTCATACCGGCCTGATACTGGTCAAGTTCAATGTCAGATGGGAACATGGGAAACTCCTCGCAGCATTTGAACAGGCATTCTAGCCTAGCCTTTACGGGATGGGTACAACCGGTCAGTCTAGCGGTACTTTTTCCGCTGGAACATGTGTCTTTATTTTTTTAAGGATATGAAATGATTGATTTTTATTGGCTGTATGATCTGCCAACCTGGAAAATGGGTGTTGTGATGGTGGTCATGACAGTGATGATTTCACTGTTGGGTCTACGTATGGGTTACCGGTTTATCCAGAATAAATTCAGGCTCTCGAGTGATACCAATGAGGTTGTCAATGGTTTTTTCTCTGGTGCGGGGGTCTTTTACGGTCTGCTTCTTGGGCTGGTGGCGGTGGCGACCTGGGAAAACTTTGTAGAAGTGGATGGTCTCGTGTCTCGAGAAGCCACGCAAGTGGCTTCTCTTTACCGGGATATCAGTTCCCTTCCAGAGCCTGCCAAGGGAATCTTGCAGCATCATCTCAAAGACTATCTCACCTATGTGGTCGACGTGGCCTGGCCTAGCCACAGCAAGGGGGAGATCCCTGCTGGCGGTACGCTGATACTTACGCATTTTCAGAAAGTGCTGGCAGGGTTCCATCCGGCATCAGTGGAACAGCAGACAGTACAGGCCGAAGCCCTGCGCGCTTTCAATGTCCTGGTTGAGGCGAGGCGGGGACGTATGAATGCCGTGAACAGCGGTCTGCCTGCTGTGCTCTGGTTTGTCGTGCTTATCGGCGCCTGCATAAGCATTGTCCTGACCTATTTCTTTCATGTATCTGACCGCCGTCTCCACTATCTCCTGACAGGTCTGGTTGCCAGTATGCTGGGCGTGATGATTTTTCTTATCGCAGCTATTGATCATCCTTTCCGGGGAGGAGAGGGGGTAACCTCGGAGGTTTACCGTAATGTTCTGGGAGGGTTGAAGCATCTGGATCCCGATCAGGTG
>JBEBBU010000026.1:0-7468 GCA_041158225.1 Pseudomonadota bacterium | reverse complement strand
GTCTGCTATCATCGTGTCAGGAGGACTTATGCCAGCCAGAAAACTTGTCAGGAGCAAACCCAGTTCCTTTCTCACTGATCCAGTACCCCTTGGTGACAATGTTGAAGATCTGATGCGCGATATTTCGCGTCACTTCAACTATACCCTGGTGCGGTATACCGGTAGCCACGCGACCAATTACGCCTACAATGCCGTTGCGCTGACATTGCGCGACCGCCTGATGGAAAAGTGGCGCATGACGCATCGCGCCTACTATGAATCCGCCTGCAGGCGTACCTATTATCTATCCATGGAATTTCTGATGGGGCGGGCGCTGGGAAATGCCATGCTCAATCTGGGCGTGGATGATGAAATGCAGGAAGTGCTTTACCGCCTGGGACTTGATCTTGAGGAACTCAGTGAACATGAGGCGGATGCAGGTCTGGGTAATGGCGGGCTGGGCAGGCTGGCCGCATGCTTTCTGGATAGTTGCGCAACCCTGCAGTTGCCGGTGATGGGCTATGGCATACGCTATGAGTATGGCATGTTCCGACAGGGCATTCAGGATGGCTATCAGGTAGAAGAGCCAGATCACTGGTTGCGCAACCGCTGTGTATGGGAGATTGAGCGGCCCGAACTGACGCTGCGTATCCATTTCGGTGGGTATGTCGAGTTCCGGCCCCATGATGGGCGGATGGTGGCTCACTGGCGGGGTACCCAGGATCTTCTGGCCATTCCTTATGACCTGCCTGTTCCGGGTTATCAGAACGCAACAGTCAATACCCTGCGCCTGTGGAAAGCAGCCGCTACGGACGAGTTTGATCTTGGCGAGTTCAATGCCGGTGACTATGTGGATTCGGTGGCCTCGAAAAACCAGGCTGAAAATATCAGCATGGTACTTTACCCGAATGACAGTAGTGAAAACGGTAAGGAACTGAGATTACGCCAGCAGTATTTTCTGGCTTCGGCCAGCCTGCAGGATGTGCTACGCCGCTGGATAGAAAGAAATGGCAGGGATTTCTCACGCTTTGCCGAAGCTAACTGCTTTCAGCTCAACGATACCCATCCCAGTATTGCTGTTGCAGAATTGATGCGCCTGCTTGTTGACAGTCATGGGCTTGAGTGGGAAGCTGCATGGCAGATCACCCAGCGGGTGATGGCGTATACCAATCATACCCTGCTCCCAGAAGCACTCGAGCGCTGGCCAGTCAGGCTGTTTGAACGTTTACTCCCCCGTCTTCTGGACATTATTTATGAGATTAATGCCCGCTTTCTGACAGAAGTTGCGGATCGCTGGCCGGGAGATAATGATAGGCTTGCCAGAATGTCCATTATTGAAGAAGGTGAGTGCCGTCAGGTGCGCATGGCGTATCTTGCCATCGTAGGCAGTTTTTCCGTCAACGGCGTTGCACATCTGCATTCTGAGTTGCTGAAGAATGGGCTGTTCAGTGACTTTCATGCACTTTGGCCTGAGCGTTTCAATAACAAGACCAACGGTATTACCCCGCGTCGCTGGCTGGCCAACTGTAATCCAGCTCTCAGAGCGCTGATCACCCGACATATTGGTGGTGACTGGGTCAGGCATCTGGAGCAACTGCAAAAACTTGGGGCTTTGGCTGATGACCCTGATTTTCAGGCAGAATGGCAGAAGATGCGGACCGAAAACAAGGCCAGAATGCTGGAGTGGCTGAGGGTGGAGACGGCCTGTGATCTGCTTGGCCCCGAGGCATTGATGGATGTTCAGGTGAAACGTATCCATGAGTATAAGCGCCAGCTTCTCAATATCCTGCATGTCATCCATCTTTACCTGCGTATCAAGCACGGTGAGCTTGAACAATGGACGCCACGCAATGTCATCTTTGGTGGCAAGGCTGCTCCTGGTTATTTCATGGCCAAGCGTATCATCAAGCTGATCAGCAATGTGGCGGCTGCCGTCAATCATGATCCCGCCACTGCGGGTCTGCTCCGCGTTGCATTTGTGCCCAACTACAGGGTCTCTGCCATGGAAATCATCTGCCCGGGAACCGATCTGTCCGAGCAGATATCGACTGCAGGCAAGGAAGCCTCAGGCACTGGCAATATGAAGTTCATGATGAACGGCGCAATCACTATCGGCACACTTGATGGAGCCAACATTGAGATCCGTCAGGAAGCGGGTGAAGAAAACTTTTTTCTCTTTGGGCTCGATGCGGCAGAAGTGGAAGATGTCCGTAAGCGATACGATCCTGACGCCCTGATTGAAGGTTGCCCTGACCTGAAAAGGGTGATGTCACTGCTTGAATCCGGACATTTCAATCGGCTGGAACCCGGCATTTTTGATCCTGTCATCCAGTCCATCCGTTCTCCTGGCGATCCATGGGTCACTGCCGCCGACTTCGGGAGTTATCGTGACGCCCAGGAGCGTGCTGCGCGTGCTTATCAGGACCAGAAACGCTGGATCCGCATGAGTATCATCAATACGGCCAGCAGTGGCAGATTTTCTTCAGACAGAACCATTGCCGAGTACAACGACCAGATCTGGAAAATGGATGCCATACCCCCATCAGGTAGCGCGGTTACAAGCTAGTTTATGCTGGATGTTGTGCTGTATCAGCCTGAGATTCCACCCAATACCGGCAACATTATCAGGCTGTGTGCCAATACCGGTATGAGGCTGCATCTTATAGAGCCTCTGGGGTTCACGCTGGATGACCGGCGTCTGCAGCGTGCCGGTCTGGATTACCATGAGTGGGCAAGTATCAGGGTCTGGCAGGGTTGGCCCAGTTTTCTGGAGGCTTTTGCCGGAAGATGCATCTATGCCATGACCACTCATGGGCGGCGTTCCTATGCCGATGCAGCGTTCAGGCCAGATGATGTTATCGTTTTTGGTCCTGAAACCCGCGGCTTGCCTGCCTCCATCCTGACATCACTTGGCAGCGATTACTGCCTGCGTATCCCGATGTGCAGGACATCAAGAAGCATGAATCTTTCCAATGCAGTAGCCGTAGTTGTTTACGAAGCCTGGAGGCAGAATGGCTTTACTGTAGATGGCTCTGCTGCAAGATAACGACGATGGTCTTCAGTGGGAACCAGGTGCGGATGAGAACAGATTCATCACGATGACACCAGTGGTAATCATGCCGATGCCAAGCAGGGCTGGAAGATCAAGGCGCTGTCCGTAGACACTCCATCCAATCAGGGTGATGAGTACAGTGCCAACGCCTGACCAGATGGCATATGCAACACCTACCGGAATGACGCGGAGTGTCTGGGCCAGCAGGTAGAAAGATGTGGCATAGCCTGCAATGACCATGACTGAAGGCCAGAGACGGCTGAATCCGTCGCTGGTCTTCAGTGCTGAAGTTGCGAACACTTCTGACAGGATAGCCAGCAACAGGAGTATCCAGTGATTCATACCCAGCCTTGAGTGTCTGATCCTTCAGGAATCAGCTGTTTTCAGGTTTGGCTTCACGCAGCAGCAGGTTGCGTACCGCTTCTGCCGGAGGGAGCCCTTCGTAAAGGATCCGGTAAGTCTGTTCGGATATCGGCATCTCCACCTGCTGTCGTGCAGCCAGTTGATGCACCAGCCGTGCAGCGCCGTATCCTTCGATCTCCTGACCAATTTCTGCCCTGATATCTTCCTGGGTACGTCCGGTGCCAATGCCAAGACCAAAGCGCCTGTTGCGGGACTGGTTGTCGGTACAGGTGAGTATCAGGTCGCCCATGCCCGCCAGTCCCATCATGGTCTCGCGGCGTCCACCCATGGAATGGGCGAGGCGGAGCATTTCAGTCAGCCCGCGTGTGATCAGGGCTGCGCGCTCATTGGCACCAAAGCCAAGACCGTCAGCAACGCCCGCAGCAATCGCCAGTACATTTTTGCATGCGCCGCCCAGCTGAACTCCGACCATATCGTCGCTGGTGTAGGCGCGCAGTTCCGGGCTATGCAGCCATTGCGCCAGTGAAGATGCAAACTGAGCATCCAGTGATGCTACCGTCAGGGCTGTAGGAAGTCCTGCGGCAACTTCTCTGGCAAAAGATGGTCCGGACACCACCGCAAGTGGCATGCCTGCTCCAAAAATGGCTAGCGCAGTCTCATGCAGCAGATGGGCGTCTTCACTTAATCCTTTGCTGGCCCAGGCCAGGCCGCAGCCTGCTGGCATCAGCGGACGAAGTTTCTGCAGCGTTTCCTGGAATGCATGACTGGGTACGACCACCAGCGCCAGATCGGCACGATCCATGGCAGCAGCCATGTCATGCACAGGATGCAGTTTCTCGGGGAATGTGGTCTGTGGCAGATAGCGCCGGTTGCAGCGATGCTCTGCCAGATCCAGCGCATGGTCTGCCCGGTGGCTCCAGAGGCGGACATCATGTCCGTTGCGGGCAAGTGAAATGGCCAGTGCCGTTCCCCAGGAGCCTGCACCCAGGACGGCGATGCATTTATTCATTGGCGTTTCCGGATCTCAGTGAACGGTTTCTGCCTGGGCATGCTGCTGTTGCTGGTGCTGCATGTAAAGGGCATCAAAGTTCACGGGCGCAAGTATCATGGGGGGGAAGCCGCCACGGGTGACCATATCGGAAACAGCTTCCCGCAGATAGGGGAACAGGATGTTGGGGCAGAAGCTGCCCAGCATGGGAGAGATTTCTTCCTCACTGAAACCGCGTGCGGTAAAAATGCCAGCCTGGGTCACTTCCGCCAGATAAACGGTCTTGTCTTCAATGCTGGCGACCACGGTAACTTTCAGGGCAACCTCAAACAGGTCTTCCTGTAGCTGCTGGGTCGTATTGCCAAGATTCACTTCGACCTTGGGTTCCCAGTTCATGGTAAAGCATGCGGGAGAATTAGGCGTTTCGAAAGAGACATCCTTGACATAAAGCTTCTGGATGCCGAACTGTTTTTCAACTTCGCTCATGATGATGTTCCGGTTGGTTAGGATGACTTGCGTTTGCGGGTAACAGGCAGATTGGCATCTTTCCAGCCCATCATGCCACCCTGCAGTTCATGCACACGCGTGTAACCCAGATTCGTGAGTGTCTTGCAGGCGGCTGCCGAGCGTGTACCCTGATGACAGGTTACAATGATGACAGCATTACGATCCATATCGCCAAGCTGTTCAGCAACTTTGCCCAGTGTGATATGGCGTGCATTTTCGATGTGGCCCTCAATGTACTCATTGGGTTCCCTGACGTCAATGACCGTGACATCATCCTCTGTGTTCATGAGAGCGACAGCTGATGTTGGTGACAGCAGTTTATGCTTACGGGTCATACTGTCAATCAGATCCTGGATGAGCAGAAAGGTAACAATCAGTAATCCGCTAAAGAGCATCCAGTGATTACTGGCAAATTCAAACGCACGTGCCATATTGAGACAACCTTGTGAATGGGGTGACAGACAGGAATAATATCCGATTATATGTGAATGCAGCTAAAACCGCTCATCAATCCCGAGGATTATACGTTGAAGTCAGCGCCTCCTAAACCCGTACTGTTACTCATTCTTGACGGCTTTGGTTACCGTGAAGATAGAAATCACAATGCCATCGCTCTGGCAGATGCCCCTCACTGGCAATCCCTGTGGCACACTCATCCTCATGCTCTTCTCGCCTGTGCTGGTAGCGTGGTCGGACTGCCGGATGATCAGATGGGCAATTCCGAGGTTGGCCACCTCCATCTCGGGGCGGGACGCAGGCTGCCACAGGATTTTACCCGTATCAACGATGCTATCGCGGACGGCAGTTTCCAGTCGAATGACACGCTGCAGGGCGCCATGAGGCACGTGGCAGCAGATGGCAGCCGGACACTGCACCTGATTGGACTGCTTTCACCCGGTGGGGTTCACAGTCATGAACGGCACCTGTATGCTGCCATCAGGATGGCTGCAGCATGTGGTGTAAAACGTGTTGCCGTGCATGCCATTCTGGATGGCAGGGATACGCCGCCGCGCAGCGCTATGGAATCCATCAGTGCGATGCAGGATCTACTGGCTGAACTCGGCACAGGAAGCATTGTTTCCGTGGTGGGACGATATTTCGCCATGGATCGTGACCAGCGCTGGGAGCGGGTCGAATCTGCATGGCTTCTGATGGCTCAGGGGCAGGGTATTCATGTCGCTGCTGATCCTGTAGCCGCCCTGCTTGCGGCTTATGCCCGCGGGGAAAGTGATGAATTTGTGGCGGCTACCAGCATCTGTCAGGATGGCGGCTGCCCGATGGCTATCGGACCTGATGACAGTGTCATTTTCATGAATTTCCGCTCTGACCGTGCACGTGAACTGGTCAGGGCTGTCGGCGATCCTGGATTCAGTGAGTTCAGCCGTGATGGGTGGTTGCCGCCGGCCCTTGTTGTGACTTTGACCCAGTATGATGAAACATTTGATTACCCGGTAGCTTTTGCGCCCATGAGCCTGAGTATGGGGCTGGGTGAGACGGTGGCTGCGCATGGCAGGTCTCAGCTCAGGCTGGCTGAAACTGAAAAATATGCACATGTCACATTTTTTTTCAATGGTGGTACAGAGACGCCATGGCCAGGAGAAGAGCGTATTCTGGTGCCTTCTCCTCGGGTAGCTACCTATGACCTGCAGCCGGAAATGAGTGCGCCTGAAGTTACAGCGCATCTTGTGAAGGCGATCCGGGAACAACGTCATGACCTGATTGTCTGCAATTATGCGAACGGAGATATGGTGGGGCATACAGGTGATGAAAAGGCAGCCGTTGCTGCCGTGCAGGCACTAGATCATGCGCTGGATGCCATCATGCAGGCACTGGATGAAGTTCACGGGGTGATGCTGCTGACTGCAGATCATGGCAATGCCGAACAGATGGTAGACCTCCTGACAGGTCAGCCTCATACCGCGCATACCATGAATCCTGTACCTGTCGTGCTTTATGGTGAAAAGCGGTTTACGCTCCGTTCTGGAGGCTCTCTGGTCGATGTGGCGCCTACGATTCTGGCCTTGATGCAGATTGACGCGCCGGAGCTCATGACGGGCGAAAGTCTGCTGGTCTGAATAGAGATGCCGTCACTAAAGTCATTACTGATTGCTGCCAGTGTCATGATGCCGCTCATGGCAGTAACGGCGCTGGCTGAGGATATCTGGGATAATCGTGGCGAGCATCTCAACCAGATTCGTGATCAGTTGGGCGTTGCTGAAAAGGAACTGCAGCGGATAGAGGCGCGCAAGACCCAGATCAGCAGTGATATGCAGAAAATGGATCAGCGTCACGAATCGATTGACGCCTCCATGCGACTGCTGGCACAGTCACTAGCTGAACACGAAGCGCTGACTCAGGAGAAACGGAGTCGGGCTCAGAAGTTGAGGGAGCAGGTGCTGCAACATCATGCCTCCCTCGGCGCAACGGCGAGATATGCCTACCGGATGGGGGGGCACCAGTGGCTTTATCTGGTCATGAATCAGAACAATCCTCTTGAACTGGCTCAGTCACTGACCTATTACGAGTATGTCCAGAAAGCTATCAGTTCGCAGGTTGCCGGTCTTGAACATGAATTACAG
>JBEBBU010000025.1:0-3565 GCA_041158225.1 Pseudomonadota bacterium | reverse complement strand
TGTCACGGCCGAGGCCGCCGTCCAGGACATCATGGCCAAGTCCCCCGAGCAGCTGGTCATTGCCATCCAGCCCTGTCAGGGTATCGTTGCCATCAAGGCCTGACAGGATATTCGAGCCGTTGCTGCCGGTAATTTCGTTATCCAGCGTGTTCCCAGTACCGTTTAAGGCTTTGTAAGTGAAGGTGTAAGTGGTGACCAACTCGCGACTGTTGACACTACCACTCAGAACCATGCTCGTAGGTTTTATGTGGTTCATGTCCCTGTACCAGCCGGGATAGATACCCGCGGCCAGATTGAAGACTGGCTTGATGTGGGTGACATAGTGGCTATGTGCTGTGTTGCTGCCCGTATCCTCAAGAACCAGATTGGCATCTTCTTCATCCAGTTGAGCATTGACGCTACTGTGTATGGTCTTAAGGTTATAGCCGCTCACTATCAAGGTATTAGTTACATCAGCGGGTGTAGTGTGCGCGGTATCCCAGTTTTCAGCACCAGCCAGATTGAACGGGGTATTGTCGGCAGATGTGGTGCCATTTTTATTGAGTAGATTCTGAATGAAAAGTTGATCAGCAGGATTTATATTGATGGAAAAAGAAGTGGCATCGCTGGCAGTGACATCACCGCTTTCAGTCAGGGTATAGGTATTTCCCCCCTGTCCGGTGATAGTGAGCTTGGTTTCATCGATACTGTCACCTGCTGTCATACCTGTGCCTGTGACCGTCAGGACATGGGTTTTGGCGTCATAGGCAGCAGAGGTAAATGTGGGTGAGTTGCAAGCTGCTACGATATTCTCTGGATCTGCAAAAAAATTTGACGCGTATGATCCGCCGTAGGGGCCGGAACCATCAGGCGTAGCGAACCAGAGCATAGGGCCCGGATATTCACGTGTGTCGTTGTATATAAAGTAGCCATTTTTACCATTCCATGTTGTGGGATGGTCTCGATCTATCTGATGACCATCCATGTCATTCATGAATGTAGGGTTAAATACAACATCAGGTATATCAACAAATGATGTAAAAAATGTAGCAGCAGCGCCAGAAAGTTGATCTTTATTCATAGCTGCCCCGACAGTGCAGCCCAGACAATGGCTTATGTCCTGCATACCTGCAAGAGTAAACGGCAGCACGGTTTCAATGTTGCCGGTGTGATATTCCAGATCCCAGTCACCGCCCAATGCCGTTGGACCTGTGCGGTCAGTCGAGGCTGCGACATCGACATGGCCCAGCATTTCGCCAAGTTGGGAGACAAACTGCTGTCCGGCACCGCCAGCGACGGAACAGCCGTAGAGCATGAGATCACCGCCGGGTTTCAGGGCATTGCTGATGTTTTGGACATAAGGCGAAGCTGCCGCCAGATCTCCCTGCCACAGCGCCTCATTGCCAAACAGCAGGGCGCCATTGCGTCCCTCGGTCACCAGATGTATGGCATCCAGATTGCTGTACTGTGAAAGGAAGGATGACAGCACTTCAATCTCACCGAGACCATGACTGTCAGGATGGAGTACCAGCATTGGTGTCGCAGGACTGATACCGGCGACCAGCGTCTGCCAGTCAGCGACCGTACCATCGACAATGACAACTTCACGACGCCCGGTAGCGCTGCTGTCTGTCAAACTGCCATAAACATCGATGTAAGGCGTATCATTACTGGTGAGTGTGGTCATCTTCGATTATTCCTGAAAAGAAGTAGGGGGCTGAGTTGTTGCTGATAAGGGTGTGGATTGGTTCTGGGCTGCGACTGGAAACTGCGTGCTCACTGGTAAATGCATGAGTTGCTGGTGCAGCACTGGCTCACTGAAGCCAGGGGTATAGGGATTCATCACCTGCGGAATGAAAGCGACGTCATATAACTCACTGATGCCACCCTCAATCGTCAGCCAGTGAACCAGTGCCCCTGTCTTGGGATCAATGACCAGCAGGCCGCAGTGTTCGCGTATATGACGGGATTCAAGACGAGCCTTAACCTCAAGGCCTGATGAAAATGTGTTCTCGCGCAGTCTTGATGTTCCGATGACGGCATAACCGCCGACAAACGTCAGGCCACGGGCGAATCCTGGGCAGAGACCTACATTGATGAACCTACGATCGTTGGTGTCAATGTAGCCAAAATCACCACAGCCAGAATTGAGCACCCATAACCGGTCTTCATGCCAGCGGGGAGAGTGAGGCATAGACAGGTTTTCACAGACGATTTCATGGGTGCGCACATCGATGACACCGCCGCCGCCGTTTTTGAGCTCGCGCCAGCCCAGAGCCTGATCACTCTTGCCGCAGAAAGTGACATAGGCGAGCTCGCCATCTTGAGCACATAACCCGTTAAGGTGACAGCGGTCATCCTGCGCAAGGGCCGTGACAAACGCAGGCTTCCATACCGGACGGAAGTTGAAATGAGGGTCAGGTGCCGCAACGCAACTGAAGCGGGTATTGACGAAGAGCAGTTCGTGATGCTGATCCTGATGGCGGACATTGGCAACCAGATCATGCACGTCACAGCCGCCCAGCATATAAGCCTGTCGCGGCATGTAGACCGCATCAAAATGTGTCTCTGAGAACTGCCTTGCGCCAACATTGGCAAAGCGCCAGATCTGCTGCTGATTACTGATCCAGAGTTGATCGTTTTCGACGGCCAGCCCCATCGCAGTACCCATGATGCGTTCATGGGCTCGGGTTTGACCATCTTCTTTGCCTGAGATGAAAAATATTCTGGCCGACTGGTACGTCGTGAATGCGAGGCTTCCACCCTGCTCGACAAGCCATGCACCCAGTCCAGGAGAAGCGTTCAGTGTCGGCTTATCCTGCTTTTCATGGTGTATCACATTCTGCAGCGGGGTCAGCATGCTTGTTAAATCCTTGAGCTATTACCGTCATTACATATCGACGATGTCAGGTACTAACTGAATGGGTCTCGGACTCTGCGCGTGCGTTTTCGTAGCTGAACAACGTCCGTGTTCGAGGGGCTTTTTTTATTACAGCGAGGTTAACTGCAGTGAACCATAAACTCAAGATTTGTTTTCTTACATTGTCTGACATGTGAGATTGCGGGCGTTGCTTGCAGAAAAGCAGAAGGGTGATGCGACCAAGAAAGGCTGAGGGCGCATTTCGGCGTATCACGACCCGGTGACCGCTATGACGTGGCCGTTGTTGAGCACTGGCTGACAGAGCGGCAGGGCAGGATGAGCCGCCCAACGCTGCGCCCTGATACGGGCCAGACACCTGATGAGATCAAGCCTGACTGGCGTTTTGAGCCAGTCAGGGGATCATAGCCCAGCCATCACGCTAGAATCCAGCCTTCCCCCTTTAGGGGGATGGCTGGATTCTTCTGGGTAGCCAGCTTATGGCAGAAATTGATAGGCACAACAACCTCCCGCCGGCAGTGGCGCCGGCTGGAGATGGATGATGAGTGGGTTCTATCAGAGCTGTATCTGATAGCTGGAGAGCGACATTAAACCTGCAAGCAGGATTTCTACATCGGGAACGCTATCGCCATTGACATCGCCCTGGAGCAGGTTGGCATTGGTATCAAAGCGCAGTTCTCCCGCCTTGCCGCTGAAATCAGCATCCTT
>JBEBBU010000024.1:0-3383 GCA_041158225.1 Pseudomonadota bacterium | reverse complement strand
GCCGTCTGGCGCTGATCTGTTCCACTTTGGCGATGCGCGGAAACTGTTGCCGCAGCTTGCTGATGCGTAATTGGCCATACCGGTCGTGCAGCGTGGCGGCCGCTGCTGACACCTTCAGGTCAGCCTGGACTGCGCCAAACATGTCACTCTGGCCCTGGGGCAGCCAGTCCACAGGTTCTGAGGGTTCTGCCAGATTGAGGGATAACTGCGGTGACAGATCGACGATATTGCCTTCCAGAATGGCGCCAATCTCAAGCCACCACTGCTCCCGGCTGGGCAGATGATGACTGTCCTCAATCGGCCAGAACCATAGGGCGCACCAGTAATCCATCACCAGCTTGAGGCGGCGGAAGGGGGTGGCCAGATCATCATCTGCGTTCATCAGACCCTTGCGCCGGGTCGCATCCTTGAGTGAACGGGTGGTGGCTGCTGGATCAGGTTCGCTGCTGGGCCAGAGGTGCAGGGTATCCTCTGTCCCTTTGCGGTCACGGATCAGCGCATGGACATGCTCGCTCCAGAGCGCATCAATCTGGGTGCTGAGATCCTGCAGTCGCCTGATCTCGTGACTGTCCAGAGGTTGGCACAGGGCGGTTCTCCAGCGTTTGATCTGTTCGAATGGATCGCGGTAGAGGCTTCTTGCCACCCTATCCCTGTAAGCCGCCATGCCCGGATCAGGCAGCAGGAAATGATAGATCTCATCTGCCTGACGCAGATCATGCGCGGCATCGCTGACCATGAAATCACGGTACAGAGACAGCGGATTGAGGCGGCGCGGCGCTTCCTCATGCCAGACAGGTCGGGCCGTCTTTCCCAGCTGTGTCGCACGGTAGACCTCACGGCGCGCACCGATCAGGCTGTTGCCGTCAAACAGCTGGTAACCGAACCAGGGCACCCGCGCCGGGCGCGGCAGGGCATGCGGCGCGGCCTCGTCATCCGGTTCGCCATAGATGGCGTTGAGCCACAGGGAGACTTCTGCCAGTTCCACCGCCACCGGATTGAGATCCACCCCGAATACATTGCGGTCAGCAATATACATGCGTACCTTCTGCAACAGCAGGGGATAATCCTGATGCGGAATACGCCGGTTCAGCTCGGCCTGTTTCAGTTCGAGATACTTCTCCGCAAGCTGGTTTACGGCCTCGTTCAGATAGGCGGCACTACCCATGGCCGGTTCGACGATGGTCAGTTCCAGAATATCATCGGCGCATTTGCCCGCCAGCAGTTCTTTCAGTGCATATTTGACCTGACACCGCGTCAGCGACTGTGGCGTGTAGTAGCTGGCGGACTTCTGCCGGTCACGGCCGGCCAGACGGTAGATGAAGGTACCTTTCTCGTGACGCCTCAGACGCTGGTGACCGTTGTCATCAAGGTCATAGACGCGTTCCTGTTCGCGGTACTCCTCCAGTCGGGACTCGGGTACAAACCAGCTATTGTCAAGCAGGTCGCCTCCGGTCTGACCGCCCTGATATTCATCATCCCCGTCTGCGTCCTCATCCGCATTGGTGGCGGCCGTCCGGAGCGCCGGGCGTACTTCGTACAGCGTTTCGGATGCAAAGAATCCGCGATAGGAGAGCAGGGCTTCATAGACGGCGCCCAGCTGGTTGATGGAGAGCAGATGGTAGCTGACCCTGCCTTTTCTCTGGCCCCTGCCGCCAGACAGTGACATCAGGCGGATGACTTTTTGCCAGACATGATTCGGAAAGCATACCCGCGACAGCAGCGGCATGGCACTTTCATCAAACAGGCGGCTATCCAGTGGCGCCAGTGAAAAGGCATCCCTGACTGTGCCAGCGACCAGTGAGCGCTGTTCATCGCGGCCACATCCACTGGCTACCAGCCGGAACAGCAGGCGCAGGCTTTCATCAAAATAGCGGCCATCACGCGCATCAGGCTGGCTGATGTCAGCCGATTCGAGATCGCGCAGATGTTCAAGGCTGTAGCCCTTGAGATAGGTCTCGCTTTTCTGGATCGGTACATAGCCAAGTTCAGGCCGCGCCTCGATATAGAACATGAACAGCAGCCGGTAGACCATACGCAGACACTCAAGACTGAGCTGGGTTTCATCAAGCTGGGATTTGCCGGTATAGCTGATATCACTTTTCTGCAGCAGCTGGCGTGCGGCTTCATTGCCGAGAAGTTCGATCGCTTCCCGTAACGCATATTTGAGGTCTTCACTGACCCCGAAGGCATGTTTATGGGCGTTTTCATCCAGGCTGTCCAGCAGGCTGGTTTCACCGCCTTCCGGCGCCAGCGAGTTGCGATGCAGCAGGGCGCAGGTGGCCTGGAGGGTGGCGTTTTCCCGGCGATCAAGCATGTCATTCCAGACAAAACGCAGGGCGCGGTTGTTCGGCCACTTGAAGCGGTCGAGTAACAGCCACTGGTCAAAACCGATCAGCAGCACGAAGCGCGGCGGATGGTCAGAACCAAACAGTGCATCCGAGAGGATGTCGGCAAACGGAATGCCTTTCAGTGGCCCCGGTACACCCATGCCCTGATAGTGCAGTGGACTGAGCTGCTGATCCAGTACATCCTCATCTTCCTGACCTGGGCACCAGGCTGGGATGATGAGCAGGGTGGGCGGTTTGCCGGCTTCACCGAGACTGGCCCAGCAGGGCAGCGGCATGCCGGCTTCCAGTTCGATGATGGAAGGATGTAGGGCATATCCCAGTGCCTGCAGCAGTGGCAGATGGCGTTCGCGGTGCTGTGCCAGCAGTTCGGCACCATCGCGGTTGCGTTCAGCGCTGTACTGCCGGTTGAACCAGCGTGATGCACAGCTGCCCAGTTGTCTGACCGGCGAGGTGGTCGTAGCGTCGGTATCACCATCCTGCGAAGACCATTGTTCGAGTAGTTGACGGATGTCGCCTCTGAAAACCTCGGCAAGGTAGTGATGGCTGTAAAACTCGTTTTCGTTCTCGATACCGGCAAATGACATAGGGAAATCCGGGGCAGTTTGGGCGGTTTAATGACAGAATGCGGCAAGGACGCGGATATAGGGCGTGGGTTCCAGCGTCAGGGTATCCTCAACCCATTGGCGGTATTCATCAAACACCTTCCCGATCTCGATGGTGCGGCGCGCGCGGTGATTCTGACGCAGGCCCTCCGGCCGTTTACCCAGATCCAGCTCAAGCTGTTCCAGTTGTCTGTCCTGCAACCTTTTCAGGTCACTCAGGGTCTGGGACAGCTGGGTCTGGATGGTTGCATCGCGTGCCTTCAGCGCGTTCTGCATAAACGTACGCATCTGCTGTACTGCCGGTGGCAGTGCTTGCTCCAGCGGTGTTGTATCCAGTGTCCTGCCGCTGGCAGGCAACGCGCCTGCGCGAAGCCCGGTGCGCGTGATGAAATCCTCATAGGTTTCCATCATGAAATCGTGGCCTTCCCTGACC
>JBEBBU010000023.1:0-7745 GCA_041158225.1 Pseudomonadota bacterium | reverse complement strand
CGGGTGATCAGCGTCACGCGGTCAGCGACAATGAATGATGCATAGAATCCTACGCCAAACTGGCCAATCAGCTGACTGTCCCTGGCTTCATCGCCGGTCAGTGATTCAAAGAAGTGGCGTGTGCCTGAGCGGGCAATGGTGCCGATATTCTGCTGGACTTCCTCGCGGGTCATGCCGATGCCATTGTCGGCAATGGTGATGGTTCTCGCATCCTTGTCAAAACTCACCCTGATTCTGAGTGTGCTGTCGCCCTCGTACAGACTGTCATCCGACAGCGCAAGAAAGCGCAGTTTGTCAGCAGCGTCAGAAGCGTTGGAAACCAGTTCGCGCAGGAAGATCTCCTTGTTGCTGTAGAGTGAGTGGATCATCAGCTGTAACAGCTGTTTGACTTCCGCCTCAAATCCCAGGGTGACCTTTTCGTTGTCTGCTACCGTCATGTGAGCTCAATCCTCTTGATATTGAAAAAAAAGATGCAGAATAAATCAGGAATGACCAATGCTTGCGATACAATTCCATTAGGCTGAGGATCTGGGGACGCGTCTGCCGTTTTCAAGAGCCGATTTTGCATTCAAGAAGCGCTGGTCTGAAGTTGCACTGGAAAGGGAGGCAGAATGTTTATCATCATTGGCTGGGGTCTGGCCCTGGCTGCCATTGTTGGCGGATTTCTTTTCGGCGGTGGACACCTTGGCGTTTTCGTACAGCCATCCGAGTTCATCATCATTCTCGGTGCAGCTATCGGGGCATTTCTTGCTGCCAACAAGCCGGTGACCCTGTCAGCTCTTGGCGGTGCGGTAGGCGCAGCTTTCAAGGGCTCCAAATACACCAAGGACTACTATCTGGAAGCCCTGACCCTGATGTTCATGATCTTTACCAAGATCCGCACCCAGGGGCTGCTGGCGCTGGAAGCCGATCTTGAAAATCCGCACAGCAGCGATACGTTCAAGGTGGCTCCCAATGTTCTGCATGACCATCATGCCATCGACTTCATTGTTGACTATCTGCGCATGATGTCGGCTGGCAATATTTCATCCTTCCAGATGTCGGATCTGATGGATGCGGAACTTGAGATGCATCATCATGCAGCCCTGCAGCCGGTAGGTGCACTCAACAAGCTTGCTGACGGCCTGCCTGCTTTCGGTATCGTTGCGGCGGTGATGGGCGTGGTGCATACCATGGAGTCTGTAGGTATTCCTCCCGCTGAACTGGGCAAACTGATCGCCGCAGCGCTGGTGGGTACTTTTCTGGGTATTCTGGTGTCCTACGGATTTGTCGGGCCATTGGCGACCAGTATGGAAGGCAGTGTCGAGGAAGAGGGCAGTTTCTACCAGATGCTCAAATTCACCATTCTGGCCGCGGTGAACAACAATCCGCCAGCGACTTCTGTTGAATTTGGTCGCAAGACGGTGCCGGCGCATATCCGTCCTGGATTTGCCGAACTCGAAGAATACCTGCGCAACGCCAAGAAGTAGTGGGATAGCATCATGGCCGAGCAGAATGCTGCCAGTAAGGGCAATATCGTCATCAAAAAGGTCAAGAAGGGCGGCCATGGTCATCATGGGGGCGCCTGGAAACTGGCCTACGCTGATTTCGTGACTGCCATGATGGCGTTCTTTCTCCTGCTCTGGCTGATCGGCAACGTTGATGTGGTGACGCGGCGCGGTATTGCCGAATATTTCAAGGACCCATGGAAACCGTCGTTTGCCGGCGGCAAGGATAGTGGTGACCGCTCCAGTCTTATTCCGGGTGGCGGTACGGATATCACGCAGCAGGATGGTACGGTCAAGGAATGTCCGCCTCATACCGAGGAGGGCGATGAAAGTACCATGCACAAGGAGTATTTCTATAACAGCAACCTGACGCAGGAGCAGAAGGAAGAACTGGCGCGTAAGGAAGAGGAAGAAGAACAGCTCAGCAAAAAGGATCAGCAGCGTCTCGAATCCCTTAAGGGCAAAATGATGGAACTGGTCGAAACCAGTCCACTGCTTAACCAGTTCAAGGATCAGTTGATTATCGACTTTACCAAGGAAGGCCTGCGGGTACAGATCCTGGACAAGGAAAAGCGCCCCATGTTCGATCTGGCCAGCGCCCGGCTGGAGCCCTACGCCGCACAGATTCTTGACAAGATCGCGCCGCTTATTAATGAACTGCCTAACCGCATCAGTATCAGTGGTCATACCGATGGCAGGCCATTTCCTGGGGGAAATGCAGGTTATAGTAACTGGGAGCTTTCCACAGACCGGGCCAATGCTGCGCGCCGTGAGCTGAATCATGGTGGTCTTAGGGAAGACAAGATGATGCGCGTGGTCGGGCTTGCTTCCAGTGTGCCGTTCAACAAGCAGGATAACCTTGATCCTGTCAACCGGCGTATTTCCATTATTGTGCTGAATCACAAGACCGAGGCAGCCATTCTGGATAATGGTACGACTGCTTTCCAGGAAGAATCCCAGACTGATCCCAGAAACACGCCTGCTACACCCGTGCCCGCCAGTCCTGCACCAGCAGCGCCGGCTCCAGCTTCGGCACCAGCAGCACCACCAGCCTCCACCAGATCTTCGCGTCCTGCCGATAATCCTCTGGGGTTGCCACCAGGTTTTGTGGACAGTTCGCCCGGGCCCATCACGCTGCCTTCTCCTTTTACTTCGCCCGCACCCTATCCGCCGCCCAAGACGCGCTGATGCCCCTGATGGAAGCGGGTATGGCGGCCGCAGAGTCTGGCTACTGGTGGCGGGTGCTGCAGGCGCAGTTGCTGGCTGTCATGCTGGCGACGCTGCTGACCTGGGTGCTGGCGGTTGCCGGGTTGCCCGGTGAATGGCTGTCATGGGTGGGCGCGGGACTCTATATCCTTTCGGCCTGTATGGCTGCACGCCTGCGTGCCTTGCCGCTGTGGTGGTATCCGATACTGGCGCTGGATCTGCCCCTGCTGCTCTGGCTGGTCATGCTGGCGTTCCCCCCCATATACTACCTGCTGGTTTTTGCACTGCTCTGGCTGGTGTATAAGGATAACCAGCGCGAGCGGGTGCCACTGTACCTGACAGGAGCCTCTGCCATCACGGTGCTTGATTTCTGGCTGTATGAGCGACGACCGGCGACCTTTGTGGATCTTGGCTGTGGACTGGGAGGGCTGTTGTGCCGGCTTGCCAGGAAACATCCGGATATCCGCTTCACCGGCATTGAATCTGCGCCTCTCCCCTGGCTGATCGCAAGATGGCGCAGTCGTGGCCTGTCCAACTGTGTCATCCATTACGGTAATTTCTGGAGGCATGACCTGGCTGGATTTGATTTTGTCTATGCCTACCTGTCGCCGCAGCCCATGGCGCGACTCTGGCGGAAAGCCTGCCATGACATGCGACCGGGCACGGCACTGGTGAGTTATCACTTCAGTATTCCAGGCGTTCATCCTGATCTTGTGCAGCTGGATGAGGCAGGGCGCGCGCCCCTTTATCTTTGGTCGATTGCCCCTCAGTCAGATCCTGACTTGTCCATGGATGGCTGATCCTTTATAATTACGGGTTTGGTGGTGACTTTGTTCACTTCTCCTTGCCTCACCGCATGAGCGGGAGGCTTAACCCGCAGGGAGTATTCTATGCGACATTATGAAATAGTGGTTCTGGTTCATCCTGATCAGAGTGCCCAGGTTCCGGGCATGATTGAGCGTTACCGCTCGGCGATTGAGGGTGACTCCGGCTGTATCCATCGTCTTGAAGACTGGGGCAGAAGGCAGCTTGCCTATCCGATTGCCAAGGTGCACAAGGCGCATTACGTGCTGATGAACATTGAATGTTCGCAGTCTACGCTCGAAGAACTGGAAAGCAACTTCCGCTTCAACGACGCCGTGCTGCGCAGTCTGACCATCCGTCGTGATGAAGCCGTTACCGATCCTTCTCCGCTGACACGTGGCGGCCATGATCATGCTGAGTCCAGTGAGCGTCAGAGCGATGAGGGCGAAAGCACTTCATCCAGTGAGCCCGCTGCTGAAGCAGTTGATGGCACCTGATCGCATCCATAGCCCGAAACCACGGAGATTCATTCATGGCTAGACAGTTCAAACGTAGAAAGTATTGCCGTTTCACCGCAGAAGGAACGGTTGAGATCGATTACAAGGATCTGGACACCCTCAGGGAGTTTGTATCCGAGACTGGCAAGATCGTGCCCAGCCGTATTACCGGTACGCAGGCCAAGTATCAGCGCCAGCTGTCAACGGCGATCAAGCGCGCACGTTTTCTGGCGCTTATCCCTTACTGCGATTCTCACGAACAGTAAGCGACTTTAAGTACCAGGTGCAGTGATGCGAGGCTTGGCTGCCTTTATCATGCGGGGACAGAACCAGTCGATTCTGGTTCAGGTAGGTTTTGCCTGTCTGTCTTTTGTCATGCCGCTGGCAAGCCTGTTCAGTTCTGCCACCATGGCTCTGGTCATGCTGCGTCAGGGGGTGATGGCGGCGGTGCCGGTATTCGTGGCTTCCTGTGTGCTGGTGACTGGTTTTGGCATGGTCACCACAGGCAACCTTGAGCTGTCACTGATGTACGGTGTGGCGCTATGGCTGCCAACGGCCATCATTGCCTGGGTGCTACGGGATACGCGGGATCTGTCATTAAGTCTGGAAGTTACTGCCCTGTTTGGTATGGCTGGTATCGGACTGTTCTACCTGCTGGTGGATCAGCCCGGTGATTACTGGAGCCAGCGTATGGCTGGACTGATGCAGCCACTGCTGGACATGAATGCTGATGCTGATCCCCAGACCCAGTTGCTGATGAAACAGGGCATGGAGCGGGTCGGTCACTATGTGACCGGCCTGATGGCCTCAGGAGCAGTTATTACCCTGGTGATGACACTGCTTATCGGCCGCTGGTGGCAGTCGCTGCTGTTCAATCCTGGTGGTTTCCGTGATGAGTATCTCGGTCTGCGGCTGTCCCGTCGCGCTGGTGTTGCAGCCATTGCTGCCATGCTGGTGGGGCTGACGGGAGGGCTGGCAGGGTTTGCCGAGGTGGTCGTCAATGCTGGCCTGGTACTTTTTGCCCTTTATCTGTTTGTAGGACTTGCTGTTGCCCACGCGCTTCTGTCGGCAAGAAGCAGTCAGCGTTTCTGGCTGATTGGTCTGTATGTGCTGCTGTTCATTATCCCGCACCTGATGGTGCCTCTGGCCCTGCTGGGGCTGAGTGACAGCTGGTTTGACTGGCGCAGACGCGTAACTGCAGGCACCCATTAAAAATTTAAGTCTTTAGACATTCGAGGTTTCACTATCATGGAAATCATTCTTCTTGAAAAGATCGCCAATCTTGGCGGTCTGGGCGATAAAGTCAGCGTCAAGCCAGGTTATGGCCGCAACTACCTGATTCCCAAGGGCAAGGCTGTTGTCGCTACCGCTGCCAAGGTTGCCGAGTTTGAACAGCGTCGTGCTGAACTGGAAGCCAAAGCCCACGCTGAACTGGCCAAGGCAGAAGCCCGCGCCGCCAGCTTTGCTGATGTTGTGGTCACCATCCAGCAGAAAGCTGGTGATGAAGGCCGTCTTTACGGTTCTGTCAGTGGACGTGACATTGCCGAGGCAGCTACTGCTCAAGGTGTTGCCATTGAGAAGCACGAAGTGCGCCTGCCCCATGGCTCCCTGCGTCATCTGGGCGAGTTCAGCGTCACCATCCATCTGCACACGGATGTTAATGCTGAACTGGCTGTTCATATCCTGCCAGAGTAATCTCAGGTATCTGAACGGGGGGAAGCAGCGTCGGGTCACCTTGTGGCCGGACACGCTTCCCCTTTCTGCTTTCCAAGACCGGAGGCTGGAAGCTTGATACGACGGCTTTATACCCTTCTGTTCTACTCGGCATTACCTCTGGTCGTGGGACGTCTCTATGTCCGTGGTCACAGGCTGCCAGCCTATCGCGAGCGCTGGCTGGAGCGTCTGGGATTTTATGGTACTGACATGCCTGTGGCATCTTCTCCTGTCATCTGGGTACATGCTGTTTCCGTAGGTGAAGTTGAGGCAGCCGTACCACTTGTCAGGGCTATCATGCAGCGCTGGCCTTCGTACCGGATCATGCTGACGACGACAACGCCAACCGGTTCAGCCAGAGTCCAGGCCATCCTGGGTCATCAGGTATCCCACGTCTATCTGCCCTATGATCTTCCGGTCAGCCTTGAGCGTTTCCTGCAGCAGTTTCACCCCGTGCTGGCCATCATCATGGAAACGGAGATCTGGCCCAATCTGCTGATGGCGTGCCAGCAGCAGCGTATACCCGTGATGATTGCCAATGCCAGGCTTTCTGCCCGTTCTTCTTCCCGCTATGCGTGGCTGCGTGCTTCTCTGGCGCAGTGGCTTTCTGCCGTGCATGTGGCGGCCCAGACCGAGGATGATGCAGCACGTTTCCGGCAACTGGGTTGCTCTCCGCAACAGGTCACGGTGACGGGCAATCTCAAGTTTGATCTCGAATTACCTGAGGAACTGCAGGCGGAAGGAGCAAGGCTGGGCCGGCTATACGCAGGCGACCGTCCCATACTCCTGCTGGCAAGTTCCCACGCTGGTGAAGAAGCCATGCTGCTTGAGGCTTTTTCACAGCTGAGACAGGATTTTCCTGATCTGGTACTTGCCATGGCTCCGCGGCATCCGGAACGATTCAATGATATTTACATGCTGTGTGTGTCACGGGGCTGGAAGGTGATACGTCGCAGTGCAGGTGAGCAGGCTGCCATCGACGCCGGCTTCTGTGATGTCCTGCTGCTGGATACTCTGGGGGAACTCAGGACTTTCTATGCAGCCTCGACAGTCGCATTCATTGGCGGCAGTCTGGTGCCCGTTGGTGGACATAATGTGCTTGAAGCGGCAGCCCAGGGGGTTGCCTGCCTTTACGGGCCACATACCCAGAACTTCCGCCAGATCTGCGACCAGCTGGCTGACCAGGGCGGCGCGGTGCGTGTCCAAGACCAGCAGGCACTGGTAGCTGCCATCGCGGCATTGCTGCATGATCCCGTGCGGCGTAGCCACATCGGGCTGGCGGCCCGTCAGTTTGTGCTGGATAACCGGGGGGCACTGCAGCGGCACCTCGATCTCATGAGCCGCTGGCTTCCCGTTTCCATTTCTGAATCTTAGCAAGGATCTTTTTCATGGCCCTTCATATCGGTATCGTCGGTCTGCCCAATGTTGGCAAGTCCACGCTGTTCAATGCGCTGACCAAGGCAGGTATTGCCGCGGAAAACTACCCTTTCTGTACCATTGATCCGAATGTCGGTGTGGTACCAGTGCCTGATCGCAGGCTGGATGCTCTCTCGGAGATTGTCAAGCCGGAAAGAGTAATACCTACGGCGATTGAGTTTGTGGATATTGCCGGACTGGTGGCTGGTGCCTCCAAGGGGGAAGGGCTGGGTAACCAGTTTCTGGCCCACATCCGTGAGACCGATGCCATCGCCCATGTGGTGCGCTGCTTTGAGAATGACGATGTCATTCACGTTGCTGGCAAGGTCGATCCGCTGTCCGATATTGCAGTCATTGATACTGAGCTTGCACTGGCCGATATGGGCAGCGTGGAAAGAGCCTTGCAGAGGGCAGTGAAGGCATCCAAATCCGGCAACAAGGACGAACTGGAGAAGAAGCGGGTACTGGAACTGCTGGCAGCGCATCTGGATCAGGGCCTGCCGGCCAGAACGCTGAAACTTGCGCCTGAAGAAAAGGCTCTGCTGCATGATCTTCATCTCATCACCATCAAGCCGGTGATGTATATCGCCAATGTTGAGGAAGGTGGTTTTGAAAATAATCC
>JBEBBU010000022.1:0-38634 GCA_041158225.1 Pseudomonadota bacterium | reverse complement strand
TGAGTCTGGTATTCAGCTATCAGTCAGGATATGCGGCTGTTGATGGCGATCCTGTCAGTGGCAAAACCAAGTTTTATACCTGTGAAGGCTGCCATAGTATCACCGGACAGACCAACGCTTTCCCCACCTATCATGTGCCCAAGATTGGTGGCCAGAATCCTGAGTATGTTATTGCGGCCCTGAAGGCTTATGCCAACGGATCCAGAACGCATGGCAGTATGCTGGGCAATGCTGTCAGTATGTCTGACCGTGATATGGCTGATGTCGGTGCCTATGTTGGACGCTTCCGTTCCGTGAATGAATCTGTTGCCACATCAGGTAATGTGGCGGCGGGCAAGCAGAAAGCGGCATCCTGTACCAGCTGTCATGGTGATGAGGAAAAACCCGCCGAGGGCGCATTTCCACGTCTTGCCAGTCAGTATGAGAGCTATCTTGTCAAAGCACTGCAGGATTATAAGAGTGGTTCACGCAAGCATGCGATGATGAGCGCTATTGCATCTTCTCTATCTGAGGAAGACATGCTTGATATTGCCGCTTACTACGCCAGCCAGCATCGTGGCCTGCTGGTCGTCAAGGATGTCAGGTAAACAAGCGCAGGGTGGCATGTGCATCAGCGTCGAAGGCCAGAATCGTAAAGATTCTGGCCTTGCTTTAGCACCTGCTGCGCCAGAAGCTGGTATCGTGCTGAAATATGCCGGTACTGCTGTACTGGCATTGTTTCTGGCATCTGTGGATGCTGTTGCAGAAGATGCGCGTGAAATCGTCGTGATGGGGTGGCTGGAAGGTGTTTTTCTCAAGCCATGGAATCTCAGGCTGACGGCAAAACTGGATACCGGCGCCAAGACATCTTCCCTGAATGCGGAAAATATCCAGCGTTTTCAGCGTGAAGGATCAGAGTGGGTGCGCTTCGCCGTCAGTGACGATGATGATACGGCACCACTCATCATCGAGCGTCCCCTGGCCCGCACTGTCTATATCAAGGAGCACCGCAAGGATGCTTCCAGGCGCGAGGTCGTTACTCTGGATATCTGCAAAAATGGGCGTACTTATGCGACCGAGTTTACCCTGGTTGACCGTAGCAATTTCAATTATCCGGTACTGCTGGGGCGAAGCTTCCTGAAATCAGTAGCACTGGTTGATGCTTCCCAGACATTCCGTTTTCGCTCCGAGGATGATCCCTGTGCCGCGGGCGTTACGGTGACGGGGGCATTGCCAGCTGAACGCCCCGAATGAGTAACCGCCATGCATGACCTGCATGTGCGGGTGCTGGCCACAGTGCTTGTGCTGGCCGCACTTGCACTTTGTACCTACAAAGCCATCTGGCTTGGATTGCCGCTGATGCCCACTGATAAGGCTGAGGTCTGGACGGTTGAGGCACGCATCGAGTTCAAGGCACGTCACAATCAGGCCATCAAGGTCAGTTTTGCCCTCCCGCGCTTACCCGAAGGCTTTACCGTTCTGGACGAAAATTTCGTGGCCAGTGATTATGGACTGACCACCACTGACGATGGTGTCAGACGTTATGCGCAGTGGGCCATACGTGAAACGCATGGCTGGCAGGTACTCTATTACCGGATCCAGCTGACCCGGGATAATCAGGTTGCCATGCCACTGTCCATGGAAAAAACAGATGTCATGCTCGACCGTTCCAATCTGCCTGATGCTGCACGTTCGGCAGCCAGGGCACTGCTTAACGAGGTACGGAGCAAATCGGCAGATAACACCAGTTTTGTCAGGGAATTGCTGTCCCGACTCAACGCAAGATCCCAGAGTGATAATAATATTGGCCTTCTGCATCAGGATGCTGACACGCCAGAAAAGTGGGTACACCGCCTCAAGTCCATTCTGGTTGAAGCGGAGCTGCCTGCCAGGATGGTTTATCTGGTGGTACTGAAGGATGGTCTTAACCGTAGCAGCCTGCTGCCGTGGTTGCAGTATTACGATGGCGAGCGCTGGCAGGCGCTTAATCCGGATTCTGGTGAATCTGGTCTTCCGCGTGACGCCATGATCTGGACCGTTGGTTCTGAGCCGGCTCTGGATCTGATGGGAGGCAAGTATGGCCATGTGGAGTATTCCATCAAGAAACACAGTCAGGATATGACGCGCATCGCTGACCAGCGTGCCCGCCAGATGGGCTCAAGAATCATGGAATATTCACTGTTCAGCCTGCCTGTCCAGACCCAGAATGTATACAGGGTACTGTTGCTGATTCCAGTCGGTGCATTTCTGATTGTCCTTTTGCGTAATGTGGTAGGTATCGACAGTTTTGGTACCTTCATGCCCATCCTCATTGCGCTGGCATTTCGCGAAACCGAGCTGCTCTGGGGGGTATCCCTGTTCTGCCTGTTACTTGGCCTTGGGCTTGCTCTCCGCTTTTATCTTGAGTATCTCAAGCTTTTGCTGGTGCCGCGTCTTGCTTCGGTACTGGTTATCGTCATCCTGCTGATGGCCATGGTCAGTATTGTGACCAACAAGCTGGGGCTGGATCGTGGTCTTTCAGTCGCACTGTTTCCCATGGTGATCATGGCCATGACCATTGAACGCATGTCGGTAGTATGGGATGAGCGTGGGGCAGGTGAGGCGGTCAAGCAGGGCTTGGGCAGCCTGCTGGTGGCTGTCATGAGTTATCTGGTCATGAGTAGCCAATATCTGGCCCACTGGGTTTTCGTCTTTCCTGAACTGTTGCTTCTCCTGCTGGCCATGATGCTGTTGCTGGGGCGTTATACGGGTTACCGTCTGACTGAATTATGGCGATTCAGGGCAGTGATATGGCCGCGATGATGCTGGCTATGCCGGCACGAACCCCATGGCAACGCTTGCGAAAGCTTGGCATCCTTGGCATGAATGAGAGAAATGCTTCTTTTGTCCTGCCCTATAATCCCAGAAAAAACTACCCGCAGGTTGATGATAAACGCCTGACCAAATCCATGGCAATCCAGTTTGGTCTGCCGGTTCCCGAGCAGTATGCGGTGATTGAGATTGAACACCAGTTGCAAACGCTGGAAGATGATCTGGCTGCCTACGAAGATTTTGTAGTCAAACCCTCCCATGGCAGTGGCGGTGGAGGCATTCTGATTGTTGAGGGGCGTGCCGGCGGACATTATCGCCTGAGTAATGGCCGCCTGATCGACAGCGGGGAACTGGCATTCCATATCTCCAATATCCTCAGCGGCCTGTTCAGTCTGGGGGGCGTTCCTGATGCTGCGGTCATTGAGTACAGGGTATGTCAGGATCCGGTATTCGAGCAGGTGAGTTACCGTGGCGTGCCCGATATCCGTGTCATTGTTTTTCGTGGTGTCCCTGTGCTGGCCATGGTCAGGCTGCCCACGCGCATCTCGGATGGCAAAGCCAATCTGCATCAGGGAGCCATTGGGGTGGGTATTGATCTGGTGACGGGTATGACCCGGCGTGGTGTCTGGCATGAGACGCCAGTCCATGCCCACCCGGATACCGGCGGCGTGCTGGAGGGAATCATGATACCCAACTGGTATGACATCCTGCTGATGAGTGCCCGCTGCCATGATATGGTGGGATTGGGCTACATCGGGGTGGATATTGTTCTGGACAGGGCGCTGGGTCCACTGATGCTGGAAATCAATGCAAGGCCTGGACTGAATATCCAGCTGGCGGGCCACCGCGGCCTTGTTCATGGATTGAATGCGCTCAGGGATCTGGATAATATTCCGCAAAAAGCAGAAGACCGGGTTGCTCTGGCGCTTGAGATGTATGCTGGCAGTAGGCAGGCATGACATAACTGTGTAACAATCCGCAATTAAGATCAGAGCCGGCTCGGGCGTGGGACCGGACTGACAGATCAGAACCCAGCTATCCCATCATTGAAACAACAAGGTGAGTCATGAAGTCATTGGCGTCGATATGTGCTGTAATTGGTGCATCCGTTCTGTCTGCAGGGGTATCACATGCTGCCGGAGGCGGTCGCGATTACATCAGTATCGTGGGTTCTTCCACGGTTTATCCTTTTTCCACAGTCGTAGCCGAGCAGTTTGGCAAGGCTGGTAAATTCAAGACCCCCAAGGTTGAGTCCACCGGAACAGGTGGGGGGATCAAGCTGTTCTGTTCGGGTGTTGGGGCACAGTTTCCTGATATTGCCAACGCATCCCGTGCTATCAAGAAAAGCGAGATTGAAAGCTGTCTGAAGAACAATGTCAAAGACATTGTGGAAGTGAAGATAGGCTTTGATGGCATCGTGCTGGCGCACTCGAAACAGGGCAAGTCGTTCGATCTGAGCCGTCGTGAGATATTCCTTGCACTGGCCAAGCGCGTGCCTGATCCCAAGTGCGCAGCCGCCAGTTGCGACAGGATGGTCGATAACCCCTATCGGCAGTGGAAGGATATCAATCCCGCACTGCCGGCTACCAAAATTGAGGTACTCGGGCCGCCCCCAACCTCAGGAACCCGGGATGCGTTTGCCGAACTGGCGCTTGAGGGTGGGTGCAAGACCTATCCCGCCATTGCTGCCCTGAAGGAGAAAGACGAGGCGGAGTACAAGAAAGCCTGTCACACCGTCCGTGAGGACGGCGCTTATATCGAGGCAGGTGAAAATGATAATCTTATCGTCCAGAAACTGGATGCCAACCCTGACGCATTGGGTGTGTTTGGCTACAGTTTCCTTGAACAGAATGCAGACAAGATCACAGGCATGAAGATTGATGGTGTTGAGCCTACCTTCGAGACGATCGCCAATGCCAGTTATTCGGTATCACGTCCCCTGTATTTCTATGTCAAGAAAGCGCATGCCGGACTGATTCCCGGTATTGATGCCTTTATCACTGAATTCACCAGTGAAAAAGCCTGGGGCGATGAAGGCTATCTGACTGAGCGGGGGCTTGTACCTCTGCCTGCTGCTGAAAGAAAAACCATGGCAGCGGCCGCCAGGCAGATGAAGACCCTGAGTCCCTGATTGCAGAGATCCACACGCGCCTTGATGGCGCGTGTGGATGCTGGCCAGTTGTGTCTGTTACGAGTTGAATTCATGTCCAAATCCACGCTGCTGCTCCTGCTCCTGCTGCTATGCATGGCAACCTATGTCATGGGTCGCAATGCTGCGGCCAGGCTGTCGCAGGTTCGCGGTCAGAAGCTGAACTCCCTGCCCGGTTATTATGGTTACTATGTGGCGCTCTGGTGCGGTCTTCCGTCACTCGCACTTGTAGTGTTCTGGGGAGCGATTGAATCCCATGTCATTACTTCCATGGTGGTGGCTGGTCTCCCTGAAGCCATCAGAACGCTTCCAGCTGATCATCTGGGGCTGGTGGTGAATGAAATCCGGAATGCTGTGGGGCACGAACGTGACGCAGTGGCCGAAGCCGCTGTGCTTGATGCCGCGCGCAGATACGCTGAACTGCAGCAGATCAGCGCTTATGGTCTTGCCCTGTTCGTGGCTCTTGCCAGTGGCTTGGGTTCCTGGCATGCCATGGCAGCCATCCATACCGGTTTGCGGGCACGCACCAGGGTTGAGGGTGCTGTGACACTGATGCTGATGGCGTGTTCAACCATTGCGATTTTTACCACTATCGGCATTCTGCTGTCAGTGCTTTTTGAATCCATGCGTTTCTTTCAGGCAGTCAGGCCTGATGAGTTCCTGTTTGGGTTGAAATGGAGTCCACAGATGGCCATACGTCCCGATCAGGTAGGATCGACAGGTGGCTTTGGTGCCGTGCCGCTATTTGCAGGAACCTTTCTGATATCAGCGGTTGCCATGGCGGTGGCAGTACCCATAGGGCTTATGTCGGCCATTTATCTGGCAGAATATGCCACGCCACAGCAGCGTGCCATTGGCAAGCCGCTGCTTGAAATCCTTGCGGGTATTCCTACGGTTGTTTATGGTTTCTTTGCCGCACTTACTGTGGCGCCTTACCTGCGCCATCTCGGTGAAATGGCCGGTCTGAGTGTTTCTTCGGAAAGCGCACTGGCTGCCGGTCTGGTCATGGGCATCATGATCATACCTTTTGTATCCTCGCTGTCAGATGATTTCATCAATGCTGTGCCCCAGTCACTGAGAGACGGCGCGTATGCGCTCGGGGCTACCCAGTCTGAAACCATACGTCAGGTGGTCATTCCTGCTGCCCTGCCTGGGATTGTGGGTGGAGTTCTGCTCGCCATATCGCGCGCCATTGGTGAAACCATGATTGTCGTGATGGCCGCAGGCCTTTCAGCACATCTGACCATTAATCCTCTGGAGTCGGTGACCACCGTCACGACCCAGATCGTCACGCTCCTGGTCGGTGATCAGGAGTTCAACAGTCCAAAGACGCTGGCGGCATTTGCACTGGGGCTGATGCTGTTCCTGGCAACACTGACCCTCAATATCATAGCGTTGCGCGTCGTCAGAAAATATCGTGAACAGTATGAATAATAACCAGCAGACCATTGAAAGGGTCAAGGCCGGCCTGCAGCGGAGACGCGCTTCTGAGAAGCGCTTCAGGCTTTATGGGCAGGTATCCATCATGACCGGCCTGCTTGCGCTTTTGATACTGCTGGTGAGCATTGTAAGCGCTGGCTACGGCGGCTTCTTCCAGACCATGCTGGTGCTTGATGTCAGGCTGGATGCTGAAGTCATTGATCCGGCTGGACAGCGGGAAAGGGATGTCCTGTTACAGGCAGATTATGGCCTTCTCCTCAAGCAGTCACTTTACGGCATGTTTCCGGAAGTGACGGATCGTCAGGAAAAGCGGCAGCTGTCGGCCTTTATCAGTTCAGGGGCTACGCAGTCGCTGCGTGATGTTGTGCTGGAAGATCCTGGTCTTGTCGGGCAGACAGTCCATATCGAAGTGGAGGCAGGGTCTGCTGTCGATGCGGTTTATCGGGGCGATGTAGACCGCAATGCCACTCAGTCTGACAGAAGTGTCAATGACCGGCAGCTTCAATGGATTGATCATCTGCTGGATGAAAAAAGGGTACTTCAGCGCTTCAACCGTCACTTCTTCACTTCCGGTGATTCGCGTAATCCAGAGCAGGCTGGCATACTTGGTGCCATGGCCGGTTCTTTCTTTACCATCGTGGTCACCGTCTTTCTGGCGCTACCGGTAGGCATTGCCGCTGCCATCTATCTGGAGGAATTTTCTCCACATAACCGCTGGACCGATTTCATTGAGGTGAATATCAACAATCTGGCTGCGGTGCCTTCCATTGTCTACGGCCTGCTGGGACTGGCCGTGTTTATCAACTTCTTCGAAATGCCGCGTTCATCCCCCATGGTGGGCGGGTTGGTGCTTGCCCTCATGACGCTTCCTGTCGTCATCATCGCCAGCCGTTCAGCACTTAAATCCGTGCCGCCTTCCATACGGGAGGCAGCATTTGGCATAGGCGCCTCCAAGGTACAGATGGTTTTTCATCATGTCATGCCACTGGCCATGCCGGGCATGATGACAGGCGCGATTATCGGTCTGGCCAGAGCTCTCGGGGAGAGCGCGCCGCTGCTGATGATCGGTATGGTCGCGTTTATTGTGGATGTGCCAGGTTCCGCCATGGATCCATCTACAGTACTTCCCGTCCAGATTTATCTCTGGGCAGACAGTCCCGAGCGCGGATTTGTCCGTCTGACTTCAGCGGCGATTCTTGTACTGCTCGGATTTCTGATCTGTATGAACGGTATGGCTGTCTATCTGCGTAAACGCTTTGAGAAGCGCTGGTAGTCAATATCAATAAAAGCATGGATAGGTAATGATGCACAGGACCACAGGCAGCGACCTGCATTCGCCACATGAAGTCACGGTTGGGCGGATACATTCCGAGGATCCGCGTATTTCTGCAAGAAATGTCGATGTTTATTACGGACAGAAACACGCAATACATCATGTCAGTCTTGATATCGGCCGCAATGAAGTCATAGCTTTTATTGGGCCATCAGGGTGTGGCAAGTCGACATTTCTGCGCTGTATCAACCGGATGAATGATACGATTGCAGGTTGCCGGGTCACTGGCACCATCAGTCTGGACGGAAAAATGATCTACGACGAGGATATGGATGTCGTTCCTCTTCGTGCCCAGATCGGGATGGTGTTCCAGAAGCCCAATCCGTTTCCAAAAAGCATTTATGAAAATGTAGCTTATGGTCTGCGTATCCACGGCCTGGCTAGCAGCAAGGGACAGACGGAGGAGATTGTCGAGACCTCGCTGCGGCGTGCTGGCCTCTGGGAGGAGGTCAAGGACAGCCTGCACCATCCGGGTACCAGTCTTTCGGGAGGCCAGCAGCAGCGCCTTTGTATTGCGCGTACCATCGCTGTGAATCCTGAAGTCATCCTTATGGATGAACCCTGTTCTGCGCTGGATCCGATTGCAACGGCCAGAATCGAGCAGCTGATTGATGAACTGCGGGAAGATTACACCATTGTAATTGTCACACACTCCATGCAGCAGGCAGCCAGGGTTTCCCAGCGCACAGCCTATTTTCATATGGGCAAACTGATTGAAGTGGGAGAGACGGGCCAGATATTTACCAATCCTTCCCATCAGCTGACGGAAGATTACATCACGGGTCGATTTGGCTGATGCCGGCTGCATTCCTACTAATTTAGTGTACAATTATTTTTTCAACATACCCTCACATGGAGTTTTGACATGAGCGTACTCGTAGGCAAGGCGGCCCCTGATTTCAGTGCGGCAGCAGTACTGGGATGTGGCACTATCGTTGATAACTATCAGTTTTCCAGGGAAACTGCAGGCAAGTATGTTGCGGTGATTTTTTATCCGCTGGATTTCACCTTTGTATGTCCGACTGAACTGATTGCGCTTGACCACAGGGTGGATGAGCTCAAGCAGCGCGGCGTCGAGGTACTGGCGGTTTCTGTAGATTCACAGTTTACCCATGCGGCGTGGCGTAATACTCCAGTAGAAAAGGGCGGTATTGGTGCTGTCCGCTACACCATGATCGCTGACCTTTCGCACGCCATCACCAAGGCCTATGATGTCGAAGTAGAAGGCGGCGCTGTAGCTTACCGTGGCACTTTCCTGATCGACCAGTCCGGCGTGGTACGTCACCAGACGGTCAATGATCTGCCACTTGGCCGTAATATGGACGAACTGGTACGCATGGTCGATGCGCTGCAGTTCTTTGAAGCGCATGGCGAAGTCTGTCCTGCAGGCTGGAACAAGGGACAGGCTGGTATGAAGGCTGATGCTGAAGGCGTTGCCAGCTACCTGAGCCAGAATGCAGCAGGCCTCTGATCAGTAGCACCTGCAGCATCCGGCAAAAGCACGCCGGAGTTACAGACCAACCCGGGAACAGTCATGGTGCTGTTTCCGGGTTTTTTATTCAGGCTGATTTGCGACGCAGTACGATGAGGTATACCAGTGCAGCTACCAGAATGCCCACCAGTACGGATGAGTGCCCGACCAGTCCCGCAGTAACCACTGAGCCACTGCGATGCAGTTCATTATTCATCGGCTTGGCGATCGCCAGGCTCCAGATAAAGTTTGGAATATAGTAAGAGATGAGTCCTGCAAATGCCCAGTGGAAAACGGGCAGACCGCGCTTCTCTGCGGCCAGATAAAACAGGATGGATACTATAATGGCTGCAACTCCACCTACCATGATCAGATTCTCCTTGTTTTCAGGATAACGCTTGCATTATCCCGTTATTGTAGCGCAGTACCTGCTTTTTCAGGCAAAAGAAAAGGGGCTCATGCCGAGCCCCTTTCCAGAACAGCCGTAACAGCCAGTGAGCAATTACTTGATGGCAATGCCCTTGCTGCTGGTCGCTGCGCGACAGAAGTTGGCTGATGCATTACCCGTGGCATGGGTGTAGGCAAATACCGGCTTGGTAGCCAGTTCAGCTGCGCTGACAGCAGGTGTGAGGCTGGCACTGGCAGATACTGGCAGCAGGAAGCCAGCGTTACCCCAAGACTGCTTGGCTGCGCTGTTCAGTGACGTCAGGCGGGCAGGATTGGCCAGTGACAGCTGGATCTTGTTGAGTACAGTGGCCTTGTTGGCACCAGTATTGGCATTGCCGGCAAGCTTGTTGGCTCCGTCGACAAATGACTTCTTGGCCCAGCCAGAGAGAGCTGAACGCCATTGCATGGTGGCTTCACCCCATACCTTGTAGTTGCCGGCCCACACATTATCAATGGTGGGGGCTACGCCATCCACCTTGATGTAACGGTAGCCAAACTTCTTCGTGGTATTGCGTTCAGCACCCAGAAAGCCAATCGCCCAGCCCTTGTTGGCTTTGGCGTTGAAGCTGCTGTTGTTAGAGCCGGTCTCAAGGTCACCATAAAGGTTTTCTGAAGTACCCGTTGATGCCACTTCAATCACTACGGGTCCAGTAGCTTCGTTGCTGCCAACGGCGCCAGGATACAGGTTGGCATCTGGTTTCTTGACTGCGAGCAGGTCAAATGCTGGTGCGATGCCACCAAAGGCCTGTGAGCAGGGCGCGTTCAGGAAGGCTGCATTCTGTACCGCCTGGGTGCCGGATCCGCTGTCACGACGGACAATGAATACACGGTGCAGACTGTCGCCATCAGCGGTTGAGGTGACCGTTGGATCGGTAAGCGGCTTGCCTCCTACAGAGACTTCACTCCAGGTCTTGACCTTGCCGGCATAGATGCTGGCAAGCTGCTCTGAGGTAAGGCTGGGCAGACATTCCTGCGTATCAGCGCCTACACAGGCATTGCCAATACCAAACTGGGCTTCCTGCAAGGCCTTATAGAGGGGGGTATTCACAACGGGTGCAAACACCTGAGCAACGACCGTCTTGATGGACAGCAGTTTGACCTGTGAAGCCGTCATGCTGGGGAAGGTCGAATATTCATTAATGCCAGCGCCGGCGAACATGCCGGGGTCAACGTCAGAGAGACCGCCATCATAAATGACATTTTCCCAGTCAGTGCTGGCCGTAGTGCAGGTCCATGCATTAGGCATGCTGCTGTCACTGACCTTGCATTTGCTGCTGGTAATGGTGGGCTGTGCGGTACCGCGTATGGTTGCAGCAGGGTCGGTGGCAGTATAGACCGTTTTGCCGCTGACAGTTTTCTTGGCGATATTCTGAGCCAGAGGATTCACACCAAAACCTGATCCATCCTTGGAACGCTTGATGATGAGTACTTTGGGATTGCCGCTGATGCCCAGTTTGTCGGACTGACAGGCAATACCCCAGCCGTCAGATTTTGGAGCGTAACTGATCGTGCCGTTATTGTTGGTAGCAGTGAAATCCAGATAGTCAATAGCGCTAAGGCTACTGTTACAGATGTCTTCCTTGATGACACTGACCAGTGGCTTGTCGAGTGCAGAAGATCCACCGATATAAACGACGATATCCTGAGCCTTGGTTGGGTCGGTAGCCATAGCCTGGCTGGCACCCAGGGTGGCAGCAACGGCAACAGCAAGACGGGGAACGGTATGTTTCATGAAGATCTCCATAAGGTAAAGTCATCCACCCTGTCATGAGGTTCTGGATCGCGATACTGACGGGGTACTGACCCGAATGTTATGGAGGACAAGTGACAGGCATGTTGCTGTTGTGTTACAGGACTGTTAAGAAGCTGGTGACGGGCAGGTTTCAGGCTGCGGTTTCTGACGGTTGCTGCCAGTGTACCAGTTGTAGTTCGCCAGTCTGGGTTTCAACGACAGCTGTCATACTTTCAACGAAATCACCGGTGTTGATATAGGTGAACGAACCCATGGTCTTGATTTCGGCATGGTGAATGTGACCGCAGACGACACCATCCAGTCCCTCGTCCTTCAGTGTGTTAACGATGCTTTCCTCATAGTCAGAAATGAACTGGACAGCATTCTTGACCTTGAACTTGACATAGGCTGCCAGTGAAAAATGGGATTTAATGCCGAGAAACAGGCGGATGCTGCGTAGCACGCGGTTGAGTTCCAGCAGCAGGTCATAGCCTTTACTGCCGAGTTTGGCGATCCACTGGTGGTATTTGGCAATGGTGTCATACTCATCACCATGCACAACCAGATAGCGCTTGCCCGTCACAGTCGTATGGATGTCCTGGTTTTTGACGACGATATCGCCGAACACATAGCCATCATACTCACGGATATTCTCGTCATGGTTGCCCGGCACATAAATGACCTGCGTGCCATGCCTTGCCTTGCGCAATATTTTCTGGATGACGGTATTATGGCTGGTAGGCCAGTAAGTTTTTTTTGAAAGTGCCCAGAAATCGATGATGTCGCCTACCAGATACAGCTTGTCACTTTCGTGATGCTTGAGAAAATCCAGCAGTGTATCTGCCTGACACTGGGTTGATCCCAGATGCAGGTCTGAGATCCAGATGGTTCTGTAATGTTGTATGTTCATGTCTTTTATTATTTTCCTGTACAGAAAATCTGTTGGATCAGTATTGCCCCTGATCCTGGTCATGTCCATGCAGATAGGCCATAAGCGCAGTCATCAGTGCGAGAAAGGCGCCCAGAGCCAACGCAGAGGCCTGAATGCCCCAATCTGCCTTTAGCATGAGTGCATAGGCCCCAAGGATGAGCAGAATGCCGAGGTTCTCATTGCAGTTCTGTACGGCAATGGAATGTCCGGCGCCCATCAGCATCTGGCCGCGATGCTGTAGCAGGGCATTCATGGGTACCAGAAAATAGCCTCCCATCATGCCTATAAACAGCAGCAGGACGATGGCAAGACGCCAGTCGGTGATGAAGACTGTCACGCCGACAGTGATGCCCATCAGAATGCCGACGCGAATGACGCGAACGGCATGATCCAGCGGCACACTCGCACCCGCAATGCTGGCGCCGATACCAACGCCTACCGCAACTACGGCAGTCAGTGCCGTGGCATGTTCAAGAGAAAGATTGAGGATTGCCATACCCCAGGCCAGTATGACCAGCCTCAGCGTGCTTCCAGCCCCCCAGAACAGGGTGGTAATGGCGAGCGAGGTCTGACCCAGGGGATCAGTCCACAATAGTCTTGATACCCGGTAAAAGTCTTTAATGAGGAAACCAGGTGTATGCCGCGGTGGAATATGGTGAACTGGCAGTGTGGGTATGTAGAGATTGACTATGCTGGCCGATGCATAAATGAGCAGAATCACGGTAATGGCAAATGCAGGTGTGCTTTCAATGGCAAGATGCAGTCCCATCAGGTCGGTTGCCAGACCCCGGGCAACCATCTGATCAATCTGGGTGCCTGTGAGATAACCGCCAACGATGGCGCCGATGATGATGGCAGCGACGGTCAGTCCTTCCATCCAGCCATTGGCCCAGACCAGATGCTCCGCCTGAAAATATTCAGTAAGAATGCCATATTTTGCAGGTGTATAAAGCGCAGATCCCACGCCCACCAGTCCGTAGGCCACCACTGGGTTCAGTCCGAGCAGCATGCTGAAGCAGCCGAGGCATTTGATGGTATTGCTGATCAGCATGACGCGGCTTTTGGGAAACTCGTCTGCCATGGGGCCTACAAAAGGGGCCAGTACGATGGCTGCCAATGCAAAACTCTGCTGCAGGAAAGGGATCTGCCAGACCGGTGCGCTGAGTGTCTGTAAAAGTGCTATGGCCGCAAACAGGAGAGCGTTATCCGCGAGAGCAGTCAGAAACTGGGCACCAAGGATGGCGGAAAAGTTACGGTCTGGCAGTTGCATGGTCTGTCACGTCAGCATGGGGGGTACAGGAGTGTTTCTGGATAATGAGCAGTGTAGGGTATGTGCAGGAACATCCGCAGCCATGGCGCTTCCTGTGTCAGAAAGGGCGTTGGCAGAATGATCAAGCATGATGTTCTGTAGTGAGCAGCCAGTAAGGAATGTGGCAGACAGAAGCAGCAGTTTGAGCTTGAGTGGGTTGCGGTGTCGTGATTCCATACCTGCATTCTTTCACCGCATTGTTGCAGATATATGATGAAGCGCAGGTATCAGTCTATATCTTCAATATCCAGATGGATGAGCTCCATGCCGCCACGGCTCTCCAGCCAGTGTGGAATGTGTCCCGACGATGGTGGCGGGGGCTGTGCTGGGGTGAAACCAAGGTTTTCGATGGCGTCCAGCGTGTCTTGTTCGCACAGCAAGATCAGAGATGAGAAGCCAGCGTGATGTCTTGGATCATGGTAAGCAGCTGCAGCGCGGTATGCCTGCCTGGCGATGAAGCTTGTCATGCTGTCAGGGCCGTAGCCTATATAGACGGCTGGCCTGCTGGCGTTCCATGCGCGGTTACCAAACAGCAGTGCCTGTTCGAAAGCTGCGTATTGCAGCAACTGGCAATCCTGGCAGCCATCAATGCCTGCAGGATGTTTTGCGCAGGCGGGGTGCATAAAAGGGACGCACATGACCGCTTTCAGGTGGCCATGCGGGCGGCGGTTACGACGTCCAGCAATGCTGATCTGCTCCGGGGTCTGGCGTGCCAGCTGATTCAGTCTGAACAACTCGGCTTCTTTTATGCCAAGCTGATCCATGAGCAGTCCTGACATGGGCCACGGTGGATCGCCTGGGCAGCTGACGACAATCAACAGATCGGTCTCTCTGGATGCTATCAGCCCGGCCAGATTTTCAGGCCGTTCGATCATGACAGTCGTGCTGTTGGGGGCGGGTGATGTCACACGCAGGCTCTATGTTCAAAAGAACAAGCCTGCCTTATCAATGTTAATTATTTATTAAGGAAATGTGAAGATCTGCCTGAATGCATTAAGATTCAGGCAGATCTTGATGGAGTGACTTATAAGGCAGGCAAAGCTGATGGAGTTTCCTGCGCTTCTTGCCTGATCTGGCGACCCTGATGGAAATCCTTCACTGCTGCCTGGCTGCCATCGCTGAGGGCTCTACGCACGACGCTGCCACCTGGAATCAGGTGGCCTATGATCATGGAGGCAAAAACCACTCCGTAGGAGATGGCATAAACGCTGCTGTATACGCTGCGGTGGGTGCCCTGCTGTACCGTTGAGATGATCTGCCCTGCCTTGACTCTGGCTGCATTGGCGCCCTGGCTGGCGGCATCACGCAACGTATTTTCGCTGCTACTATCGGTGGTCGCCTGATCTTCAGTTTTCTTGCGGTTACGTATGCGAATGCGCTGCGTGGTCATGATGTCATTCTCCTGAAAATGTTGGATTGCCTTTATCCGATGCTGAACAGGCTGGCGCTGTCATCAGTTTTTTCCCATGGCAGTACCAGCGTGGCATGATCAAAATGTCCACCAGCTGGCAGCTGTCCATAAAAGCGTCCACGATGCTCGGTGGGCAGGTGGCGTAGCCTGAACGTCTTGATGATAGCGCCAAGCCTGAAATCAAACCACTTTTCCAGTCGTGACTCAATTTCATGGTCGGCAAGTTTTCCGGTACCGAAAGTATTGACGCGGATGCTGATGGGACCTGCATGACCAATCGAGTAGCTAAGCTGTACCTCACATTCTTGAGCAAGGCCCGAGGCTACTACGTTTTTGGCAGCATAGCGCGCTGCGTAAGCGCCGGAGCGATCAATCCTCAGTGGATCTTTGCCGCTGAGCGCGGAGCTGCTGTGGCGTGAATATCCCCCATAGGAATCACTGGCTGTCTTGCGCCCGGTCATGCCTGAGTGGGAGGCAGGGCCACTTTTGGGGTAAATGCCTTGTGGGTTGACGAAAATCTCGGTTTTTTTGGTGGTCTTGACCATGGACTCGTGCAGTGTTGGTGTCACTTCACTGGAAACACGGCTGGCCTGTCTGGAAGTTTTTGCACTCGGCGGACATTCGCGTGAGGATGACGCTACGGATACCGGTTATTACAGTCTGAGACTGGCGATGCAGATACCTGTTGCCAGTGCCGCAAGGCACGTTGCTGTTTATGGCATGGAAGTGCGTGGAGCACCGGTACTGGTCGGTCTGATGTCAAGGGTTAGCCAGCGCTTTGGCGTGGTGTTATCCCAGAAACTGGCCGCAGAGGTTCGTTCTGAAATAACAGCGGATGCAGATCCTGTTGTTGTGGCTGATGCTGATGTCCATGCCGAGGATCAGGCGGCATGATGATGACAGGCGGTGAGGTCATTCATGCCGTCCCTGGGCGGTTGCGGGTCCGTATTGCCCGGTCACTGATCGTCAGTCACAAAAATCTTGCGCTGCTGCTTGCAGCGGTTGAGGGCTGCCCCACAGTCCATGGTGCGCGTTACAATCCTGCCTCGCGCAGCCTGCTTGTCATGCATGCCGAGTCCGCAGATGCGTCAGGTCTCCTGGCGCATCTGCGGACTGAAGCCGGGATCAGGCTGGATTTTGCGCCCAAAGCATGGGATTTTTCCGTCACCCAGACCGCTACCGCCAGTTTCAAGGTTCTGGATCGTCGTTTCCGTATGGCATCCGGTGGATGGGTTGACAGTCACTCCGTCCTGTTTGTCACCTTCCTGTCGCTGGCCATCATGCAGCTCCGCCGGGGACATCTGATGGGTCCTGCGCTGACACTGTTTCTGCAAGCGATTGGCTTTCTCAAACGCTAGTGGTTCACAGGATAAGACGCTGACAGCGTAGTCTCAGATTTTGGGACTACGCTGTATTGGTTCCAGCCAGGATTCCATCTGCTGGGCGCAACGATCCCAGGAGTATCCCAGTGCGTACGCACGGCAGGTTTTCCTGTCCAGTTGCAGTGCATGGCTGATGGCATTGCCAAGATTTTCATCAAGACAGCCTACAGCCGGGTCACGTATGACATCCAGTGGACCTCTGACCGGAAATGCCGCCACAGGTGTGCCACAGGCCAGCGCCTCCAGCATGACCAGGCCAAATGTGTCGGTCAGGCTGGGGAAAACAAATACATCAGCCTGTGCAATCATGGCTGCCAGTTCCCGGCCAAACCGGTAACCGACAAACTCTGTTTCAGGATATTTTTCTTCAAGTTCCGACCGCTGGGGGCCGTCACCCACCACAATTTTTCTGCCTGGAATATCGAGTTTCAGAAAGGCTTCCAGATTTTTCTCTACAGCGACCCTGCCCACATAGAGCAGTTGAGGTGGGGTGCTGGCTTCCCTTATCTCAAGGGGCTGGAACATTTCGGTATCCACGCCTCTGGACCAGAGTACGGCCTTACTGAATCCGCGGGATTTCAGTTCATTCACCAGAGCAGGGGTGGCGACCAGCGTTCTTACCGCAGGTTCATGAAACCAGCGGAGTAACCGGTAGATCCAGCTGGCAGGAATGGCCGTTCGCATTTCAACATATTCAGCGAAACGTGTATGAAAGGAGGTGGTAAACGGGTAGCCATGACGCATACACCAGCGTCGACCTGCCATGCCAAGAGGACCCTCAGTCGCAATATGCACTGCATCGGGCTGAAAGCGGTCAAGCCTTGCTGATAACTGTCGGCCGCAGGCTATGGCCAGCCGGATTTCCGGGTAACCTGGGCAGGGCCAGTTACGAAAGGCATCGGGTGTATAGGTTTCAACCTCATGCCCCCGGGCACGAAGTCGCTGGCAGTTTTCCTGCAGCGTAGTAACCACCCCATTGATCTGCGGGCGCCAGGCATCGGTGATGAGGGCAATTTTCAAAGTGTGGTGTCCAGAATTCCAGTGAATCTGTAATAGGGAACGCGCAGTCCAGGCAGATAAGGTATGGAGGCCATCTGTTCAGCCATGACATGTTGCGGAAAGCGCTTGCGCAGCACACGACCGTGTTCATCATTGAGGTGAACACCATCATGCCCGAACCAGCGACGCCAGAACCAGCGGCCCAATGCGCTCTGCTTTTCTCCAAGAGTAAAGTCAACCACAGCTATCTGCCCTCCCGGTTTGAGCATGCGACAGGCGTTGTCCAGTGCCGCCAGCCAGTCAGGAATCATGGTCAGGCTATAGGAAAAGACCACACAGTCAACAGGCTGGTCTGGCTGATAAGTCGTTGCATCCGCGCATACCGTATGCACCTGCGGTTTTCCAGCCGCTTTTTTTTCAGCTTCCGCAAGCAGGGCAGGGCACAGATCCACCAGTTCCAGTGATGCAATGGTATCAAGACGCTCACCAAAAAAAATCATGTTACGTCCCGTGCCGGCGCCGAGTTCGACAATACGCGCCTGCGCTGGTAGCTGGAGTTCAGTGATGAGTTCACGCCTGCCATGCAGCAGGCGTTCACGAAAATCATCATACGCTTCAGCCTGTGGGCCATAAAAAGCCTGAAGGCGTTCTGCTGTACTGCCAGAGGCGGGCATGCCTCTCAGCATGTGGAAAAGTATGCCCAGATCAGACAGGATGCGCATTGCTGCCAGCCATGTCGGCAATATGAAAGCCTGCATAGGTATGCACACGATCCTGTGCCTGCAGACGATCGGCCAGCTCGGTATTGAAATGCAGATGTTTATTCAGCGGTTGGCCTGCAACTTCAAGTCGCTCCAGATAGGCAGGTTTTGCATGGGCACTGCGGAAAAGGATACGTGCATCGGGTGTTGCCCGCTCAAAAATGGCCTCCCACTCTTCCCGCAGAGCCTCGGGATTGACGCTTGACATCCAGTCCATGTGATCAAGCAGCACAAAGCGTGAAATGGGCAGCTCGGCTGACCTGAGAAACTGGGTTACCGTGGTGGTGTGCAGGCTTATCCTGTCAGCAAGTCCATGCTTGAGTGCATGGAAGTTCTCTTCCTTGAGATACTCTGGGCAGCAGGTTCGGGTGTATCTGCCAAGCACATAGACGCTCCAGAAATAGTTGTCCCAGAGTGGCAGTTCACGGAATACATACTCAATGGATTCTCTGACAAAACCGGCAACGCCTCCCGCATGCTGGGCCTGTACCTCACGGCGCTGTGCGGTCGGTACGCCGAGCAGACTCATGGTGATCTGCTGTGACAGTGCCCAGTTGAGCCCCCTGCTCCACAGGTGGGGCTGAACATATTCATCATACAGTCTGCGCTGCTCTTCCAGCGATGATGTCTCAAAAAGGGCGCGGACAGGTTCGCCCAGTCTGGGACGCATGGCCAGATAGCGGCGGAATATGCGGGCTACCAGACCGGAGAGTCCATGATAATAGAAACTGCCCTGACGGCTGACAAACCAGCTGGCATTGCGATCCCAGTAATCCGTTGCGAAGCCTGACAGGTCATTGCGTAACGCGCTACGGTAGATTTCAGGGAAGCGTGGATGATAGCCATGTCCGAAAGTAGCGAAATAATCATCAAACTCCAGGCGCTTTATGGCAGCAATCTTGAGTTCAAGCAGTGCATTCTGGCGCGGGTTGGCATCCACTGCATGAATGTGTTCTGGTCCCGTCAGAACATAATCCAGTACATTGCAGCCTGCACTGGTGATGACCAGCATTCTGTCTTTTTCCGTGAGATCAAGCGCCTGCCGGTCAACAGCAGGATCCTCCCAGCAGGTGTTATAAACCAGCGAGCGCGAGTAGATGGCGTCAAATATTCGTTGATCAACTCGTTCGCGCAGTGTCGGCGTTGTCACGCTCATACCGTTTCCTTATCTTGCGTCTATGGCTGTTCAGTACAATCTGTGTCAGCAACATAGCTGTGGCAGGTGACAGAATGATGACGATGTGCATTCATCATATTGTCACCACGATTACCCGTGACTGTCATCTTGGCTCCGTAACTTACGCCGAATCCCGCATGCCGCCGAGAATGAGTGGAATCCAAATGTTGCAAAGTCAGGCTCGTGACGAAGTTGAACAGAGACGCTATACCGCCTATGTTGCCAGAGATGCAGGAAGCCGTTACGCTGCGCTTGCCCTGCGTCATCATGTATTTGTTGATGAAATGGGCGCCGTCCTGCATACGCCCTATCCAGGTCTCGACTGGGATGAGATTGATGCCTACTGTGACCATCTGGTAGTGCGTGACAACAGGACTGGTAATATCGTGGCAACCACCCGACTCTTGTCTTCCGAGGCGGCTGCCCAGTTGGGCCGCTTCTACTCCGAACATGAGTTCCAGCTCGGAGGCGTGCTGGGTCAGGAAGGAAGATTTCTGGAAGTCGGGCGTACCTGCGTGGATACCAGCCAGCGTGGTGGGCTGGCACTGCCGTTATTGTGGAAGTCCATAGCGGATTATGCGGCTACCGGACAGTATGATTATCTTATGGGTTGTGCCAGTATCCAGCCAGGACCTGCAGGATTCAATATTGAAGGGCTCTACCGGCAACTGGTTGCCGAGCAGCTCGGGCCTGAGCATCTTGGCGTGCGTCCATTGCGCGAAGTCCCCTCAGAACTGCGCAGTGATTTTGGCGATGTATCCATTCCCCCTCTTCTCAAGGGATATCTGCGTCTGGGGGCGTGGATTTGTGGGGAACCGTGCTGGGATCCGGATTTCAATGTCATGGATGTATTTATCCTGTTGCCTGTGGACAGGCTCAAACAGCGCTATGTACGTCATTTCTTCGAGAGTCCTGCTCAGGGTCGGAGTATGGCGCCAGTTGCCCAGCCGGTTCCATCAATCCCTGGGGGCATTGAGCTTGCTGTGCTGAATACCGAATCTCATGCCCTTACGCTTAATTAAGGCTGTCCTGATACTGCTGCATATTCTGGCTGGCTGGTTGCTTGCCGCCTTACTGTTCTACCCGGCCAGGATCTGGAATATTGAACGTGCCGGGCGCTGGCTGGTCATTGTGCGCCAGCGCTGGTGTGCTTTGGCACTGTTGATTCTGGGCGTAAGGATTCATGCTGTCGGACGCGCATGCCAGGCACCTGGCATTCTCTGGGTAGGTAATCATGTTTCATGGCTGGATATCCTTGTACTGGGATCGGTTCTGCCAGTAACGTTTCTTTCCAAAAGTGAAGTAGGCTCTTGGCCCATCATAGGAAGCCTGGCCAGGATGGCTGGTATTGTTTTCATCAGGCGTGGTGCCGGTCATGGTGTCAGCAGCCTTATGGCGGAAGCATTGGCTCGAGGCCAGTCGCTGGTACTGTTCCCTGAAGGAACCACTACGGATGGTCTTCGGGTGGCGGTTTTTCATGCGAGACTGTTTGATACGGTCATTCGCCATGATTTTCCCGTGCATACATTCTGCCTTTATTATCCGCGCGCCGTATCCGACCGTATTGCCTTTATCGGTGTCGATGAATTTATTGATCATCTCTGGTCTGTGCTCGGATTAAGGAATATTGATGTCACGCTTGTCACGGGTCCAATGTTAGAGACCAATGACTTGTCACGCAAAGCACTGGCACAATCTGCATGGCAGTTGGTTGCCACTCAACTCAAGGAGCAGCAGTACAAGCATGAATATGCCGCACAATGAAAGTCCTTTCAAAGGTGAGCGCGGTCTGAAACGACTGTGGAATGCCTGCCATTACACGATGGCCGGATTCCGTTCGGCTTACAGGAATGAAGAGGCTTTCCGTCAGGAGGTCTGGCTGGCTATCGTGCTGGTGCCGGCGGCTTTCTGGTTCACTGTTTCTACCACTGAGCGCTGTCTGATGCTTTTCAGTGTGTTGCTGGTGCTTATCGTGGAACTGCTCAATTCGGCCATTGAGGCAGCGGTGGACAGAGTATCACTGGAGCAGCATCGGCTGTCCAAGCGCGCCAAAGATATAGGCAGCGCTGCAGTATTTGTTGCACTTGTCAATCTTGCGCTGATCTGGCTGATGATACTGATATGAAGATATTAATGATTTCTGACGTTTATTTTCCCCGTGTCAACGGTGTTTCCACCTCAATTTCCACCTTCAGGCGGGAACTGATGTCATTGGGACACGAGGTACACCTTGTGGCCCCCGACTATTACGTTCCAACTGAGCATGATCCTCATGTGACAAGAGTGCCTTCTTTCTTCCTTCCTCTGGATCCGGAAGACCGGATGATGAAAATGGGGGGTGCCCGTAAACTCTGCCTTGAACTTCACAACAGACATCAGTTTGACCTGATCCATATCCAGACACCTTTCGTGGCGCATTACCTTGGTGTGTGGTTGTCTGAGCGTCTTGGTATTCCCAGAGTGGAAAGCTACCATACTTTTTTTGAGGAGTATCTCTACCACTATCTGCCTGTGGTGCCGCGTGGACTTATGCGGTTTGTTGCCCGCTGGTTTTCGCGTTCACAATGTAATGAGGTGCATGGCCTGGTCGTGCCATCTGCACCCATGCTTGAAGTTTTGCAGCAGTATGGCATCGTGACCCGTGCGGAGGTTATTCCGACAGGGCTTGAACCGGAGCAGTTCGAGCTTGGAGACGGTCCATCCTTCCGTGCCGAGTATGATATTCCACTGGATCGATCCGTTCTTCTGTTTGTCGGCCGGGTTGCTCATGAAAAAAACATTGGTTTTCTGTTGCGCATGATGCTCAGGCTTCTGTCGAAACGACAGGATGTCATTCTGCTGATTGCGGGGGAGGGGCCAGCAAGGGAGGCTCTGGAACGGGATGCGGTAAAACTTGGTATTCAGGATAATGTACGTTTCATAGGATATCTCGACCGGCAGAAAGAGCTGCGCAGCTGTTACCGCTGTGCGGATATCTTTGTGTTTTCATCCAGAACAGAAACGCAGGGACTGGTATTGCTCGAAGCCATGGCTCAGGCAGTTCCTCTGGTGGCAACGGCAGAACTTGGTGCGCGATCAGTATTGCATGAAGGAGAGGGTGTACATATCGCCCCTGAGGACGAGGAAGTTTTTGCTTCCAGAGTCCTGGCCCTGCTGGGCAATGATGATGAGCGCAGGGCGCTTGCCGGGCAGGGATACCGTTACGCGCATCAGTGGTCGGCGAGAGAGATGGCGCAGCGGCTGGTGGCGTTCTATCAGTCTGTGATTGAGCGTGGCTGTAACGCCACCGCCAGCAGCCAGCGCCGTTCGATGTTACCCTGGCTACGCTACTGAAGCGTCCGAGAGTCCTTCGACTGGTGAGGAGGCTGAGGCGTAGCGTCGCCTTGGCATTCTCCCTGCCAGAAACGCTTCACGCCCGGCTTCGATAGCCTTGCGCATAGCCGATGCCATGAGTACGGGATTTTTTGCTTCTGCAATCGCCGTATTCATGAGTACGCCGTGGCAGCCGAGTTCCATGGCAATGGCAGCATCTGAAGCGGTGCCAACGCCAGCATCGACCAGAACCGGTACGCTGGACTGCTCCAGTATGGTCATGATGTTATAGGGGTTGCGTATGCCAAGGCCTGATCCTATGGGTGCTGCGAGAGGCATGACGGCTACGCAGCCTGCATCCTCCAGACGCTTGGCCATGATGGGATCATCGTTGGTATAGACCATGACCTGAAAGCCTTCCCTGACCAGTACATGTGCCGCTTCCAGTGTTGCCGTGACATCAGGGAAAAGTGTTCTGGCATCGCCAAGGACTTCCAGTTTGACCAGTGTGTGTCCATCCAGCAGCTCTCTTGCCAGTCGGCACGTACGAATGGCATCTTCTGCTGTATAACAGCCGGCCGTATTGGGTAACAGGGTAAACCTGTCCGGCGGTAGGACATCCAGAAGGCTGGGTTCGCCTGGCGTCTGTCCTATGTTAGTGCGGCGTATGGCCACGGTAATAATCTCAGCGCCACTGGCAATAACGGCTTCCCGTGTCTGCGCCAGATCACGGTATTTGCCAGTACCTACCAGCAGACGCGAATGATAGCGGCGTCCGGCCAGTATCCAGCTGTCATCCTGCCCGCCACCTATGGCTCGAACGATTTCCACGCGGTCTCCCTCCTTAAGGGCCTGACTGTGATAGTCACTCCGGCTGATAATCTCGCCGTTGAGTTCAAATGCAATACGCTGGCCTGCAAGCCCAAGACCGGTGACCAGCTGTTCAACCGAGCATGGCGCATCGATAGCGTGTGACTGACCATTGAGACAGATCATCATGCGCCGTTCTCTCCCATCCTGTCGCGTCGTTGCACGACGGCTGCTGCCAGCTGGTGAAGCAGTGCAACACTGTCTTCCCATCCCAGACAGCCATCGGTAATACTTTTTCCATATTCCAGTGTCATTCCGGACTGCAGCGACTGGTTGCCGGCCACGATGTGGCTCTCGACCATCACGCCCATGATGCGTGGATCTCCATCGGCGATCTGTCCTGATACATCATCAGCCACTTTGCGCTGGTTACGGTAGTCCTTCATGCTGTTGGCATGACTGAAATCAATCATGATGCCTGGAGACAGTCCTGCTTTTTCGAGAGCGAGACAGGCGTTGTCGACGCTTGTCCGGTCATAGTTGGGCTGGCCATTGCCACCGCGCAGGATAATATGGCTGTCTTCATTCCCAGTGGTTGAAAAGATGGCTGAATGGCCAGCTTTGGTCAGGGAAAGGAAATGATGCGGGCGCCGTGCGGCACTGATCGCGTCAATGGCAACCTTGATGGTGCCATCAGTGGCATTCTTGAAGCCGACAGGGCAGGATAACCCTGAAGCCAGCTCACGGTGTACCTGGCTTTCGGTCGTTCTGGCGCCAATGGCACCCCAGCTGATGAGATCGGACACATACTGGGGCGTGATAAGATCCAGGTATTCCGTGGCTGCCGGCATGCCCATCCTGTTCAGTTCCGAGAGCAGTCCGCGCGCCATCGCGAGGCCTTTGTTGATATTGAAACTCTCGTCCAGGTCAGGATCGTTGATGAGCCCTTTCCAGCCAACGGTGGTTCTGGGCTTCTCGAAGTAGACGCGCATGACAATCAGCAGATCGCGGGCCAGCGCTTTTTTCTGCTCGAGGAGACGACGGGCATAGTCCATGGCCGCCTCCGGATCATGGATGGAACAGGGGCCAATGATCACGAGAAGGCGGTCATCCTGACAGTGCAGGATACGGTGAATATCGCGGCGCGCGTCAATGATGGTTCTGGCCGCAGACTCATCAATCGGGAACTGACGGTGAATACTTTCCGGTGGAACCACTTCCTTGATTTCAGTGATGCGAAGGTCGTCAGTCGGGTATGAGTTGGACATAATGTTCATGAGTGTGCGCTTGAACTGGCTATTGTACCGCGCAGCCAGTCTTCGGGACAGTGCCCGCGCATGCTATCCGGTGATTGATCAGGGCTGGCGCCAGTTTCTGCACTGCCTGAGCATGCGGTGGAACCCGTGTAACAGGCCTGCCAGCGCGGTTCGCAGCGCGTGGCAAATGGCATCATGCCGGTCATGGGGATAGCGCCATCCACGTTTGTGCAGCCAGTGCAGCAGGCCGGTGGCAAACAGTAGCAAAGGCGCAGCGCCTGCCAGCAGCCACAGGAAACGTCCGGCTTCCCCCCAGAGATTGCCAGTATGTAATGCGTGTATCCATTGATGCCGGAACTGGTCGCTGCCGTCATGACTGGCGTTGTAGACTTCACGAATCTGTCCGCTGTACTGATCGATCCATACTGCAGCAGGCAGATGGGCTGAGCCTTGCTGTGCAAATTCCACAAGGAATGTGTCTTCCTTGCGTGCTGGCGGTGTAACGGCGACTAACCGGGCATGCGGAAACAGGCCGCGGGCAAGCAGAACAGCCTGGGCGATGTTGATGGGGTTAACCGCAACAGCGGTACTTTTTACATTGCGCCTGAAAGCATTGTGATCGGGGCCTATGTCATCCTGCCCCCCCAGGATTTCCGGGTAGGCAAGCAGAAAGCCAGACAGGCAGACAGGCAAAAGGATGGCGGCGCTATAAAAACCCAGCAGGCGGTGCAGATCAAACAGGCGGCGCCGGTCACCACAGTAGGGTTTGACGGTATAGGCACTCCAGTTCAGTAGCCGGCGCGGACGCCATAACCACAGGCCAGACAGCAGGATGCAGGTGATGACCAGTGCGAGCAGGCCTACTACACGCTGTCCTGAAGTTCCAAGCCAGAGCTGGCCGTGCCAGTTGTGGAGGCGCGAGACCGTGGTTTTGCCCCAGAAGCGTTCGGCAATAATGGCGCCAGTCCAGGGATTGAGGCTGACCATGAGTGGGGCCCAATCTTCGTCTGCTGACTCGGCGGGGCGCTCAAACCATGCAGTGACTGGTGTATCGGGTGATTTGGGATATTCAAGGCGCCAGTTGCCGTAGCGCCTGGGGTAAGCCGTCTTCAGGTTCGCCAGCCAGGCATCTGCCTGCAGCATGGGTGTACTCTGGGGCGGCACGAGTACCAGACTGGGATTCAGGAAACGGTCAAGGCCATCAAGATACTGGCTGGCGCTGCCAGTGAGGCCGGCCAGAACGAAAAAAATGCCGAATACCAGCGCCAGCTGCCGGTGCCAGAACAGCCAGAGAGCCCGCCCGGTGCGGGGCCTGATGTGACGATCCGCGTCGTCCGGATGAGAATGGCTGATCGTCACTGGCTGTGGGTGGGCTGGCCGCTTAGTGCGACATGCCTTCCATATCCTGCCCGCTGTCGCCGCTCATGCCTTCATGGGCTTTACCATCCATGCCGTGGCCGCCGTGACCACCGCGGCCGACGCCGCCGCCGCTCTGGCCTGGGCCGGCACCACCGCCGCCAGCCGCCGCGCCGCCACCTGAACTCTGGCGCAGACCGATGGCACCACCGGAAGCGCGGGCAATATTTTCAGCCGTCAGCCCACCGAGCCCCATGGCCGAATCAACCACGATGGTGCTGACACTGGTGATATCCTGGGTTTCTGCAATCGGACTGGTGACCACTGCCTTGACGGGCGCATTACTGATACCCCCTTCGGGATAAGCCGTAAGCACGATGGGATAAACCGTTCCTGCGGGGATGGTGACGCTGTAGTGGTTGCCATTATTGATAGGGGTTTTGACGACAACCTGGCCATTTTTATCAGAAACCTCAAGGCGCCCCTGGGTCACAGGGCCCGTCTGGTCCAGAATGGAGCCACTCAGTTTTGCGTTGAATGCTGCCGGGGCATTTGCAGAACTGCTGTTGTTGCTGTTGCAGCCAGAAACCAGCAGGGTCACGGAGAGAGCCAGTGCACTGGCGACACTTTTATTCTTTTCCATCGTTTTACCTGAATGTGCTTCAAAATGGGGGGAGGCTGGCCATTCTGGAACAACAGGCACCCAGATGACCGTCAGGGTTTTTTATAGCATATTTGACGCTGGCGAGGTAGCCATCTCCAGGGCGGCTACTTCACCGGCATGGCTCGATGATCAGTCGGCGGTTGTTGCATCCCTATGATGCTTGACCTCTCCGCGCTGGATGCGCATATGTTCTTCAAGCTGGCGCTTGGCGGCATCAAAGGCATCCCGCAGTGCCACATAGACATCTTCGTGCGCCTGGCGGTCATGATGTTCGCGGCTGACTACAATCTGTTTGTGCGGAAGGCTGATATCAATGCGGATATGGTAGAGATTGCCGTGATGCTGGTGATGGTGTTCAGCTTCTACAACAACATGACAGCTGATGATCCTGTCACTGAAGTGTTCGAGTTTGGCGGCTTTTTCACGAATCCTGGCTTCCACGGCGTCTGAATGTGGAATGCCCCGAAAGGTGATCTCTAGAGGTACTTGCATGGTGTGTTCCTTTCCTTGGTTTGTACGCAACTATCTATTATCACATAACCTGCCTACAATGCCGAGTTTTGCTGTGTAGGGTCAGGGCTGTCAGATGAATGTGAATACGCAGATTGCTGTGGAACTTGCTGTCCATCAGCGTCAGGTGGATGCTGCAGTAGCACTGCTGGATGGAGGGGCTACCGTCCCTTTTGTGGCGCGTTACCGCAAGGAGGCTACAGGAGGGCTGGATGATACCCAGCTCAGGCAGCTGGAGGTGCGTCTTGTCTATCTGCGTGAACTGGAAGTTCGCCGGGCTGCCATTCTCAGGAGCATTGAGGAACAGGGCAAACTGGGCGAGGAGCTGCGTCGGGATATCCTGGCGGCTGATACCAAGACCCGTCTGGAAGACCTATATCTGCCCTACAAGCCAAAACGCAGAACCCGTGCCCAGATCGCGCGCGAGGCTGGACTTGAGCCGCTGGCTGACAGCCTGCTGGCGCATCCGGAACTGCCTCCTGAGTCTCAGGCTTTGGCCTACATCAATGCATCAGCGGGCGTAGCTGATACTGGTCAGGCGCTGGATGGTGCCAGACAGATACTGATGGAACGCATGGCTGAAGACGCTGCCCTGACGGGCGAGTTGCGTGAGCGGCTCTGGTCTCAGGGGCGGTTGCGCTCGCGTGTCGTCAGTGGTAAGGAAAGTGCCGGCGCAAAATTTGCCGACTATTTTGATTATGAAGAAGCGCTTTCCCGCCTGCCGTCCCATCGTACACTTGCCATACTCAGGGGACGGAATGAGGATATGCTGCAGCTGACCCTGCTGCCGGCTGCCGATGAGGCGCAGGGGCACCAGGCGGCAGAACATGCACTGGCGGCCCGTCATGGTATTGCAGCCCGCGGTCGTCCTGGTGATGACTGGCTGTTGCAGACCGCCAGATTGTGCTGGCGGGTCAAGCTGTTGCCCAAGCTGGAACTGGATGTCCTGCAGCGCCTGCGGGAATCGGCGGAACAGGAAGCCATACGGGTATTTTCCAGCAATCTCCGTGATCTGTTGCTGGCGGCGCCAGCAGGTCCCAGGGTCACACTCGGTCTGGATCCGGGCCTGAGAACCGGTGTCAAGATGGCTGTCATTGATGCGACGGGACAGGTGCTGGAGACCGGTACCATCTACCCGCATGCGCCGCAAAAGCAGTGGGCGCCGTCCATGGAAGCGCTGGCAGCACTGGTGCGTCGTCATGGTGTTACACTCATCAGCATTGGCAACGGTACGGCATCGCGCGAAACTGACGAGCTGGTGGCTGAGTGCATGCAACGCTATCCGGATCTGGGCGTCACCCGGGTGACCGTATCGGAAGCGGGGGCTTCGGTATATTCAGCTTCTGAACTGGCTGCACGCGAGTTTCCGGGGCTGGATGTGTCCCTGCGCGGTGCGGTATCCATCGCGCGTCGTATCCAGGATCCGCTGGCCGAACTGGTCAAGATTGATCCCAGAGCCATTGGCGTGGGGCAGTACCAGCACGATGTCAATCCCACCGGGCTGGCGCACAGCCTTGATGGTGTCGTTGAGGACTGCGTGAATGCTGTTGGCGTTGATGTCAATACAGCCTCAGCATCGTTGCTGAGGTATGTCTCGGGGCTGAGCGCCACACTGGCTGACAATATCGTACAGCACCGTAACCAGTTTGGACCTTTCCGGCGCAGGGCATCCCTGCTGGATGTACCGCGTCTAGGGCCGCGTGCCTATGAGCAGGCAGCAGGTTTTCTGCGTATCCGTGATGGTGATGAACCGCTGGATGCTTCAGCAGTGCATCCAGAAGCCTATCCGCTGGTTCAGCGCATGCTTCTGGAAACGGGTAAGCCGATCAGGGAGGTGATCGGCAATACTGCCTGGCTGAGGGCGGTGAATGCTGCATCCTATACTGACAGCCAGTTTGGTCTGCCCACGGTTCAGGATATCCTGAGTGAACTCGAAAAACCCGGAAGGGATCCCAGGCCGGCTTTCGTGCAGGCACGATTCAGGGAAGGCGTGACCCGTCTTACCGATCTGAAACCTGGCATGCAACTCGAAGGAGTGATCACCAATGTCACCAATTTTGGGGCTTTCGTTGATATTGGCGTGCATCAGGACGGATTGGTGCATCTTTCCCAGTTGGCAGATCACTACGTGGCATCTCCCAGGGATGTTGTCAAGACTGGTGATGTCGTGCACGTGCGGGTACTGGAAATTGACGAGGTGCGGCGCCGTGTTTCACTGACCATGCGTAGTGATGTCAGGTCTGAGCCTGTGAGTGCACAGAAAGCGGACAGGGGCAGGGACAGGGACAGCCGGCGTATACGACAGCAGGAGCAGCCAGGTCCGCAGGGCAGCATGGCGGAAGCCTGGGCGCGAGCAAGCAAGGGGCGCTGATGTCTGGTGTGTGTGCATGACAGTCAGGCACGGCGGTCAGTTGGTCTGCTGCTGGCGCGACAGTGAAGGGCTGCTTGAGGTGGTGGATGCCTATGGCGTCCGTTCCCTGCATTTTGGTACCGCGGCACGCCAGAGTGCCATGTGTCTGCGCGAGCCCGACAGGGTGGAGCTATCCTATGTCAGGGCCATGTTGACCTCGCTGGCGTTCATGCCATTACCGCGCCGCATCCTGATGATCGGTCTTGGTGGTGGTTCGCTGGCCAAGGCTTTGCTGCAATGCTGTCCCGAGGTCCGTATACGTGTCGTTGAGTATCGTGAGCAGGTGCTGGAAATAGCCTGTCAGTATTTTGATCTGCCCCAGGATGAGCGTCTTGAAGTGGTGATTGCAGATGGCAGGGCGCATGTCATGCATGATGAAGCTGATGGCGGTTACGACATGCTTTTTGTGGATGCCTTCAGTGCTGATGGCATGGCCGAGTTTGCTGAAGCCCCCTCGTTTTATGCGCGCTGCCTGCGGTTGCTTGCGCCGGGTGGTGTGTTTGCCATCAATCTCTGGGGCACCCAGGTGGCAGCCTACCGGCTGGCCATGAACCTGATACGCGAGTGTTTTCCTGCTGGCAGCCTGCGACTGCCGGTGCCCGGTAAGGGCAATGTGATCGCTTTTGGCCTGACGGAGGCAGCCATGCGGGTCTCTCTGGCAGAGTTACAGGCCAGATGTCTTCATTATCAGGGGCGTCTCGGCGTCGAACTGCTGCAGTTTCTCAGGATTGCCCTGCGCTCGTTGCCAGGAGAGTTCCGATGATAGGTCAGGGTAAGCTGGCGACGCGCAATTTCCTGTGGACGCTGGCAGCATTGCTGTCTTTTCTGCTGCTCATGCCGGTACTGCATGTTCGCTATGTCTCGGTCGAGCGGCTTGAGGAAGTGCGTTTTCTGGTCAAGTTCTGTTTCAGTCTGCTGATGCTCAGCAGTTGCTGGACACTCAATCTCAACCGGCAGTATTTCCGTCTGGGGGTCTGGCTGGTGCTGTTAAGCCTGCTTGCGGAAACGCTGATGTTTGTTTTCCCCAGTTTTCCTCTGGAAGCCATCAATTATTGTCTGGTGCTGCTGTTCATCATCTACTCATCATTTGCGCTGGGGCGGCATGTTTTCATTCATGCAAGAGTCGATATCAACGTGATTCTGGGATCCGTCTGTCTGTACCTCCTGATGGGGATATTCTGGGCCACACTCTACGATGCCCTGGCCATCTACGGTGCCCAGCCTGCTTTTCAGGGAATGACGCAGGCCGTACACGGCGGTGTTTACTTTGATGAACTTCTCTATTACAGCTTCATTACGCTGACGAGTGTCGGATACGGCGATATGCTTCCCCTGTCACCCATGGTTCGTGTGCTGGCTTACCTGGAGGCTGTGGCTGGCCAGTTCTATATGGCGGTGCTGGTGGCTGGTCTTGTAGGACGCTATCACATCCGTTCAGCAGCAGACAGTTGAGCATCCTGGCAGGTTTGTTCTACTGTCGTGCTTTGTCGCCGCACTGGATTTGTGGGATAATGCGAATAATTTTGTTCTCATGACGGGCTCTACTTATGGTAATCAAGATAAACAAAGGCCTGGACTTGCCCATCACTGGCTCGCCAGAGCAGGTGATCCATGCTGATGCCGCAAACGTCCGCAGTGTTGCAATCCTGGGCGAGGATTTTGCCGGGCTGAAACCGACGATGTGTGTTGCGGAGGGCGACCGTGTCAGACTCGGTGATCCCCTGTTCACCGACAAGCGTTTCGAAGGCGTGGTCTACACATCTCCAGGTGCTGGCGTGGTCAAGGCGGTCAACCGTGGCCTGCGCCGCGTGCTTCAGTCTGTGGTGATTGAACTGCAGGGTGATGATGCGGTTGATTTCGGCAGCCATGCCGCTGATGCCATTGAAGGCCTTGGTGCAGATCTGGTTCGTGAAAAACTGCTGAAATCCGGTCTATGGACCCAGCTGCGTACCCGTCCCTACAGTCAGGTTCCCGATCCTGCAACCCGTCCCCAGGCCATCTTCGTCAATGCCATGGATACCAACCCACTGGCAGCAGCGCCATCGGTGGTCATCGCTGAGCGTCTCGAGGACTTCCAGAATGGTCTCAATGTTCTGGCTCACCTGACTGACGGCAAAATCTATATCAGCAAGGCATCCGGGGATGCCTGTCCGGTCAAGGGCGCCAGACTGGTCGTCAATGATTTTGAGGGGCCTCATCCTGCCGGTCTGGTAGGTACCCACATCCATCATCTGGCCCCTGTCAGCGCGGGTAAGACCGTGTGGCATCTGGATTATCAGGCAGTCATGGATTTTGGTGCCCTGTTTACCAGTGGTCGCCTGCCTGTTGCCAGAGTCGTCGCTGTAGCAGGTCCTATGGTCAGCAAGCCACGTCTGGTGAGAACACGCGCCGGCGCTTGTCTGAGCGATCTGGTCAATGGTCAGCTGGTGTCTGGCAAGGAAGCCCGTGTCATTTCCGGATCTGTGCTGAATGGCCATCACGCCAGTGCGGCACATGATTTTCTTGGGCACTTTCACCGTCAGGTCAGTGCCATTGAGGAAGGGCGTGAGCGTGAGTTCATGGGCTGGATCATGCCCAGCAAGAGCAAGTATTCCTTCCTGAACGTTACTTTTGCCAGTCTGCCAAAATTTCGTGGCGGACGGTTTTCCTTCAACAGTTCTGAAAATGGCAGTCCCCGCGCGATTGTACCGGTAGGTGTTTATGAGGATGTCATGCCTCTCGATATCCTGCCAACCCAGTTGCTGAGAGCACTGGTCGTGGGTGATACCGATACTGCCCAGGCCTTGGGCTGTCTTGAGCTGGATGAAGAAGATCTTGCACTCTGCACTTTTGTAGATCCGGGCAAGCATGATTTTGGCCCCGTTCTGCGTGCAAACCTGATTCAAATCGAGAAGGAAGGCTAAATGTCGAGCAAAACAAGAGATTTTCTTGATAAGCTCCACCCCCTGTTCGTCAAGGGTGGCAAGCTTGAAACCCTGTATCCTGTCTATGAGATGGTGGATACATTCCTGTATTCTCCAGCAGATGTGACCCGTGGTCACACCCATGTGCGTGACAGTGTGGATCTGAAGCGCGTCATGACCTATGTCTGGATTGCGACCCTGCCCTGTATGCTGATGGCCATGTTCAATACCGGTTATCAGGCCAACAAGGCCATGGCTGCCATGGGCATGACGGCCATTCCCAACTGGCGCGACATCTTCATGATTTTCGGTTACAGTGCCTGGAATCCTCTGTCCGACCTGTTGCACGGGGCGCTGTATTTTATCCCGGTCTATCTGGTGACGCTGGTCGCCGGCGGCATATGGGAAGTTCTGTTCTCCGTGGTGCGCAAGCATGATGTCAACGAAGGTTTCTTCGTGTCATCCATCCTGTTTGCCCTGACCATGCCTCCGAATACGCCCTTGTGGCAGGTTGCTCTGGGTATTTCATTTGGTGTGGTGCTTGGCAAGGAAGTCTTCGGCGGTACCGGCAAGAACTTCCTCAATCCTGCCCTGACCGGTCGCGCTTTCCTCTACTTCGCTTATCCGGCTTCCATGTCAGGTGATACCGTATGGACGGCGGTGGATGGCTTCAGTGGTGCAACCTCGCTGGGCCTGGCTGCTACGGGCGGTGTTGACGCCATCAGTGCAGCGGGTATCAACTGGTTCCAGACCCTGATCGGTATCGAAATGGGTTCACTGGGTGAAACCTCCGTGATAGCCTGCTTCCTTGGTGCGGCTTTCCTGCTGTATACCCGTATCGCTTCCTACCGCATCATGGGTGGTGTACTGATCGGCATGATTGCGACGTCCACACTGTTCAATATCATTGGCAGCACACATAACGCCATGTTTGCCATGCCCTGGTACTGGCATCTGACCGTGGGTGGTTTTGCTTTCGGTATGGTCTTCATGGCGACTGACCCAGTCAGTGCTGCGCATACCAATGCTGGTCGCTGGGCATTTGGAGCCCTGATCGGTTTCATGACCGTGCTTATCCGTGTGGTCAATCCAGCGTTCCCGGAAGGCATCATGCTGGCCATCCTTTTCTCCAACATTTTTGCTCCTCTCATTGATTATGTCGTGGTCAAGGCCAACATGATGCGGAGAGCACGCCGTATTGCATCGCAGGTAAACGCATGAGCAGTCAGAACGCACAATCCTTTGCTGCCTATCGTGAGCAGGCAGAAGTCTATCTCCGCCGTGTGCTGGCGCTGGCCAATGACAGTTTTGAAAAGACGCTGGTGGTTGCACTCGGTCTCTGTCTGGTGGGCGCCATACTGGTATCAGGTTCCGCAGTTGCGCTGAAGCCATTGCAGGAGTCCAACAAGGCGCGTGATGAAAAGGTGAATATTCTTGAAGTAGCAGGTCTGCTTCAGGATGGCACCAGTGTTGATGAAGCCTTCAAGAACATCGAGCCACGGCTGGTCGATCTGGCAACAGGCGAATATACCACGGCGGTTGATGTCAAGACCTATGACCAGCGCAAGGCAGCCAAAAATCCGGCTACCAGTAAGCCCATTCCTGCACAGGATGATATTGCCGGTATCAAGGCCAAGCCGCTGTATGCCAAGGTTTATCTGGTTAAGGAAAAGGGACAGCTTAAGTCCGTCATTCTTCCCGTCAGTGGTTATGGCCTGTGGTCCACCATGTACGGATTCCTTGCGGTGGAAGCTGATGGTGAAACCATTGTCGGCCTGAATCTTTACGATCAGGCAGAAACCCCGGGTCTGGGTGGTGAAGTGGTCAACCCCAAGTGGAAGGCGTTGTGGAAAGGCAAGAAAATCTCCAACTACTCTGCAAGGCAGGTCCATGAAAATACCCTGAGTGAAAAGGGTGAGACCGTGGAAATGGGTGAAGTCGCCATCGGTCTGGTCAAGGGTGGTGTGGATCCCAGCAAGCCTGATGCAAAGTATCAGGTGGATGCGCTGGCAGGTGCCACGCTGACCAGTCGTGGTGTCAGCAACCTGATGCGTTACTGGATGGGGCAGGAAGCTTTTGGTCCCTATCTCTCAAAAGTAAGAGCCGGCAAGGGTTAAAATCATGAACTTGAATAGCGAACACAAGAAAGTACTGATCGACCCGCTGGTCGATAACAATCCCATTACCCTGCAGGTACTCGGTATCTGTTCGGCACTGGCGGTGACCACCAAGCTGAGCACTGCGCTGATCATGTGTATGGCACTGACTGCAGTGACGGCATTTTCCAGTGCCGGTATTGCATTTATCCGCAACCACATTCCCAGCAGCGTGCGTATCATTGCACAGATGATCATCATTGCCTCACTGGTGATCGTGGTTGACCAGTTGCTGAAAGCATTTGCCTATGATGTCAGCAAGCAGCTTTCGGTCTTTGTAGGCCTGATCATCACCAACTGTATCGTCATGGGGCGCGCAGAAGCCTACGCCATGAAGAATCCGCCATGGGAAAGCTTCCTTGACGGTATCGGCAATGGTCTGGGTTACAGTCTCATCCTGATTGTCGTTGCCGTGATCCGTGAAGTTTTTGGTTCTGGCAAGCTGCTGGGTATGGATGTTCTGCCTCTGGTCAAGGACGGCGGCTGGTATGTGCCAAATGGCCTGCTGCTGCTGCCTCCAAGTGCATTCTTCCTGATTGGCCTCCTGATCTGGGTGATCCGCAGCTGGAAGCCGGCACAGGTAGAAAAAGCTGATTTTGTCATCATGCAGGCACACCACGGGGAGGCACACTGATGGAAGCCTATATCAATCTTTTCATCAAGTCAGTGTTCATTGAGAACATGGCACTGGCGTTTTTTCTGGGTATGTGTACCTTCATCGCCGTTTCCAAGAAAATTGAAACGGCTGTAGGTCTTGGTATCGCGGTGACCATCGTGCAGACGCTGACGGTTCCTGCCAATAACCTGATCTACACCTATCTGCTGAAGGAAGGTGGTCTGGCCTGGGCCGGCATGGCAGATGTTGATCTCAGCTTTATTGCCCTGATGGCTTGTATCGGTGTGATTGCCGCCATGGTCCAGATTCTGGAAATGGTGCTCGACCGGTTTTTCCCGGCACTTTACAACGCATTGGGTATCTTTCTGCCACTGATCACGGTGAACTGTGCCATTCTGGCAGGTTCGCTGTTCATGATCGAACGTGACTACAACTTCAATGAAAGTGTGGTTTACGGGATTGGCAGTGGTTTTGGCTGGGCGCTGGCCATTACGGCGATGGCAGGTGTACGTGAAAAGCTCAAGTACAGCGATGTACCGCCAGGTCTGAGAGGACTGGGCATCACTTTCATTACCGCCGGTCTGATGGCGCTGGGCTTCATGGCGTTTTCCGGTATCCAATTGTAAGGACAGGTCGCAAACATGTTGGAAATTATTTTAGGCGTCATCCTGTTCACAGCCATCGTGATTGCGCTGGTATTTGTGATCCTGGGTGCAAAATCCAAACTGGTCGCCGAGGGCAATGTGGAGATTCTCATCAATGATGAGAAGACCATTCATGTGCCTATCGGTTCAAAACTGCTGAACGCACTGGCAGACAACAGCCTTTTCGTCTCATCTGCCTGTGGTGGTGGTGGCACCTGTGCCCAGTGTAAGGTGCAGGTACTCGATGGCGGTGGTGAAATCCTGCCGACAGAGCTGTCGCATATCACTAAGCGCGAGGCCGCCTGTGGTGATCGTCTGGCCTGTCAGGTGACGGTCAAGCAGAACATGAAGATTCATGTGCATGACGAAGTCTTTGGGGTCAAGAAGTGGGAGTGTACGGTTCGCTCGAACGATAACGTGGCTACGTTTATCAAGGAACTGGTACTGGAACTGCCCAAGGGTGAGTATGTGGATTTCCGCGCAGGCGGCTATATCCAGATTGAATCTCCTCCCTACGACATCTTCTTCAAGAACTTTGATGTTCATGAGCGTTTCCGTGACGAGTGGGACAAATACAAGCTCTGGGATCTGGAAGGCCATAGCAAGGAAGATGTCATCAGGGCATATTCCATGGCCAGTTATCCTGAAGAACGTGACATCATCATGCTCAATGTCCGTATTGCTACGCCACCTCCTGGTCGCGAAAAGGATGTTCCGCCTGGCCTCATGTCCAGCTATATCTTCAATCTGAAGCCAGGTGACAAGGTCACCATTTCAGGGCCATTTGGTGAGTTCTTCGCCCGTGATACCGACAAGGAAATGGTATTCGTGGGTGGTGGTGCCGGTATGGCGCCAATGAGGTCGCATATTTTCGACCAGCTGCGCCGTCTCAAGAGCAAGCGCAAGATGACCTTCTGGTACGGTGCGCGCTCGCTGCGTGAGATGTTCTATGTGGACGACTTCAATACGCTGCAGGCCGAAAACGATAACTTCAAATGGCATATTGGACTTTCTGAGCCCAAGCCTGAAGATAACTGGACGGGTTATACCGGTTTTATTCACAATGTGCTGTTTGAGCAGTACCTGAAAAACCATCCTGCACCAGAAGACTGCGAGTACTATCTCTGCGGTCCTCCGATGATGAACACTTCAGTGATCAAGATGCTGCTGGATATCGGCGTTGATCGTGAAAACATCATGCTGGATGATTTTGGCGGCTGATTAAGCGGTTGATCTACACTGAAAACCGGTTCAAACTTGTCGTTTGAGCCGGTTTTTTTTATCCATAGGATTCTGGAGAAACGTATGACAATGTTTCTGGTTACATTTGCAGCCATCGGTCTGGTGATTCTCATGATGGCAGTTGGTGTCATTTTTGGCCGCTCCCCGATCAAGGGCAGTTGTGGCGGTACTGGCAGCAGTGACTGTGTCTGTGTCAAGAAATGTGAAAAGCGCCTGAGAATGGAAGCTGAAAACCAGGCGTGAACCAGCCGGGCTATTACTGGTACGATCTTGAAACCAGCGGCAAGGATAGCCGCAAGGATCGTATCCTGCAGTTTGCAGGCTTAAGGACTGATACGGGGTTGCAGCCCATGGGGGAACCTCATGTCTGGTTCTGCAGGCTCGCTCCTGATGTATTGCCTGATCCGGAGGCCAGTCTTGTGACCGGTCTTACTCCGCAGCTTCTGGAATCACAGGGCAGGGTAGAGGCAGAAGTCCTGCAGGATATTCACCAGCAGCTGATGTTGCCGGGTACCTGTGCGCTTGGCTGGAATACCCTGCGCTTTGATGACGAGTTTCTGCGTCACTCATTCTTCCGGAACCTCATGGATCCTTACGAACGTGAGTGGCGGGGCGGTAATTCGCGCTGGGACATGATTGATGTGGTGCGTATGGCTTATGCCCTACGGCCAGATGCGCTGGACTGGCCTGTGGGTGACGATGGTGCTGTCAGTTTCAGGCTGGAAAAACTGGCTGCAGTCAATGAGGTCAGTCATGAACATGCCCATGATGCCCTTTCTGATGTCATGGCCACCATAGGACTGGCCAGGAAGCTGCAGGTTTCGCAGCCCAGGCTCTGGCACTATGCCGAGCAGCATCGAAGCCGGCAGTCCATCCAGCATCTGTTGCGTATCGGCCTGCCCGATCCGGTGCTGCATGTCTCCACCCGGTTTGGTATTGCCCAGCGCAATCTGGGTATCATTCTGCCATTACAGTTATCCACGAAACGGCAGCATCAGATGCTCGCCGTCAACCTTGCCGTGCATCCGCTGGAAAGCGTTCGGACAGCATACAGTGACAGTGGCAGGCAGTCTCCACTGTACTGGATTGCCATGAACCGCTGTCCCATGGTGGTGCCCTGGCAGGCTTTACGGCATGAAGATATTGAGCGTCTGGCTATTCCTGTTGCGCAGATACGCCAGCATATGGATCTCTGGCGGAATGACCCGGAACTGCAGCGCATGGTCCATGAATTTGTCGCACACTCCTTCGATGCTGAGCATGCTGTACCTGCAGATCCTGATTTCTCCCTTTATAGTGGCGGGTTTCTCAATGATGCTGACAAGCGGAAACTGGCGGGGCTGCGGCAGCAGTTGCGTGAGCATAACTTCGTGGTTGCCCCATCCTTTGATGATCCAAGGCTGGCCGAGATGCTATTCCGCTA
>JBEBBU010000021.1:0-7822 GCA_041158225.1 Pseudomonadota bacterium | reverse complement strand
ATGGCTGTCCATGCGTACCCCCACTGCGAAAGCAGGGATTCCATGACGCCCCTGATCTGGAGACCATGCTGCAGTGTACAGGGAGGATGGAAAGCTAGATGTGTCTGTGCCTTGATGGCAGTGGGTATGCCTGCCAGCATCTGTGCAAGGGATTCCCGGCCATGGCATGCAATGAAATCCAGAAGATCATGGGTTTTGCGGGTGACCTTCTCTGCCTGCAAGGCCATGCCTGCTTCATCATGACCTTCAAGAAGCACTGGATAGCGCTGGATAAAAGCGCCACATCCGGAAGCATTGACCAGTATGGCATGGATAGTGTCATCTTCAAGCCAGCTATGCCATTGGCGCACATTGCCTGTCACCAGCGGTTCAGCATCCGAACTCCCCAGTGTATGGTGGTGCAGGGCGCCGCAACAGTCTGTCAGTGCATGACGTATGACTTCATAGCCGAGACGATGCAGCACAAACTCAGTGGCAGCGTTGATTTCAGGCATCAGATAAGGCTGGACACAGCCTTCAAAAAGCATGACACGCCCACGCAACGGGGTAGCTGGCGCACTTTGCACGGCCCGGAAAGCCTGGCTATCATTGCCGCGCCTAAGACCAGATAGTCGCAGAACAGGCCGGAACCAGTCGTACAGCCTGGCTGTCAAGGGGTGTAACAGCAGGCTGACCAACCCTTTGCGCAGCCATTGTTCCATGCGCGGCCTCTGGCTTGCAGCCATGTCTCTGGCCAGATCAATGATCCCGCTGTACCTGACCCCGGAGGGGCAGGTCGTTTCGCAATTGAGGCATGTAAGGCAACGGTCAAAGTGCAGGGCATCCAGCCGGGACGGCGCCTTGCCTTCGAGTATATTGCCCAGCCGGTATATTCTGCCTCTCGGACCATCCTGTTCATCCCCCAGTTGCTGGTAGGTTGGACAGGTGGCGTTACAGAAACCACAGTGCACGCAGGACTTCAGAAGCTCCTGGCCTCTGAGGGCCGCAGGCTCGGTTTTCAGTGATTCAGCAAGGCTTACGTGCACAGAGATTCGGAGCCTCTCAGCCAGCCTGTTGCAGTGCGGTCACGTCCTGAATGATTTCCTGGGCGTGTTTTTTGGTATCAACATCAAGGTAGGTTTTTCTTACCGTACCCTTAGGATCAATGACAAAGGTATAGCGTCTGGCAAACTTGACCGGCCCCATGCCAATCAGAGCCCCGTACTGGCCGGTAACTTCACCTGATTCATCGGATAAAAGAGGGAAAGGCAAACTGTATTTTGCGGCAAAATCCGCGTGTGACTTGCGGCCGTCAAGACTGACCCCCAGTATCTGCACACCCAGCGCAGCGAGGCGGTGCTGGTCATCGCGAAAGGCGCAGGCTTCCTGGGTACAGCCTGGTGTGTCATCCTTGGGATAAAAGTAAAGTACAACCCAGCGGCCAGCATAATCCTTGAGGCTGTGAGACTTTCCTGCCTGATCGGGAAGGGTAAAAGCGGGCGCCTGACTGCCCGTCTGCGGGACTTCTGCCGCACCTGTAATGGCTGGCGCCAGCAGGCCCACAATACCTATCATGCGGCAGAATCTGGCCAGTATGCGGTGGACAGGTGTTTTTTCAGTCACGGTGTATCTCCCTGAGTCAAGGGGGGCGCAAAAGCCCAGAAGAAAAGGTTGTCAGGATCCATCTGTTGCTTGAGACGCTGCTGCAGTCTGATCAGCGGTAATGGAGCACCTGTCTGTCTTGGAGTGGCGGCTGCCTTGCCAAGTTCAGTACCTGGACGCCATAGCCACGCACTACCACCTGCAGAACGGGCCAGCGTGTGCACATCTTCTGCGGGCGCAGTTGACCAGTACCAGCGTACGCCGCCACCCCACTCCATCATGCTGCGGTATGTTCCTGCCGGCGTTCGCCAAGGGGTCGTCACCGGCAGGGACAGACGCCACAGGGAAACATCAGGTTCAGCCTTGCCGAAAAATGGCATGGTATGGTGGTTTACACTCTGCCAGAGTTGATCGCTGTCCTCACCCTCAATCTTCTCGCCGCCAAGTGCTGTTGTAGCTGCCTGTACCCGACGCACAGATCCGGACAGTCTCAGATAGAGGCGCCCATCATGCCACATGGAGGCGCTTAGTGGGCAGGATGTACCTGCCAGATGGTTCATTTGCAGGATGGCATCATCTGCCGTACATGTCACGGATACAGTGGCTTCAGTTTCTGGTGAAGCAATAACCCTCAGGGTAATTTCGCTGATAAGTCCCATGGCACCTCTTGTCCCTGCAAGTGCCCGGGCTATATCAAAACCAGCCACGTTTTTCATGACGCGGCCACCAAACTTCATGACTTCACCACGGCCGCTCATCAGTTCGATACCCAGTATTGCCTCCCTGAATCCCCCTGCATACATGCGACGCGGGCCAGCTGTGCCCATGCTGTAACAGCCACCAATGGTGCAGCCTGGCGCGAATATCGGTGGTTCAAAAGTGAGCATCTGTCCTTCTGCAGCCAGCTGCTGCTGAATCAGGGACAGTGGCGTGCCTGCCCTTGCACTCAGTACAAGCTCTCCGGGTTCATAGAGGGTAATGCCACTATGGGTGGTTGTGATGAGTTCCCTGACCTTTGAGGTAAAGATGCCTTCAAGAAGATGGCGCGTGCTTCCTGTGCCAACCGGCAGGATCTGGCAGCCAGCAGATGCGGCCTGATGCAACTGGCCGCGCCAGTCAGCAAGTCCGCATCCACCCTGTGCGAGCGATATCTCAGTCATCATCCAGAAGATCCGGATTCCAGCCTGATGCTCTTGCACGTTCTACCGCCTGTGCCTGTATGCGCATAAACCGTTCTCTGGTTTCCTCCGGAAGATTACTGACCTGATAGCCGGCAGCGGACCATGCATCCTGGACTTTCTGCCACAACTGCTCAATCGCCTGGCTTCGCCATCCCTGACAGCGTTCGCTCTCAGGAATCAGTCCGAAGGCCCAGGCATCACGGATGATGCGACCAATATCCGTCATGCCACCAAAACGGTCCTCATCAATACCCACATATTCGTCTGGTTTCATGCCTGCTCCTGAGCGGCAGGCCAGCGCCAGCCAGTGATGTCAGGCCTGTCAATGCCATGCTCGTAAGCGTAGGCGCGGCATGCCATCTGCTCGGCCCTGAAGCGCTCCTTAGCGTGAGCACCTGCCACCTGGAGACGCGGGATACGGTCAATGGCATCAATGGCGATGCTGAAGCGGTCAATCTGGTTACTGATGGCGAGATCCAGGGGCGTGTTGATATTGCCTTTTTCCTTGTAGCCACGTACATGGAAATTGGCGTGATTGGTGCGCCGGTATGCCAGACGATGAATCAGGAAGGGATAACCGTGGAAGTTGAAAATAACAGGCCTGTCACGGGTGAACAGGCTGTCAAAATCACGGTCACTGAGTCCGTGCGGATGTTCGGATTCCGGCTGAAGCCTGAGCAGATCCACGACATTGATGAAGCGGATACGAATGTCAGGAAACGCCTCTCTGAGCAGCAGCGTGGCGGCCAGTGCCTCAAGCGTAGGAATATCGCCAGCAGAAGCCATGACCAGATCAGGTTCAGTTCCTGCATCATTGCTGGCCCATTCCCAGATACCGATACCCTTGGCGCAGTGAAGTACGGCCTGCTCCATGGAAAGATACTGAAGGTGTGACTGCTTGTCTGAAACAATGACATTCACATAATTCACACTGCGCAGGCAGTGATCTGCAACGGACAGCAGGCAGTTGGCATCAGGGGGCAGATAGATGCGCGTGACTGAAGCACTCTTGTTTACGACAATGTCCAGGAATCCTGGATCCTGGTGGGTAAAGCCATTGTGATCCTGCCGCCAGACTGTCGAAGTAATCAGCAGGTTGAGTGAAGCCACGGGGGCACGCCACTGGATGTGATTGCAGATATCCAGCCATTTGGCATGCTGGTTAAACATGGAATCAATGACATGGGCAAAGGCTTCATAGGTTGAAAAGAAACCGTGCCGGCCAGAAAGCAGATAGCCTTCCAGCATACCCTCCAGCGTATGTTCACTGAGCATTTCAATGACGCGTCCTTCAGGATCAAGTGCGCCCCCATCCTCATCTTCGGGCAACAGCCCCGCCTGCCAGTTCTTGCCACTGACTTCATAGATGGCATCAAGCTTGTTGGATGTATTTTCATCGGGACCGAACACCCTGAAACCATGCATGTTCATGGACATGATATCGCGCAGCATGCGTCCCAGTGGACGGGTATTTTCACTGCTCATGCCGCCAGGAGATTCAATGCTGAGTGCGTAGTCACGAAAATCAGGCATGGCCAGTGGCTTTCTGATCACACCACCATTGGCGTGTGGACTCAGCCCCATACGCAGATGCCCCTCAGGTGCCGCGGCGCGGTAGCGTGCCAGCAGTTGTCCTTCGGCATCAAACAGTTCATCGGGGCGGTAACTGCGCATCCACTGCTCAAGCATGGCCAGATGCTCAGGATTCTTTTTGACATCCGCCATGGGTACCTGATGCGCACGCCAGAACCCCTCCAGATGTCTGTCATCGACTTTTCTTGGGGCCGTCCAGCCCTTGGGAGAGCGCAACACAATCATCGGCCAGTAAGGACGCTGGTATGGAGCGTTTCCGCGGGCATCCTGCTGGATGTTGCCGATACGCTCGAAGCAGACATCCAGCGTAGCTGCCATAGCCTGATGCATGCTGGCAGGATCAGAACCTTCCACGAAAAATGGCTCGTAGCCATAGCCCCTGAAAAGATGATCCAGTTCCTCGTGGGATATGCGTGATAGCAGGCTTGGATTATTGATCTTGTAGCCGTTGAGATGCAGGATCGGCAGTACGGCGCCATCCCGTCTGGCATTCAGAAACTTGTTGATGTGCCAGGAGGTGGCCAGAGGGCCGGTTTCGGCCTCGCCATCGCCGACAACCGCGACAACACAGAGATCGGGATTATCAAATGCCGCACCACAGGCATGGGAGAGTACGTAGCCAAGCTCCCCACCTTCATGAATGGATCCGGGGGTTTCGGGCGTGCAGTGACTGCCAATGCCACCAGGGAAGGAAAACTGCCTGAAAAACTTTTTCAGGCCCGCCATGTCCTGAGTCTTGTCAGGGTAAACCGCCGAATAGGAACCTTCAAGATAGACGGGCCCAAGAATACCCGGGGCACCGTGGCCAGGGCCTGCCATGATCAGCATGTTCCGTGACTGCTGGCGGATAATCCTGTTCAGGTGTGTATAGATGAAGGAAAGACCCGGGCTTGAACCCCAGTGCCCCAGCAGCCTGTTCTTGATGTGCCCCGGTACCAGTGGCTCCCTCAGCAGGGGGTTATCCTGAAGATAGATCATGCCAAGACTGAGGTAGTTGCATGCCCGCCAGAAACCATCCATGGTTTCCAGCATATCCTGATCAAGAACATGACCTGAAATGGTGGAACGCGTGGCGCCATAGGCGGTCAAATCAGTTGGATTTTGTGCGGGATGGAGTAACATGTGCCTGAATTCCTTGGTTTGAGTTAGGCCTGTAGCTGCACAGGGCTGTTGACTGTGCCATTTTACTGTAATTTATCGGTTCAATAATGACCTGACGCTCCATTCAACAGGGATCGTCGTTCAGTTTCCAGAACATTTGAGGAAGTTTGATGAAAAAAATATCAGGTTCGGCATTCATGGCCGTACTTACCCTGCTGGCGACCCTGACGCTCAGTCTTGATGCCAGCGCGGCCCGGATGGGAAGTGGCAAGTCTTTTGGCAGTCGTCCTTCCTACAGCGCGCCCTACCAGCGTTCGCCTGCCGCAGCCCCGGGCAATACGGCGCAACAGCCTGGTTACCGCCAGCCACAGACAGCCCCGAGCCCCAACGCCGGGTTGCGCGACAGCATGGCAAGACGGAGTGGCCTCATGGGCATGCTGGGCGGTCTGGCACTGGGCGGGCTGCTGGGTTCCATGTTCATGGGCGGCGCTTTCGAGCATTTCAATTTCATGGACATACTGGTCTTTGGCCTGGTAGCTTACCTGCTTTACCGCCTGTTTGTCGCACGTTCGCGCCGTAGCAGTGATGCTTATGCCAATACGGGAGTTCATACTGCTTCAGGTCATTATGCGCCCGAACAGGTCATGCAGCGTGATGCGACAGGCCCTGGTTTCGATACGGACATCATGGCAGGTCGGCAGGGCACTGCGGGTCAGGCTCATGCCGCCGGTGTACCCGTCATGCCTGCGGATTTTGATGCGAAAAGCTTTGTGCAGGGAGCGGAAGCCGCCTACCGCCATCTCCAGAAAGCCTGGGATGCTGGTGATCTGGCAGCTCTACGATCACTCACCACGGACAAGGTATTTGCAGAACTGCAGGACCAGATCCGCAACAGGACGCAGCCTAATCAGACAGAAATCCATCATGTTGATGTGCGGATCATTGCCGTGCAGGATGTTGGGCAGAACCGTGAGGCCAGTGTCCAGTTCCGTGTCATGATGCGTGAATCCCAGGACGAAACGCCAAAGCAGGTTGAGGAAGTGTGGCACTTCACCAGATCGCTGGCCAGTCGCCAGCCAACCTGGTTTCTGGATGGCATCCAGCAGGTTGAAGCCTAGTGCCAGGCCGGTGGACGGCCAGCGTGCTGGCCGTCTCACTGGCCGTACTGCTTTTATGGGCCAGACCATGGTATGCCCTGCAGACACCTGCTATCCCCGAGCGGGTCATGACGCTGTCGGGCACGATGTTGCCCCTGAGTGGCGAGGGTGTGCAGCGTGGCACGCTGCTGGTATTCTGGTCTCTGTTCTGCTCTCCATGCCTGGCAGAAATTCCTGATATTATCAGGCTGGACAGCATGGCCAGACAGCGGGGCATACGTCTCATGCTGGTAGCGATGGATACTGATCCGCCCGCACAGGTGCTTGCCATGCAGCAGGCTGGAGCGTGGGAATTTCCGGTGACGCTGGACAGGGTAACCAGGATATCAGGGTTACTGGACATCGCCGCCATTCCTGCAAGCGTTCTGCTTGACAGGGCAGGCAGGCCTGTCATGCGCCGTGTAGGTACCTTGCAGGTCGAGTCAGTGATGACCGCCATGGATATGGCGCTTGCTCACCCCATACAGGGAGATTGATTAGATGTGGTTGAAAGCGTTTCACCTGATCTTCATGGTGACCTGGTTTGCAGGTCTCTTCTACCTTCCCAGACTTTTTGTCTATCACTCCATGAGTTCTGATGTCATCAGCATTGAGCGATTCAAGATCATGGAGAGAAAACTTTACTGGGGCATCATGACACCGGGCATGATACTGACGCTGGTATTTGGCGGCTGGATGATGGTGGATTATGCCTGGGTTGCTTACGGTAGCAGCGGCTGGCTGCACGGCAAACTCACATTGATCGCACTGCTGGTAGGCTATCACATCCAGTGTGGACGCTGGCTTTATGCATTCGCCAACGATAGAAACAGCCGCAGTCATGTCTTTTATCGCTGGATAAACGAAGTCCCCGTACTTTTCCTGTTTGCCATTATCCTGCTGGCTGTACTCAAGCCATTCTAGCCACCGCTCAGTACCTTATGGTCATATGCGTATAGCGCTCGGCATTGAGTACGACGGTGTAGCCTATTCCGGCTGGCAGATACAGAGTCAACGTCCTTCTGTTCAGGCCGTGCTACAGGATTCCCTCAGCCTGCTGGCAGACTCACCTGTTGCAGTCACCTGTGCGGGAAGAACCGACGCTGGAGTTCATGCGACAGGACAGGTCATCCACTTTGATACAGCCGTTCATCGCTCCTGTCACGCCTGGACCATGGGCGGTAATACCCGGCTTCCGCATGATGTACGCATACTCTGGGCGCAGCCTGT
>JBEBBU010000020.1:0-13719 GCA_041158225.1 Pseudomonadota bacterium | reverse complement strand
ATCATCAGTGGTGCCGGGGCGTCATCGGCCACCCCCTATGAGCAGGGGCTTCCGGATTTCATCTGGATGGTGGCTGACGCCCATGATGCCCGTATTATCAAGCCTTCGCTGGATGCAATGCAGGTAAGGTTGCCTGTCTATGCGCATTCGTCCCTGTTCATGGGGAGAGCGGATGCGATTCTGGATCAGCCACTGGATGGTGTTGTCTTCTGTGATATTCCATGGGTCATCCGGCCAGGTGAAGGTGGCGCCCTGTCCCAGACGGCCATGCAGGCGGGGCTTACGCGCGTGCAGCCTGATTATCTCCGTCTCGTGGCTTTTGGTCTGGATGCATTCCAGCTGGGCATGCGTATTCAGGACATGAAGCATGGAGGTGGTTTCAGTTTCTCCGGCTTTACCGGCACGTTACGCCTTCCTGGCGGCCATGTCCTCCAGCGCGAGGCCAGCTGTGCCGAGTTTGCCAATGGCAGACCTGTTCCGCGCTAGTGCATCTGAACGTGGCAGACTGGCAGAAAATCTGGCGCTTCAGTATCTGGAGGAACAGGGACTGGTGCTGCTTGAGCGTAACTTCAGGTGTCGTTCAGGGGAGCTTGACCTGATCATGCAGGATGGCGGGTTCAGGGTTGCGGTGGAAGTCCGTTACCGGGCAGGCCAGCAGCATGGAGGGGCATTGTATAGTGTCGATGCCAGAAAACAGCGTCGTCTCCTGGCGACCAGTCTTTACTACCTCAAAGTGAGGAAATTTCATGGGCCGTTCAGACTGGATGTGGTCGCCATGTCACCAGCGAAGCCTGACGGACTGACATTTAACTGGATTAAAAATGCGATCACTGCCTCATGAATGCTGACAGCCGTGTGAAAAAACTTTTCCTGCATCATCTGCAGTGCCTGGAATCCGTGATGGAGCAGGTCGCTGATGCCAGCGAGCGCGCCGGATTTCTTCTGTCTGAAAGCCTGCTGGCCGATGGCAGGATATTGTGCTGCGGTAACGGAGGCTCAGCGGCTGAAGCCCAGCATTTCTCATCAGAGATGCTGAACCGTTTTGAACGGGAGCGGCCAGGACTGCCTGCCATAGCCCTGACTGCAGATACGCCTACGCTGACCTCGATTGCCAATGATTATGACTACCGTGATGTATTTGCCAGGCAGATTCTGGCGCTGGGGCAGGCGACCGATGCGCTGCTGGCTTATACGACCAGCGGCCGTTCCCCCAGTATCCTGCAGGCTATCAGGGCGGCACATGAACGTGGCATGCGTGTGGTATTACTCTCTGGGCGTGATGGCGGTGAAGCTGCGCGTATTCTGCATGACGATGATATTGAAATCCGCGTAGCAGTCGATTCCACAGCCCGCATACAGGAAATACATCTTCTTGTGACGCATGCGCTCTGTGACACCATTGATTACACACTGTTTGGCGAACAGATACCATGAATCTGATGCCTGCCGGACTGCTGGCCCGATTGAACGCGTGCTTCAGACCAGAGGATCTGCTGACAGAGCCTGCAGACTGCTGGTCTTATGGCTATGACAACAGCAAGCGTCATGTCTTGCCAGAAGCGGTTGTGTTTCCACGGCATCACGACCAGGTGCTGGAACTGGCAAGTCTCTGTAATACTTTTGAGGTTGCGCTGACGCCACGCGGAAGGGGAACCGGCACGACCGGGGCCAGTGTGCCGGTTAGGGGCGGCATTGTCGTCTCCATGGAGAGAATGACCGCCATCAGGGAGATATCGGTAGACAACCGTTATGTGGTGGTCGAACCTGGTGTTACCAATCAGGCGCTACAGGATTATCTGCAGCCACTCGGTTTTTTCTGGGCACCTGATCCTACCAGTGCAGCTTTCTGCAGTATTGGCGGTAATCTGGCTTATAACTCAGCGGGTCCGAGGGCGGTCAAATATGGCACGCCACGTGACAACACGCTGGGTCTGCGTGCGGTCACGGGCGCGGGCGAAACGCTGCGTTGCGGTGTTTACACCACCAAAGGCGTGGTGGGTTATGACCTCACGCGTCTGCTGATCGGATCAGAGGGCACACTGGCCATCATCACCGAAGCTGTGCTGAAGCTGACACCACTGGCTGAGGCCAGGCAGCTGATCCGCCTTGGATACAGGGATGTTGCGGCAGCAGCCAGAGCGGTGGCTTCCATCATGGCACAGCCGGTACTTCCCTGTGCCCTGGAGTTTATTGATGGCAACGCCATCCGCCTGGTCAGGGAGTCCACGACGCTTGATCTGCCTGAGGGCGTGCATGCCCTGCTGATGGTCGAGGTTGATGGCTTCCGCGATAGCATAAGCGCCGCCATGGAGAGACTGGTCAGCGTAGCTTCCAATGAGGGACTGGTGGAGTGCCGGATCGCAGACAATGCACAGGAGGCTGAGGCGCTCTGGGCGGTACGTAAGGCGCTTTCTCCCGCGCTGAGAAAGATTGCGCCCAAGAAAATCAATGAAGATGTGGTGGTACCAGTTACCGCCATTCCTGATCTTATCAGCGGGATTGACCAGCTGTCGCAGCGATTTTCCATCGCCATCGTCAACTTTGGCCATGCCGGCAATGGCAATATTCATGTCAACCTGCTGTTTGACCCTGATGACGCTGATGCTCTCAGGCGTGCTCATGCCTGTCTGGATGCGCTGTTTTCGCTGGTCATCAGCCTGCGTGGCAGCCTTTCCGGTGAGCATGGTGTCGGACTGGAAAAGCTGCCTTATATGGATCGCGAACTGGATGCCACGCACCGTTCCCTGATGCGCGGTATCAAGCAGGTCTTTGATCCCAAAGGTATACTTAATCCCGACAAGCTGTTTGTCGACTGACGCCTATCCCATGCAGACCCATGATCCCTATGAGCAGTTTGCTCACGCACTTCTGAGACGCGGTCATCTTCGTGATGCCGACCTTCTCAGGGCACGCCGGCTGCTTGCTCAGGCTGATAACCAGAAACTGCCAGGTCTGCTGCTCAAGCTTGGCCTGGTGGCTGAAAAAGATGTGGCAGAAACGCTGGGCGAGGTTAGCAGCTTCAGCGTGATCACGCCCCAGGATTACCCGGATGAAAATCCTTTTGCCAATGCGCTTCCGCCAAGGTTTCTCAAGGAAAACCATATCGTAGGGATTAAAGACCAGGAAGGTGGGGCCGTCCTGATTGCCATGGCCGACCCTCTGGATGCTGATCTGGTCAGTGCCATGGAACTGGCACTGGAAAAACCGGTTGAAATCTGTGTGGGTTTTCCTTCAGACATAGAAAAGGCTATTGAACACCAGTTGGGCAGCGGCAAGTCTGCCATGGGCCAGATCGTTGATAACATTGGCGGCGACGAAGAAATTGATCAGGCCGATGTCGAGCATCTGAAAGATCTGGCCAGTGAAGCCCCCGTGATCAGAATGGTCAATCTCATCATGCAGCGGGCCGTGGAGTCCAGGGCTTCGGATATCCATGTCGAACCGTTTGAACAGCAGCTCAAGGTGCGCTTCAGGGTTGATGGGGTGCTGCGTGATGTCGAAGCACCGCCAGTCAGGTCAACGGCTGCCGTGATTTCACGTATCAAGATCATGGCCAAACTGAATATCGCTGAACGCCGGCTGCCGCAGGATGGGCGGATCAAGCTGCAGGTGCAGGGCAAGGAACTGGATCTGCGTGTGTCAACCGTGCCTACCATGTATGGCGAAAGTGTGGTCATCCGTCTGTTGCACAAGGAGAGCATCGTGCTCGATTTTGCCAGACTGGGTTTTGATGGCGATGCGCTGGCGCGATTCCTGGAAATACTGTCGCTGCCACACGGTATCATCCTGATCACAGGTCCAACAGGTAGCGGCAAGAGTACCACCCTGTATACGGCATTACACAAGATCAATACACCCGAGCGCAAGATCATCACGGTGGAAGATCCGGTGGAATATCAGCTGGAGGGAGTTAACCAGATTCAGGTCAAACCCCAGATCGGACTGACCTTTGCCAATTCCCTCAGATCCATCATGCGTCAGGATCCTGATGTCATCATGATTGGTGAAATGCGCGATCTTGAGACTGCGCGCATTGCCGTGCAGTCTGCCCTGACCGGACATCTTGTGCTTTCAACCCTGCATACCAACGATGCCGCGAGTGGTGTGACCCGTCTGATGGACATGGGGCTGGAAGATTACCTGATTACATCAACGGTCAATGGTATTCTTGGGCAGCGTCTGGTCAGACGTCTGTGTCTTGATTGCCGCGAGCTGAAACCAGCCCTGGCTGAAGTCGCGGACGAAATGAATCTCAGGCATTACCAGCCCGAAGGTCCACTGATGCTGGCGCATCCTGTGGGCTGTGAGGCTTGCGGCGGCTCAGGATACCGGGGCAGGCTTGCCATCGTGGAATTCCTGGTCATGACCGATGAAATCCGCCGTCTGGTCATGACTCACGCCCAGTCACGTCATATTGAGGAAGCGGCGCTTGCAGAGGGTATGCAGACCATGTACGACGATGGTATCCAGAAAGCACTGGCGGGTATGACCACACTGGAAGAGGTCCTGCGTGTGACCTCAGATCATTGATGATCGGGAGTCGCTGATTCATGCCTCTTTATCATTACAAGGCGGTAAGCCGGGAAGGCGAGACGCTTGAAGCTGAGTGTGAAGCGCCTGATGAGGCAACACTGCTCATGCGCCTGCAGGCTGATGGCCTGCTGCCGATAAGGATCGTGCAGGCGGGAAAGCAGCCATTGCGTTTTCTGTTGCCGGGAAAAAAGGGAGCAAGGCTCAAGCCGAAGGATATCAACTCGTTTACCCGGGAACTGTTGACGCTGCTTGAGGCTGGCCTGCCGCTGGATCGCGGGCTTCAGGTGCTTATGGAACTGAGCGAGCACAATCCTCCCCTCAATGCCCTGGTCGGCAGGGTGCTGGAAGTTGTCAAGGGTGGGGGCCAGCTTTCTGATGCTCTGGAGCGACAGGGGCAGGTGTTTTCACGCTTTTACCTGAACCTGATTCGGGCAGGTGAGGCCGGTGGTGCGCTGGAGGAAGTTCTCCGCAGGCTTTCCGAATATCTGGAGCGTTCACGGGAGTTGCGCGATACCGTGACGACAGCAATGATTTACCCGGCCGTCCTCTTGACACTCTCAGTGGCTTCCATGCTGTTGCTGCTGGCTTTTGTGGTGCCGCAGTTTACTGAAATGTTTGAATCAGCCGGCAAGGAACTGCCCTTGCCTACCCAGATTGTGGTGGGTGTCGCCCAGGCAGTCAGGGATTACTGGTGGGTGATGTTCATGCTGCTGATGGTGGCTTATGTCGCGGTACGCATGCAGCTGGCCGATCCAGTGCGACGTTTGCAGTGGGATGCCATGCTGCTGAAACTACCACTGGTGGGCGATCTCGTCAGCAAGCTGGAAGTGGCCAGTTTTGCACGCACGCTTGCCACGCTGCTGGGCAATGGTGTGACGCTCCTGTCAGCGTTGACCATCGTCAAGGAGACGCTTGGCAACCGTGCCATTGCTGGCAAGATTGATCTGGCGATCGACAGTCTTAAACAGGGAGGAGGACTGGCGGCACCGGTGAGTGAAGCTGGCGTTTTTCCGATTATGGCAGTACAGATGATACGTCTTGGGGAAGAATCCGGACATCTTGCGGAAATGCTGGATCGGGTTGCGACCACCTATGACAAGGAAATAAAGACCGCTGTGCAGCGCCTGCTGGCACTGATGGAGCCGGTGCTGATCATTTTTCTCGGGATCGTGATCGGCGGTATTATTATCTCCATCCTGATGGCTATCGTCAGCGTCAATGATCTGGCTTTCTAGAATGATCTATCTCAACACTATGGTGATTTGTTATGTCTCAGATTAGGCAATCGGGTAGGCTGCGTACGGTGGCTCAGGTCGAGCGTGGATTCACGCTGATCGAACTTCTGGTGGTACTGGCCATCATTGGTCTGCTTGCAGGGCTGGTAGGCCCGCAGGTCATGAAGCATCTTGGTGAATCCAAGACCAAGGCTGCCAGGTTGCAGATTGAGGAACTGTCCTCAGCACTGGATATGTACAAACTGGATGTCGGGCGTTATCCCACTGGCGATGATGGTCTGCAGTCCCTGATAGAACAGCCAGGTTCAGCCAGGGTATGGAACGGTCCTTACCTGCGCAAGAAAAAAGTGCCACTCGATCCATGGAATAACCCCTATCACTACGTCATGCCTGGCCAGCATGGCAAGTTTGATATTTATTCCTATGGTGCTGACAATAGTGAAGGGGGCGAGGGCGAGGATCAGGATATTCTGGGCTGGGAATGAGGTCAGCAGGTTTCACCCTGATTGAATTGATGGTTGTCCTTGCCGTGGTGGGCCTTCTGGCTGGCGTTACCGTTCCCCAGATGGGACCCGCCATGGCGGCAGCGCGTATCAAATCATCCGGGCGGGACGTTGCCTCTGCGCTCAGGCATACGCGGGCGCTTGCCATCAGTCAGCACAGGCCTTGTCAGTTTTTTCTGGATATGCGCCAGCATGTCTATCAGTTATGTGATGGACGAAAGCGTTATGCCCTCCCATCTGCACTGGAGATCAAGCTGGATACGGCCAGTACACTGCTGGTTTCAGATCATCAGGGCAGTATTGAGTTCTATCCGGACGGATCCTCCTCAGGAGGACGGGTCACTATCCGTTACGGCCAGCGCGGAGTACAACTGGATGTCAACTGGCTTACTGGTATGGTGACCGAAACTGAAGTGACCGGGGCGGGCAAGGCGAACTGATGCCGCAACCTGCAAAAGGCTTTTCCCTTCTGGAAACACTGGTTGCTTTTGCCGTACTTGCGGTGTGTATGGGTGTGCTGCTGCGGGTATTTTCAGGCGCGGGCCATGCTACCGGCGTGGCCAACCAGTATGCTCAGGCGGTATCTCTGGCTGAGTCGCAACTGGCTATCCTTCTAGGCCGGGAGCATCTGCTGCCGGGGACCTATGAAGGGCCGGTGGGTGATGGCAGCCGCTGGATCATGCGCGTGGCCGAGGCGCCGGGGCCGCTGAATGAGGATCCGGGGAGAAATATGGCGCTTATGGCCATTGATCTCAGTATTGTCTGGGGGGAGGGCGAGGAGCCACGGGAGTATACCGTCAGCACCATGCGGCTGGTGCCGCTGCAGCGCGAGGCGCGTCCTGGCTGGCACCTGCGACCCCGGCCACCAGTTGCATCTCCCAGAGGCTAGGGATGAGAGTGCGCTCCGCCAATGCTTCAGCCGGGTTCACGCTTATGGAGGTTCTGCTGGCCAGCGTGCTGCTGGCCATTATTTCCATGCTGCTTTTCGGTACGCTCAGGGTCAATATTTCCCTCTGGGATCGGGGTGAGGAAAAAACCCTGCAAACCAGCAGGATGATGGTCGTCCAGAACTTCCTGCGCAGGCAGATGACTCAGGCTGTGCCGCTCATGGATACGAATGTCGATGGCAACCGCTACCTGCGTTTTAGTGGCAGTCGCCAGCAGATCGATTATATCGGCTTGTTGCCACACAATATTCGCGGCGGCCTGTATCACCTGCACCTCTATCTGAAGGCTCTGGATAGTGGTTCGGAACTGAGACTGGCGGTATTTACCCTGGGCGCTGACTATCTCAGGGATGCTCCTGTCGACGATGTGCTGCTGATGGATCAGGTCGAAGTCTTTGAAGTCGCCTTTCTGTTCCAGGAAATGGACGATGTTCAGGCAGAGCGCTGGATGGACTTGTGGCAGCAGGGATCCATGCCCAAACTGGTCAGGATCAGGATCAAGGCACTGGGTGAGCCTTACTGGCCTGATATTGTGGCAAGGCCCATGGGCCGGGTGATGCAATGAAACGGCGTGAGCGTGGCATTGCACTTGTGGTGGTGGTATGGACGCTGGCCCTGCTGACGATCATGGCGGGCAGTTTCAGCCAGACGGTCAAGCGGGGAAACGATCTGGTGGCCAGTATCAGGGCTTCGGCTCAGGCCTACCATCTTGCCGAGGGTGGCGTACACTATGCCATGATGATGCTGTCACTGCGTGATCCCAGACAGCGCTGGAAAGCCGATGGCAGGCGTTATGAGGTCAGCCTGCCGACGGGCAGGCTTTATATCGTCCTGCGGGATGAGGGTGGCAAGCTGGATGTCAATGTCAGCAGTGAACAAGCCCTGCGTACCCTGCTATTATATGTCACCCGTCAGGCGGAGTTGGCCGAGCAGATTGCGCATGGTATTGTTGACTGGCGTGATGAGGATGATATCCGCTTACCCCGGGGCGCTGAAAAAAGAGACTATCTTGCGCTGGGACTCCCCTATTTTCCCCTGAACAGAAACTTTATACTGCCAGAGGAACTGCTCCAGGTGAGAGGCGTAACCCCTGAAATCTACAGACGGCTGTTGCCACTCATTACTGTCTACTCCCAGACTGAAGGTGTCAATCCAGCCAAAGCGGATGCTGCGATGCTGGGCATCCTGTTTCGGGGGGACCAGCGCAAACTGGAGCGCTATCTGGAGGCAAGGCTGCTCAGACCGAATGCTCCCCCACCCGCGGCGTCGACTGGGGATAAACTGGCGATTCCGTTTAATGCTGCAGCAGACCAGGTATTCAGCGTGGAAGTCAGTGCCGTTCTACAAAGCGGGGAATCAGAAGGTATTTATGCAGTTATCAGGCAGGGAGGCAGTGGCCTTCCCTTTACCATACTCAGGCAGAAATCTCTCAATGATGGATAAGCGCTGTCCGTAATGTTTCAGAATATCCTGCAAGCTGATATTTCGCCTCTGCTGGCATGGTGGGGGCGTGAGCTGCTGATGCTGCTTCCAGCAAGCTGGCAGCATCTCTGGTTTGTCCGCAGGGCCGTGGTGGTTCTGCGTCCTGTGGATCAGCATCAGGTTGAAGTCAGTTACAGACTGGGTGAGCGTGTTGAGCCGCTGGGCATCATGTCGCTGGATGAACAGGGGGCATCACGCTGGCAGCAGCTTATCCAGCAGCGGCCAGATCTTGGTTTTGCACGCATGCTGCTGACGCTGCAACCAGGCCAGTTTGTCATACGGCAATTCAGGCTGCCGCTGGCTGCCCAGGAGAACCTGATGACAGTTCTGGGATTTGAGCTGGATCGCCTGACGCCATTTACCCAGTCCCAGGCTTACTACAGTGGTCGCCTGCTCGAAGTGCTCAAGGCCAGTGGCCAGATCCGGGTTGAACTGGTGGCGTTACCCAGATACCGGCTGGATCCCCTGCTGGAGCAGATGCAGGCCATCGGTTGGCAACCATCGCGTGTTGATGTACTGGACTATATCGATTCCCGTTCTCACCAGCTGTTGCCTCCCCAGTATCAGATGAAGGTAGCGCGCCTGCCGGGTATGCTGGCGATCGTCGCAGGTCTTGCCAGTCTTGTAGCCCTGCTGTGTATCCTGTTCCTTCCTCTCGGGAATGACTACGAAAGAATGGATCGGCTCAAGTCTGAATTACGCAGGGTAAGCAAGGAAGCCAAGGAGGTGGATGAACTCAGGAAGGAAGCTGAAAACCTGACCCACCAGATGAACTTCCTTGCCGAGAAAAAGAGTCGTGAACCCAGCATGCTGGATATGCTGAACGAATTGTCCCGCGCCTTGCCGGATGATACCTGGCTGAATGGCATGCAGTACAAGGATGGCAGGGTCGTGGTGCAGGGACAATCCCCGGCAGCCTCAAACCTGATTGCCAAAATTGAATCCTCAGCCTATTTCAAGGCGACCAGTTTTCTTTCTCCGGTCACCAAGGACCTGAGTAATGGTCTGGAACGGTTCCAGATTTCTTCAGAAGTAGTCAATGGGAGGTTGTCTGAAAGCAGACATCAAGAACTGGGTCCAGAAGCAAAATAAACCGAGATGGCTTGCCATCGGTATTGCCCTGCTGTTGCTGCTTCTGGTTTACCTGCTGGTCTTCATGCCCATTGGACAGCTGTACAGTGATGTTGCAGAAGATATCGACAAGACTGAATTCAGTCTGCGTCGCTATGCCAGGATTGCTGCTGAAAAAGACTACTGGCTCGCCAGGATCCGTACCTTGCGTGAACAGGGTAAAACGGCAGAACATTTCATTACCCGGGATACGGCGGCACTCGCCTCTGCTGATCTGCAGTCACGCATCAAGGCCACGGTCACGGGCGCAGGAGGAGAACTGATCAGTACCCAGGTGATTCCAGATCATGCTGAGGATCAGTTTATCAGGATTGCGGTCAAGGTCAGACTGACATGTAGCACGGAGATACTCCGGCAGATACTGCATGAAACCGAGTCTTCCCAACCTATCCTCTTTGTGGAGGACCTGAATATAAGGCCGATAAGACTGCCGGGAGGCACCGGCCGGAAAGGGCCCAAAGAGCGGCTCAGCGTTGATTTTGATGTGGTAGGTTATATGCTTGTACAGGGGCAGGACGGATGATCAGGCGTCTGTTTCTTGGTGCCTATGCACCGGCTGCCATACTCGGCATACTCCTTGCGGTGCTTGGTTTGGTACTGGGAGTGGTGTTGCTGCTGTTGCCTGATCCCGACACTGTCACACATCTGCCGCCGGTGACCGCAGGTGAAAATGCCGAAACGTCTGCTGTGGTCACGGATTTTGAGTTTCCTCCACTGAGTGACTTCTCCGAGATGGTTGAGCGTCCTTTATTCTCGGAGGGCAGGCATTATCAGGCAGAGGATCAATCTGAAGAGGAACAGGCGGAAGTCGTACAGACGCCTCTCAATTTCAGGCTTATGGGGCTTATTTTCGCACCGGATAGCCAGATTGCCCTGTTCAGGACCAATAGCGGCAAGTATCGCCGCGTCCAGCAGGGTGAAACCATCAATGACTGGACGCTGGAGGAACTCCTGCCCGACCGTGTCAACCTGAGTCAGGGTGGTGAAACCAGAGAACTCCTGCTTCTTAAGAAAAAGAAGAAAAGCGCACCTGTACCCGAGGAGGGGGAAGGTGGGATGCAGGAAGAAGAAAACATGACCGGTGAAGATCCTGCTGCCGAAGAAATGCAAGAGCAGGAGAATGGTGACGAAGTCAGTTCCGAGACTTCGGATGCCGAGCAGTCCATGGAGATGCCGGAAGGTGAGGGCGGCGACGAGTCGGCAACACCTTCAGAGTCGTTGGAATAAACTTTTCCAGGTAATTCAGAACATCTATGTCCAGAGCATATTATCCCAAAGCCCGTTATGGCCTTATTCTGCCGCTGCTTACCCTGGTGGGGTGCGAGTATCTGGGGCCAGAGGGCTACCATAAAATCAAACTGCCTGCGAGCCTTACGGTGGAAAAGGAACCGGTCAGGGATGTGGCGATGGATGATCTGCGCGATGCCCAGACGGATTCGCTCAAGGAACCGGAATACTACCCTCCCAGCGGTGGTCTGGTCGGAGGCGGACATACCATGCTGCATGCGGGGAGCAAGCCTGGCAAAGGTGGCAAGGCGGGCAAGGCAGCGAGAGAGGGCAAATACACCCTCAATTTTGATGATGCGGAAATGTCTGAGGTTGCCAAGGTTATTCTTGGGGATACCCTCAAGATCAATTATGTTATCAGTCCCAAGGTCACCGGCAAGGTCAGCCTTCAGACCACCCGCCCGCTGACTGATGATGAAATGATTCCAACGCTGGAAATGCTGCTGCATATGAATGCTGCGGTGCTCATCCACGATCATGGCATGTATCGTATTGAGCCTGATGCCCAGGCTCTGGTGCATGCAACATCCTCCGGGCTTGGGCTGCGTGGAGCCCAGCTGGAGCCAGGCTATCAGGTCAGGGTGATTCCGGTGAGGTTTGTCGGCGTCGGTGAAATGCAGAAAGTACTTGAGCCCATGATGCCGCCCAAATCCATTATCAAGGCTGATGAAATCAGGAATCTTCTGGTAGTGGCGGGTACGGCCGAGGAACTGGCCAGCGTCATTGATACGGTCAGTATTTTCGATGTCGACTTCATGCGCGGTATGTCGGTCGCGCTGTATCCCATGAAGAATATTGATGCGACGACCATGGCGGAAGAGCTCAGTAAGATACTCGGGGATGGTAAAAAGGGGCCGCTTGGCTCCATGTTGAGGGTCATGCCTATCGAGCGCCTGAATGCGGTACTCGCCGTCACGCCTCAGGTACGCTATCTCGAGGAAGTTGAGATGTGGATTGCCCGTCTCGACCGCTACAGTACCACGCGTAGTGGCAATGTGCATGTTTACTATGCCCAGCATGTGGAGGCGGCGCAGCTGGCGCAGACCCTTGCGACCATCTTTGGCCAGAGCCAGCAGGGTGGGGGGCGCTCAGGCGGCCCCAGTCTGGCGCCCGGGCTTACAGGTGGCAGTATTGCGACCAGTACTTCAGCATCTGATGCCGATTCATTCATGAGTGGTGGTGGAACAGGTGCTTCTGCCGGTGGAGCCGGTACCACATCGGCTACTGAGGCAACCAGCTTCATGAGTGGGGGTGGCGATTCTTCGTCCGGATCAGGCATGTCAGGCTCCAGTTTTGGGGGCTCATCGGGCGGTATGGGGGCCGGAAGTTCCATGGGTTCGGGCGGCATGGGCGGCAGTGGTGGTATAGGAGGTGCTTCCAGCCGCAGTGGCTCAGGTTCAGGTTTGGGGCGAGGTGGCTCGGGTAGCAGCCGTCTTGGTGCCAAGGGTGGCATTGTGGGTGCAGAACTTGCCAATAATGCGCGTATTGTCGCCGATCCTGTGAATAACGCACTGGTGATCATCGCCAAAGCCCAGGACTACAAGGAAATTGAAGTTGTATTGAAGCAGCTGGATGTCATGCCATTACAGGTACTCCTGGATGCAAGTATTTTTGAGGTAGGTCTGACCGGTGATCTCAAATATGGTCTGAAGTGGTTGTTGCGTAATGGCTCGCAGACCGAGGCGCTTGGCGGTACTATTTCGGATGTGATTTCTGCCGGTGCAGACGGTGGCTTTACCTATCTGGCTGCGGCCAATGGTAACAGGATCCGTATCCTGCTGGATGCGCTGGCAAAGGACTCCCGCGCCAATGTCATTTCATCACCATCACTGATGGTCCTCAATAACCAGCAGGCCAAGATCAATGTGGGTGATCAGGTGCCCGTCGTGACTGGTGGCATCTCCAGCGGTATTGCTGCTGGAGGAAGTACTGGTATCACCAGTTCCTTCCAGATGCAGCAGTCAGGTGTGACGCTTGAAATCCGCCCTCGTGTCAATGCCGGCGGATTGGTCTCCATGGATGTTTTTCAGGCCATATCGACCCCTCAGGAAACCAAGGTGGGCAATGACCAGACAACATTCAAGTTTGCCAATAGGGAAATACAGACGACTGTGGCAGTGCCCAACGGCGAAACCATTGTACTGGGTGGTCTGATCCGTGATGAGAGAACGGAAGAAAAGCAGGGACTGCCATTCCTCTACAAGATTCCATGGCTGGGTGTACTGTTTGGTTCTACCTCCATCAATACCACCAAGACGGAGCTTGTCGTGCTGATTACGCCGCGTGTAGTACAGCATACCCGCGATATTACCAGTGTGAGTAACGAATTCCGCAGTCGCATGAGTGAGATCTATGATATCAGTCCTACACCCGGCATGTCTTCACGCGTAACTTCGCCGGCGCTCCCGGTGGAGGACACGGCACGTCCACTTTACCCTGCAAGATAATGTTGTATACTCAATGATTGTTGTACTCCCCGTTCCAGGAAGTGAATATGTCCGTGTCTCCCCAGAGGCGTAAAAGTCGCCTGAAATCCTTCTTCGGAGGGGTTGTCTATGTGTTTCATCCCAGAACCATGCGTGAAAAGGGGGCCGCCTGGAC
>JBEBBU010000019.1:0-2868 GCA_041158225.1 Pseudomonadota bacterium | reverse complement strand
GAGGCATTGGTGCTGGTGCCTACCATTGAATAAGGTGCGGTTTCCAGATAAAAGCCACCTTTGGGAAGCGTGTAAGCACTGTTGGGAAAGTTGGCCAGATCTGCCCCAGGGGTACGTATGTCAAGGAGTTTGTTTTCTTCAGACAGAGTGATGCGCTCATCCACATGATCACCTGTGGGGGAGGCTGCCCAGCTGACAGTCTGGTACAGGGTCGCTATGGCCAGCACTGAAGGCATGCATGGCCACTGTCTGATGATCATCAGTAGACCCGTGGCGCAGGAGGGAAGCTGCTGACATCCTGGCTTAGTGGATCCAGCCTGACGGGGCGATAGTCCTGACGGCTGGAAAAGTCGTTTTCCAGCCAGCAAAGCGAGTGCCTGAGCCAGTTGCTGTCATCGCGTTCTGGAAAGTCATCTCTGGCATGACTGCCACGACTTTCCTCCCTCTGCAGGGCTGATGTCATGGTGACCAGTGCCTGAGCCAGCAGGTTGTCGAGTTCCAACGCGTCAATCAGTTCGGTATTCCAGGCCAGAGAATGATCATCCAGTCGTAGTTGCTCCCTGCGTTGTACTGTCTGTAACAGTCTGTTCAAGCCGGTTTCGAGGGATGCACGGGTACGAAACACACTGGCGTGGTTTTGCATGGTCGTCTGCATATCGCTGCGGATGGCATGAATCCTTTCGGTACCTGATGCATGCCGGATGCGGTCAAAGCGGTCAATGATGCGATCGACAGTGCCCTCATGCATGCGGCAATGCGTCTGGCCGGCGCGGATGCTCTCTGCACAGCGCAGGGCGGCGGCACGACCGAACACGATCAGGTCAAGCAGAGAGTTGGAGCCCAGACGGTTGGCGCCATGCACTGAAACACAGGCCGCCTCTCCAACGGCCATGAGGCCAGGAACGATACGGTCACCCTGATGATCGCGGGTCAGTACTTCAGCATGCAGGGTTGTCGGAATGCCGCCCATATTGTAGTGAACGGTGGGTATGACCGGGATGGGCGCACGGGTTACATCAACGCTGGCAAAGATACGTGCAGTTTCTGCAATGCCAGGAAGCCTTTCATGAATCAGTTCGGGTGGGAGATGTTCAAGATGCAGGAGCAGGTGATCCTGTCTTGGCCCTACGCCCCTGCCAGCATTGATTTCCATGGTCATGGCCCTGCTGACGACATCGCGCGAGGCGAGATCACCGGCTTTGGGCGCATAACGTGGCATGAAGCGTTCGCCTTCGGCATTCGTGAGGAAGCCACCCTCACCACGTGCTCCCTCTGTGATCAGGCAGCCGGAGCCATAAATACCGGTAGGATGGAACTGTACAAACTCCATGTCCTGCAGTGGAAGGCCGGCCCGTAATGCCATGGCATTACCATCTCCAGTACAGGTATGCGCTGAAGTACAGGAAAAGTAGGCACGACCATAGCCCCCCGTGGCCAGTAATGTCTGGTGGCTGCGAAAAACATGCAGACTGCCATCTTCCAGACGGAACGCAAGTACTCCGGTGCATATGCCATCAGTCATGAGCAGATCAATGACAAAGTACTCGATAAAGAAAACGGCCTGATGACGCAGGGCCTGCTGGTAAAGCGTATGCAGGATGGCATGGCCGGTCTGGTCAGCAGCGGCACAGGTGCGCTGTGCCTTGCCTTCACCGAAATGGGTGGTCATGCCGCCAAAGGAGCGCTGGTAAATGCGGCCGTCTGCCGTGCGACTGAAGGGTACGCCATAATGCTCCAGTTCAATGACGGCAGGTATGGCCTCGCGGCACATATACTCGATGGCATCCTGATCTCCCAGCCAGTCAGATCCCTTGATGGTGTCGTACATATGCCAGCGCCAGTCATCTTCCCCCATATTGCCAAGGGCCGCGCTGATGCCGCCCTGTGCCGCCACTGTATGGCTGCGGGTGGGAAATACTTTGCTGATGCAGGCAGTTTTCAGGCCCTGGGCAGCCAGACCAAGTGTCGCCCGGAGTCCGGCGCCCCCGGCGCCAATGACCAGAGCATCATATTCATGCGTGGTAAGCGTATAGCTTCTTGCCATGTCTGCTATTGCCTGCTGATATGGATGAGTGCAGCGATACCGGCGATGGTGAGTGCCGCCAGCATCAGTTTGATGCTGATGCCCAGCCAGCGATGCTGCCAGCGGATCTGGACATAGTCATCCATCACATGCTGGAGTCCTTTGCCAAGATGCCAGTGCAGACTGAACACAAGCATGACCAAGGCCAACAGATGCGATGCATCTGCAACCCAGACCTGAAAATCCCGATAGGTGTGAAATGCCTGATGCTGTATGGCAAGCACCAGCCAGCTCATGAGCGTCAGCAGCAGCACTGCATTGACGCGTTCAGCAAACCACAGCAGAGCAGGGCGGTTCATATTCACTTTTACCATAAACCTGAGGCCAGATAGCCTGTGAATATAAGGGCCAGGATCGCTTCTGCCTGCGCCAGCCGATGTATGGTGCCGCGTTCAAAGCCGAAGCCCATATCCCAGAGGAGATGCCGGATGCCATGCACGGCATGCAGCGAAAGAGCGAAAAGCCAGCCACTGATCACGATCCTGACTGCAGGACTACTGCCCCAGAGATGCAGCGTCTGCCAGGCATCTTCCCTGCCGAGTGCCAGATAAATGAGGCACAGCACAATGGCAATCCAGGCCGTCAGCAACAGGCAGCCGGTGATGCGGTGAGCAATGGACAGTAGTGCGGTGAGAGGCAGGCGGTAAATCTGGAGGTGAGGCGAGAGCGGTTGTCTGTGATTCATGCGGCAACCGTATCCATAAGAGGGTCAGGGGTGACTGAAACCGCCAAGTACCAGTTTGACTATGCCCATGATAGCGGCAATGAACAGTATGGTGGCGACG
>JBEBBU010000018.1:0-7627 GCA_041158225.1 Pseudomonadota bacterium | reverse complement strand
CCTGATCCTGAACAGCGAGGAGATGCGACTCATGGATTCCGAATGTCCCAGACAGATGAACCCACCCGGGTTCAGCGCCTCGTAAAAAGTTTCAGCTGCCCGTCTTCGCGATACATCATCGAAGTAGATCAGCAGATTGCGGCAGAAAATGACATCGAACTTGCTGTAGCGGCCACCAGCCCTGAGTTCGTGCAGATTGCACTGGGTGAACTCCACCGACTGTCGCATATCTTCGCCAAGCTGAAAGCTGTCGGTGCCACACCGTGTAAAATAGCGGTTGAGGATGTGATCCGGGAGATGCTGTACCGCGCGTTTGCTGTAAAACCCCTGTCTTGCGGCGTCCAGAATGCGGGTATCAATATCAGAGGCAAGCAGCTCCACATCAAAGCGTTCAATATCTCTCCAGAACTCCGTCAGATAAATAGCGATGGAGTAAGGTTCTTCCCCTGAGGAACTGGGCATGGACCAGATGCGGATAGCTCTGTCCGTATTGCGGTTCTTCACGATTTCGGGAAGTACCGAATTGACCAGACACTTGAACTGGTATTCCTCGCGGAAAAAATAGGTTTCATTGACCGTCATCAGATTGGTCAGCGCCTGCATTTCTTCTGATGATGCCTGGAATCTCAGCAGGGTAAAGTACTCCCTGAAACTGGATGAATGATTGAGTTCCATGCGCTCGATAATGCGCTTGTCAACAAAGTAGCGCTTGTTATCCTCGAAGAAAATCCCGGTTTTACGGTAAAAATATTCGCGAAACTTCTGGAAATCTTCCAGGGTCAGCTGCCTGACCTGATCGCTTTTTGCAGGTGTCTTGCCTGGGGTGTGATTTGAGTGCGTCATTATTTTCCCAGTATGCGGCGTACGGCCACATCTGCGGTGAAACCAAGGTAGACATCATTGTTAAAGCGGGTGGGCAACGCCAGTATGGCGGGAATCATATGCTCCTGACCCAGTTCACCGAGAAGATCCAGTGCCGTTGCACATACATTGATATGAGGGTCATGCTGGACAATCTCATACAGCCATGCAGGCGTGCGGTCATCACAGAGTCCCTCGAGTATATTGATGGTCAGGATGCGCACATCCGAATCCGGGTGTCTGAGCAAGGGTTCAATGTATTCACCCAGCCTGTCCGGCATGGATTGCATGGCGACTACAGCCTCATTCCTCAGATTGGCATCTTCGGAAGACAGCAGTCTGACCAGACGCGGCAGCACACTGTCATTTTTTTGTGCGACCAGTGTGGTGAAGATGGCTTCACGCACACTACCATCCTGTTCCGTGAGCCTGTCGTCACTGTTTTCAACCAGGTCAAGCAGCGTATCTGATGACTCGGGATATCTGTCCATCTGCAGGATGGCGCGACGCCGCACCTGTGCTTCTGGAGACTTGAGGTCGACAAGCAGTGTCTCAAGCGTGGATATTTCCGCCGGGGCACGGTCTTCCTGACCCGATCCTGCCTTTCTAAGTGCCATAGTAGCTCATCTCCTTGCAGATATTGCTGCTGGACAGGTTCCTGCCGCATGTCGCGGCAGGAACCTCCATGGCAGAATCAGTTAACATCAGCCAGTGCAACCAGTTCCTCGGCATCCAGTAACTGTGTGGTATCAAGCAGCAGGATCATTCTCTGCTGGGCCTGCACATTCGCGACCCGTTTGATGATCCGGCTCTGTTCTTCGGACAGGCTTGGGGCTTTTTCAATGAGCTTTGCAGGCAGGCGCAGCACTTCACTGACAGAATCGACAATAAATCCCGTCAATACGCCGCCGACCGCGAACACCATGATACGCTGACGATCGTTGCGCTCTGTTCTCGGCATGCCGAAACGGGTACGCTGATCTACCACTGGTAACACTGCGCCACGAAGATTGATGACGCCTTCGATGAAAGCAGGCGCCCGTGGTACAAAAGACAGCGCTTCCGGTACCCTTACGATTTCCTGCACAGCTTCGATGGGGACACCATATTCTTCGCTGGCGAGACGGAACACGACAAACTGCTCATCGTCGTCGGTGGTTGTGGACTGGGTCCGTCCGTCCTGTTCTTCCTGGACATCGGCATCAAGCTGCTGGTGATGGGTCACGTTACGCAAATCCTCGAGTACGCTCTGGTTGAACATCTTTTCAGCTGAAAGAATGGAAACAAGGCGTTTGCCCTCATCCAGTCTGCAGATGGATGATACTTCGACCAGATTGGCATTTCTGGCCAGCATCGGTGGCAGATTGTCAACCAGGCGTGATGGCACCCGCAGTACCTCATTCACGGTGTCCATCACCACACCCACGGAGGTCAGGCCACTGTCATCCAGCGCGATCACCACGATACGGTTGTGCTCGCTCAGTTCACCACTGGGTAACCCGAAAAGTTTCCTCAGGTTGACCAGGGGTAACAGACGGCTGCGGAGGGTCATGACCCCAACCACATGACTCTGGGCATGCGGAACCCGGGAAATGCTTTCCGGCACCTGGACGATTTCCTGAACCTGCTCAATGACTATGGCATATTCCTGTTCAGCAACCGTAAACGAAACCAGTTGCAGTTCCTCATCACTGGCATTCTGCCGTGTTTCCGTCTGCACCTGTCCTGCCAGATCGCTGCCCGATTTCTGCGCTGTCCTCTGGGTAATGGCGGAAAATTCAGTCTTGATCAGCCGTTCGAAGTTCAGCACCATGACCATGGCGTACTGGCCGACATCCTTGATAACCCCGCTCAGGAACTCAGCATTGACGGTCGCCTGGATGCCGCTGGTATCATCCATCTGCTGCGGTTCTACTGTATTGACGCTGGTGACCTGATCCACCACAAAACCAATGGGGGTACCCAGATTGATGACCAGCACGCGGGTTGCATCGTCAGCTTCCACATCCTCATAGTTGAAGAAGCGTCGGAGACTGACGATAGGCAGTACATGGCCGCGCAGGTTAGCCAGACCGAGCAGGGAGTTCGGTGCCAGTGGCACCTGGACTACCTGCGGCATGCGGATGATTTCCTGAACAGGTGCCATGGGCACGGCAAACATTTCGTTGTTGCAGCGAAATGTTACGAACTGCCGCGCAAGATCCTCATCTTTCTGGATTTCATCCTTCAGATCCTGGTTGTTTTCCATGATTCAGGTCTCCTCTGTCATGTGGGGTGACTGATCAGCCTGCATTCTGGAGTTCATCTGCCAATCCTGCTATTTCTTCAATGGCGGCTGCCAGTTCTTCAGCACCCTGTGACTGCTGACGGGCCGCTGCTGCGGCTTCAACAGCTGACTGGGTGGCTTCCTCGGCGGCGCCGGCAATAGCGGTGGTGCCTTTCTGGATTTCACTCACAACGTGCCCCAGTTCCTGGGAGGCTTCAAGGATGGCCTTGTTACCGCTGAGTACCGCTTCCATATCCTGTTCAACCGTGACCAGATTGGAACTGACGACGCGGGCTTTTTCCACTTCACCTACGGCCACCTGGGCGATCTCTTCCAGATCCCGTTTCACGAAGCTGATCTGATCCTGCACTTCCTTGACCAGATCCTTGATACGCGCGGCGTTTTCCGAAGAATCATGCGCCAGATTCCTGATGTCCGTGGACACCACGGCAAAGCCTTTACCAAATTCACCGGCTCTGGCGGCTTCAATGGCACCATTGACGGCCAGCATATTGGTCTGGATGGATACGGTTGTAATCGCATCCACAATCTTGTCGATACGGCGGGAAACGATTTCCAGGGCGGTGATCTGTTCGGAGGATTTGCGGGTTTCTTCAACAGAACCCAGTACGCCCTGTATAAGCTGATCCACGGATACCTTGTTGCTTGCCAGCATGCCACTCATTTTCTGGCCAAGCTTATAGCCTTCATCGGCCCGTTCTTCAGCAATCCGTGTACCCCGGGCGATCTGGTCAATAGCGGCGCTGCTTTCCTGCGTAGCCTTGGACGAAGTGCTTGCGCCCTGATTGATCTGCTCAATGGCTTCCTGGATCTGGGTGGCCGCACGGTTGATTTCCTGAACGGCTGCGGACAGTTCTTCTGAAGCTGAGGCAACCTCTTCGGCGCTCTTGGTAATATCCGTACTGTTTTTCAGATCTTCTGCAAGCCCCAGCAGTTCCTGAGACGCCTGCTCTGACTGCGCCAGGGCAGAGGTCTGCTGATCGACGGTCTTGACGGCTTCTTCGCAGGCCGCTGACTGCTGTTCAGCGGCAGCAGCAATGGCTTCGGAGGCGCGCTGGACATCAATGGCGGCTCGATCTGACTGGGCGTTGGCCGTTGCAATTTCCTCCGCACCCTTGGCAATCTGTACCATGCCACTACGGACTTCCTGCAACTGCTGGTTGATGCTGTCGCCTTTTTCAACTTCCTGGCGTGCCGTGGTCGCTGACTGGTTGATGCCCAGGCTGATAACTTCAACTTCGGACTGGATCTGTCCCACCAGTTCCTGAATATCCCGCGCTGACTTTTCAGAGGTTTCTGCCAGCGTCCTGACTTCATCGGCAACTACGGCGAAACCCTTGCCGTGAAGGCCGGCACGCGCCGCCTCAATGGCCGCATTAAGCGCGAGCAGATTGGTCTGGTCGGCAATGCGCGCCACCGCCTTGACGATATCGCCGATACTTGCCGCCTGCTTTTCCAGTTCTGCCACCTTGTCGACAGACTGGGTCTGCCGGTCAGCGGCAACACCGACACTGGTGACCATGTTGCCGATATCATTCGATACACTTGCAATCAGTCCCTGCAGTGTTTCTGTCTTGTTGCGCGATACCGTGGCGTTATCCAGAGCCACTTTGATCAGCGATGCCCCGCGATTGACGGCGGCCAGTGATTCCTGTGACGCGCCTGAGGCTTCTTCGGCACCAACCGCAATCTGGTCCATGGCGCGTTTGAGTTCTTCTGCGGCAGAGGCGGCTTCCTGGATGCCGCTGGAGAGTTGATTGGCGGCAGAGGCGATACGCTCGGCTGCCTGCTGCTGCTTGGCGTAGGTGCGTGCCTTTTTACGTGCAGCATCTGCATCGCGCTGGGCCTGACGCGATCTTGTTGCCGAGTCATCCTGGGATGCGCTACGTTTGGCGGCGCCGGTATCGATCGTTGGTTTTTTTACTAAAGCCATAGTCTAACCCTCTCCATGCTGGATTTTTTTCCAGATTGTTGGTAACTGCTCGGCGAGCAGATGGTAATCCTCCGTGCCTCGGGAACGCGGAGCGTAGTTGCGCACTGGCTGTCCGGCCATAAATGCTTCGGCAAGACGTATGTCTGCCCTGACGGGATGCAGTATCCGTGAGAGGCCAAACTGCTTTTCCATGGCCTGCATGACGGTGGCATGCAGCCTGATTCTGGTATCAAACATCACGGGAATCAGTCCCAGCAGCTTCAGCTGGGGATTGTCCCGGCTGGCTACCCGGTAAAACAGGCGTAGCAGTTGCCTGATGCCCTCAGCCGAGAGATGGTGAGGGAGAAACGGTATCAGCACCCCATGGGCGGCAGACAGGGCATTGATGAGAATGTGATCCAGTGACGGCGGCGTATCCACCAGTATCCACTGGTACTGCTGGATCACAGGCTCTGAGGAAAGATGTTCTTTCAGGCATAGGGGGTCAATGCTGCCATTGGTGGATTCAAATTCCTGATCGGCAGGTATGAGATCAATCCCGGGCGTCGCGGTTGGCAGGATGGCCGATGACAGTGTAAATCCATCCTGATAAAAAATATGGTGAACGGATGACTGCCCACGCTGGTTCTGATGGCCGAGACCAATGGCGGCGTGGCCTTGGGTATCCATATCAATCACCAGCACTTTCCCGCCGCCAGCCGCCAGTTCTCCTGCCAGATTGACTACCGTAGTGGTTTTACCCGCTCCGCCTTTGCGATTGCTGACAGCCACAATTCTGGCCGTCACGCCAGTCACAGGCCTGCCTGCCTGATCGTGCCCAGCAGCTGGTCACGCGTGAAGGGCTTGCTCAGCACGGCATGGGCGCCGGCCAGCGAGGCGGACTGTAGGGTGAAGTCTGATGTCAGTGTGCGTCTTCCGCCTGATATGGCGATGATGTACATGCCGGGAAATTCGTCACGCAGCTTGAGTATGGTCTGGATGCCATCCTGATTGGGCAGCATGATGTCGGTAAGCAGTACATCGTAAGGGATCTTGACGGAACGGCAGGCCTTGACCGCCTCCTGTCCATCATTGGCGGTGTGTATGATGTCTGCCACCGTTTTCAGGTGGCTGCTGATGATCTCCCTGAGATCGGCATCATCATCCACGATCAGCACTTTCAGTTTAGCCGTTGTCATGCAAGTTCTCCCGCCCTGATGGAATGGCGTTGTTTTTATGGTCAGGCCGGTATCGGTTCCTGAACTGTAAGTGCAATATGTCGAATCAGAAAAGCTCTATGGCAGGCAATCCCCCACGATCTGACGTGGTATTGTAACCGCTATGCGCTGCCTCCTGCTGCAGAAATTCTGTGACAAGCGTCTCCAGTTGGAAAAGAGCTTCACGATTGATGCTGCCGGCATCAATGACGGACAGCAACTGGGCATGGCTGGTCAGCAGTGACTGAAGGCGTTCGATTTTCTGGCGTACGATATCCTGAAACTGGATACTGCCAAGCATTTCTACCGTCAGTCCTGACAGGGACTGGTTGCTTTTCAGTACGACCGAGAGGATGGTGCCGTAGAAAAACTCAAGATCCTGATGACTCTTTTCCATGATACTGATGGAATCCGCCATGCGGGCAGCAGAGTCTTTCTGTTCATCAATCCTGCGGTCGTAATCTTCAGAAAAGTGGGTGTCAACGACCTGACCAATGGAGGCCAGTTCCTGCTCGATGGATTGTGCCGTACGTGCCGCATCGTCTGCAAGTTTTCTGACCTCGGAGGCGACAACGGCAAAACATTTGCCATGTGCACCTGCGCGGGCAGCCTCAATAGCCGCATTGATCGCAATCATTCTGGTGGTTCTGGCGATGGTTGAGATGGATTGCGTCTGGTTTTTCAGCAGGTTGATACGTTCAAGCAGTACGCGTATGTTCTGGCGGGCGGTCAGGGCCTCTTCAGGCAGCAGGTGCATGAATGCGCTCAGATCTTCAATAATGTGGGCGTTTTCCGTGATCTCGCGGCGCATGGCTTCGCCCTGCTGATCCGCGTTCTTGATATATTCAACCAGATTGACGGATTCCTGGATCAGGGTGCGGATTTTTTCAATGATGTTGACCGCTGCGAGTTCGGTATCACCGACGACATGATCCAGCCCGCTGACAATGGTCTGGTCAAAGGCCGCCTGGCTCGCTGCCAGTTCATTCAGCCCCCAGCTGACGTGAGCCAGAGATGCTGCCATTTCGGTATCGCTGTCGCGGATACTGCATTGAACCGCCTCGGGCGGGGCATTATCCCAGGCTGTTGAGGCTGCGTGGCCGCCCACCTGCTGCATGCCATCAAGCAATGCTTCTACATAACGGCGCCTGTTCTCTGCAAAATCGTTTTTCATGGCTTCGATTTGCAGTTTCAGTGCGGTCAGACCGGTGGCTGCAGATGCCTCTGGCGATGCCTGATCCAGCTCCATCGCCAGTTTCGCCTGCAGCTGATCATACAGCTGTCGGGTATAGCCATCATCAGGGCAGGATTCCGCTGATCCGACATCGCTTGTCAATGGCACGCTACTCG
>JBEBBU010000017.1:0-3000 GCA_041158225.1 Pseudomonadota bacterium | reverse complement strand
TGGGATTCTGCGACCACTTCTCCGCTCAGATCGTCCCTAAAACGATAGAACATGACGCGGTCATATCCGGTCATTTCCTGAAAACACTGCACAAGCCCCTGCAGATAATCATCCAGGCTCTCAAGAACATCGAGCTTTCCGACCAGACGCTCCAGCAGGCCCAGCATCACTGCATCGGAAGATCGCCGCTCGGGTTCTATTTCCAGAAACAGCAGCCCGTTTTTCTCATGGCTGATCACATCAAAACGCTGATGCCCTGCAGACTCTGAGGCAATCAGCCCCCCTGAATGGACCCTGAATGGAATATCGGGACTTGCAGACTGCAGACTGGCAATGAATGTATCGGGAAAGAAATCAAACAGCGTATGCCCCACCTGCAATGCCGGCCAGCCCAGCAAAGCAGAAAAATTGCCGGCATACTGCAGGATCTGCATGTTTTCCGGCATGACAATCAGCAGAAGACCGTGCCCCTGAATACCACCTGGCATATGAATGGGCTCGCGATCACAGATTGTCAGGGATTCAGGTGTTAACGGCACATGATGATCCTGTTTCACATGATTCATATGAAATCAACCATTGATTGCTTGAATGAAATCGTTGAACAGCGCAACAGCAGCATCAGCCGCCATCTGCATATCGGTGTGCCCCAGGTGAGGCTGGTGCAGGATATGCTCAAAATCACGCCAGCGTTGCAGACAGCTGGCATGATCGACCTGATGGAAATGGAGGTCATACCTGCCATGCCAGTCCGTGCGGTTCTCGATGATTCGGGCAAGGGCCTGCCTGCCAACCAGGGCGCCTTCAAGGACATACAGGCATCCCAGCGCTGCGGCCAGCGTATCAATATTATCTTGTGTTTCACGCTGAGACTGCGGTTTGTCCGGCTCCAGTTCCAGTCGCCGACGATCTGCCTCAATGACCGGGAACATGGCAGGCCAGGTATCTGGAAACAGCAAACCATGCCGTACAAGCAGACAGCGCGCAGCATCTTCATGACGGGCATAAATCAGCGACAGTATGTGCATGAAGCGTATGTAGTCATGCAACTGGATATCGGTCAACAGCCCGCGGACTAGAGAGGTCTTTTCCAGATTCCGGTGCAGGTCCGCTGTAGCAGCCCTGAGATTGCGCAACAGGGAATCGTCCATTCCCCCCCCGATGTAACGATCACTGATCATGCATTTCTTTCATTGGCCAGCAGTGATTAGCACTATATACCGTCAAGCCATCTCTGGCTATTTTTTAATCAACCTGATCAACACCTGTAACAACGCCTTGGGATCAACCGGCTTGGCAATAAAAGCATCCACACCGGCCTCAAGGCATATTTCACGCTCTTCCTCGGTAACGCCAGCACTCAGGGCAATGACCGGCAGTTGACGGTAACGTGGATTCATACGTATCTGCCTGGTAGCCTCGATACCGCCCATACGGGGCATGTGCATGTCCATAAGCACGGCATCATAGGTATTCCTGTCAAGCGCCGCCAGAGCCTCGACACCATCTCCAGCAAGTTCCACCCTTAACTGGGCAAATGCGAGAAATTCCCGCATCAGCATCTGGCTGATGACATTGTCTTCCGCAATCAGGATGCGTTTACCCCTGATATCACTGCCAATCTGCTCCAGTTCCATTTTCAGCTCACCGGCCCTTGTATTGCGGCTGTTGCCCTGTATCTGCCCAGCATCCCCGGTAGAGGGTGCTCTGGAACGATTCTGAAGCAGATCGAGATCAAAACTGAAACTGCTGCCAAGCCCGATGATACTGCTGACATCAAAATGTGATCCCATAAGCGCCAACAGTTCACTGCTGATAGCCAGTCCAAGACCGGTTCCACCATTGGCATTACGATGTGCGGCTTCAACCTGAATGAATGGATCAAAGAGCTTGGGTATATCCTCTTCCGCAATGCCGATACCACTGTCACTCACCTTGAAACGGATGACAGCACGATCACCTGTATTGCTCAGTGGCGCTACACTTAGCGTCACGCGGCCATCGGTTGTAAATTTGATGGCATTAGAAACAAGATTGGCAATAATCTGTCGCAATCTACCAGCATCTCCTATCAGCGCAACTGGAGTGGAAGAATCCGTGCGCACATGAAATGACAATTTTTTCCTGGCCGCAACTTCGACAAATATATCATTGATCTCCCCGAGCAGTTCATCAAGACGGAATGGATCACTCTTGATGTGGAACTTGCCTGACTCAAGTTTGGAAAAATCCAGTACATCATTCAGGATTTCCAGCAGGCCACGACTGGCGCCCGCCATTTTTTCCAGATAATCGCGAACTTCGGAAGAAACATCCAGATTCAGCGCCAGCTGACATAAACCGCTGATGGCGTTCATGGGGGTGCGTATTTCATGCGACATATTGGCAAGAAAATCAGACTTTGCTACTGCGAGATTCTCGGCGGACTCCTTTGCCTTCCTGAGCTCGCTGTCCATAGCCTTGCGTTCCGTAATATCCTCGACAATCGACCAGATCAGTGGCTGATCGTTAGCATCATGAATCAGGACACCATTCAGCAGCACTGGAATGCGCACGCCATCAGCCCGTAAATATTCCTTCTCATAGGGACCGTAATGACCATGTTCTTTCAGCAGATCCAGTTGCACTGTTTCCTGATCCTGGTAGTCTCCAGGTGTCAGGGTCCAGTAATCAAGCTTCCGCAAGGTGTCTGCAGAATAGCCGGTAAGTTTCGTGAATGCGTGATTGAACTCGAGAAAGCGGCCCTGCATATCATTCAGCACAATGCCTAATCGTGATAACTTGAACAGACCGTCAAGCTTGTCTTCACCTGCAGCAAGTGCTGCCTTGGCATGTTTCATGTCAGTGATATCAAAAGCAATGATGTAGAATCCTGCAACCTCGCCATCAACCCAGTCGGGAATGTATTCCGTCAGCGCATACTGGATACGGGTTCCATGTTTCAAACCATAATTAGCTTCAAAACGCTGATTCTCGCCCGCGAGTACCGCGTCTATATGA
>JBEBBU010000016.1:0-5234 GCA_041158225.1 Pseudomonadota bacterium | reverse complement strand
TCTGCAGGAATGCTTCCACAGAGGCACTGCTGGCGACATCAAGCACTTCGCCGCGCCCCTGGAAACCTGCAGCCTGCAGATAGGCCGTAATCGCCGCCGCCCCATGATCTGAGGTTGCAGTACCTATCACGGTATGTCCGGCCTTGCCCAAACGCAGGGCAATAGCCTGGCCTATGCCTCGCGTTGCGCCTGTCACAACGGCTATCTGTGGTGCATTCATTGGCAGCTCTCCATGGCTTTGGCCAGACTTTCAGCATCAAAAAACGGGGTGGTTGGACTACCGGGGGCTATACGCTTGTTCAGTCCTGCCAGCACCTTGCCCGGCCCGCATTCCACAATCTGCTCAACACCAAGCACGGAAAACTGCTGGATCGTATCTACCCAGCGTACTGGACTGTACAACTGCTCGACCAGCGCGGATTTCACGGCATCAGCTTCAGTTCTGGCCGTTGCATCGACATTATGCAGGACAGTAAAACGGGGCATGGCAACGGGAACGTCTGCCAGAACGGCGGCAAAGCGTTCGGCGGCCGGACGCATCAGCACACAGTGGGACGGCACACTGACAGGCAACTGCAGGGCGCGCTTGGCCCCCATACCCCGGGCTTCAGCCATGGCGCGCAGTACGGCAGGTGCGTGACCTGCAATGACGATCTGTCCTGGCGCGTTATAATTGGCAGGAGAAACTTTCTCACTGGCTGTCTCAGCAGTGAGACAGGCATCACGGACCTGATCGTCTTCAAGACCGATAATGGCAGCCATGGCTCCTACACCCTCAGGTACCGCTGACTGCATCAACTCACCACGACTGCGTACCAGACTGATGGCATCAGCAAAGCTCATGGCATCTGCACACACCAGAGCTGTGTACTCGCCAAGGCTGTGACCCGCCATCCAGAGGGGCCGGATATCGGTAGTCTCACACCAGACACGCCACAGCGCAACACCAGCTGCCAGCATGGCAGGCTGGGTGTTCACCGTACTGTTGAGCGCGTCCTCGGGGCCGTCCTGTACCAGCGACCACAGATCCATGCCCAGCACGGAAGAAGCCTCGTCAAAGGTCTGCCTGACGACGGGATGGCTTGCCCCCAGACCGGAAAGCATGCCCTGCGACTGGGAGCCCTGGCCAGGAAACACGAATGCCAGATTAGGTACCATTGTTTTTGTCCTGATCCTGAATGATATGCCTAGAACCGAACCAGCGCCGAACCCCAGGCAAACCCTCCGCCAAAGGCTTCCATGAGCACTGTCTGCCCACGCTGGATGCGTCCGTCTCTCACTGCCTGATCAAAAGCCAGTGGCACTGAGGCTGAAGAGGTATTGCCCTGCTGTCCGACTGTCACGACCACATTATCCATGGACATGCGCAGTTTCTTGGCAGTAGCGGTGATGATGCGTATATTGGCCTGGTGAGGCACAAGCCAGTCAATCTGGCTCTTGTCCATGCCATTCTTCTCGAGTGTTTCGTCAACAATGCGGCCGAGCGTATTCACGGCCACACGAAAAACTTCGTTACCGGCCATACGGATGTGACTGTCAGGGGCATCACCTGTGCCTGAGGCAGCGGGATTGGGCAGGCAGAGCAGTTCTCCAAAGCTGCCATCGGCATGGATATGGGTGCTCAGGATGCCTGGCGTATCAGCAGCCTCCAGCAGCATGGCGCCAGCGCCATCGCCGAAAAGAATACAGGTTGAACGGTCGGTCCAGTCCACCATACGCGAGTTGATTTCACTGCCAACCACAAGCGCACGGCGAAAGGTGCCAGCACGCAGGTACTGGTCAGCCACACTGAGGCCAAAAATGAAACCCGAACAGGCTGCCTGCAGGTCAAAAGCCGCGCTGCCACTCACACCCAGTCGATGCTGCAACTGGCAGGCTGTGCTGGGAAAAACATGTTCTGACGAGCTGGTCGCCACGACAATCAGATCCAGGCTTGACGGATCCCAGCCGGCGGCTTCCAGAGCACGCCGTGAGGCAGATTCTGCCATACTGGCGGCAGTCTCATGCTCTGCAGCAATGCGGCGCTCGTGAATACCGGTACGTTCGACTATCCACTCGTTCGAGGTGTCAACCATACGCGATATTTCTTCATTGGTAACCACACGTTCGGGCAGATAGCCGCCGGTCGCGGCAATCCGTGACCATTTTGTCATGACTGCCCTCCCTGGGCCGCGATGATCTTGCTGACACGCTCACTGATAAGATCAGGCACCGACTTGTCAACCTCTTTCACTGCCTGTTCAATAGCGACAGCAAAAGCAAGACGGTCGGCGTTCCCATGACTCTTGATGACGATACCACGGAGACCAATCAGCGTCGCGCCATTAAAGTGCCTGGGATCAAGACCATCCCTGAACGCCATCAGTACCGGCTTCGCCACCAGAGCTGCCAGTCGTGTCATCCAGTTGCGCCTGAATTCCTTGCGCATGGTTTCAAAAAAGAGCTTGGCAAGTCCTTCGATGGCCTTAAGTGCCACATTGCCCACAAACCCGTCGGTGACCACAAGATCAACGGTTCCGAGGAACATGTCATTGCCTTCGACATAACCCACAAAGTTGAGAGGCGATTCATGGAGCAGTTTCGAAGCCTGCTTGACCTGCTCGTTACCCTTGATTTCCTCTTCACCGATATTCAGCAATCCAACCGTTGGATGCTCGATATCATGAATGGCCCTGACCAGTTCCGATCCCATCACGGCAAACTGCAGCAGATGCTCCGCTGACGAGTCCACATTGGCCCCCAGATCAAGCACATGCGTATAGCCGCGCGATGATGGCACCACGCCGATAATGGCAGGGCGGTCAATGCCGGGAATGGTCTTCAGGACAAAGCGGGCTATGGCCATCAGAGCGCCGGTATTACCGGCACTGACACAGGCATCGGCCCGTTTTTCCTTGACCAGATTGATGGCAACGCGCATGGATGAATCTTTCTTGTTGCGCAGCGCCTTGGAAGGCAGTTCATGCATCTCGACTTTTTCGGAGGCATGATGAATGCTCAGACGTGCACCATACTTCTGCTGGACGCCAGCACTGATGAAGGTGGCAAGCACCTTTTCATCACCAACAAGTATCAGCGAAAGACGTGGATTTTTTTCCAGACTGTCGATGGCTGCAGGCACAATAACGGAAGGTCCGTGATCCCCGCCCATGGCGTCAAGTGCAATCAGTGTCATATCGCTAGCGCGACTCATGCTTTGAACCCCGATGGTTCAGCGCCCAGGGCGCCGGATGTCTGAGACATGCATCCAGATCAATGCGGAATCGACGATTACTCGTCAGAATCCGCGTCCTGTGCCTTGACGATGATCTGGCGACCACGATAGAAGCCATCCGGAGTCACATGATGACGCAGGTGCGTCTCGCCGGTCTGGGCATCAACGGAAAGTGCGCGCCCTGTAAGAGCGTCGTGAGAACGGCGCATGTCGCGGCGTGAACGGGACTTACGGTTTTGTTGTACAGCCATGATGGTTCCTTAGAAAACTATTTGGATTCACTGAAAACAGGTTAAACGCCCATTATAACGTCATACCGGGCCGTGCGTCACTTTTTAAGTGCAGCCAGCACAGCAAAAGGATTATCCTGACGTCTGCGCACAGGGACTTCAGGTTCAGGCACGTCCTCTGAAGTACCGCAGCGCTCATGCTGCGGAATGACGGGAAGTGCCAGCAGTATTTCATCCTGCACCATATCCAGCAGAGTCACCATACCATCTTCATCAGGCATCAGAGGCTCGACACCCTCGGGCAACCGGTCTGCCTGCTCAAGCGTCTGTACCACGCCCAGTGCAACCCCGAGATCGAGTTCCAGCGGCATGGGTTCAAGGCATATCTGGCAGGCCAGCACCAGTCGCACGCGCAAACGCCCCTGAATGTGAGGCACATGATGCTGACGGTCAAGAGAGAGATCAATGCTGACAGCACCATCGACCTGATGGAGAGCATCACGCACACGATCCAGCAGCCTGACAGGCAGGTCTCCTGCAAGCGTGCGCTGTTTCTCGGCAAAATCGACAGGGTCGAACCGTTCGGGAAGATGACTGGACATATTCGTGGAATAATAACGGTAAAATTGTTCACCTGTCAAAAAAGGACATGCCCCATGCAGCCTGTCAATCCTGCCAGACCGTTGCTTCTTGCCTCAACATCACCCTACCGGCGCGCGCTCATGGCACGCCTTGGCCTGGTTTTTACCTCGGCCAGTCCGCGCATCAGCGAAGCCCCCATGACGGCCGAGGATCCACGGGCGCTTGCCATGCGTCTGGCGAAGGCCAAGGCACATGCACTTGACAGCGACTACCCGGGATATCTGGTCATAGGATCGGATCAGGTAGGGCTACAGGGTGATCTGCTGCTTGGCAAGCCCGGCGATCATGCAAGCGCCGTGGCTCAACTCATGATGGCTTCAGGCAAATGGCTCGAGTTCTATACCGCTGTCTGTGTGCACGACAGCAGCCATGGCATCAGCCGTAGCGCCATGATTGGCACGCGCGTCAAGTTGCGCAGACTACAACGCCAGCAGGTTGAGCGCTACATCAGTCGCGAGCAGCCTCTTGACTGTGCTGGATCCTTCAAATGTGAAAGCCTGGGTATTGCCCTGTTTGAGCGCATGGAAAGCGAGGATCCCACGGCACTGATTGGTCTGCCTCTGATGGCCCTGACCGGACTGCTGGCAGAGTTCGGGATTGATGTCATCTGAGGCTGACTCTGCCAGCCACATCGTAGTAGCGCTGCATGACCCGGTTGACATAATCACGCGTTTCGCTGATGGGAGGAATCTGGTAGCCATTGCGGATGACCGTCTGTTCACCAGCGTTGTAAGCTGCCAGTACCAGCGGCATGCGCTGGTCAAACATGCGCATCAGGTCATGCAGATAATGGGCGCCACCATCCAGATTTTCCCAGAGATCAAAACGGTTGCGCACACCATAGCGGTCGGCCGTTGCCGGCATCAGCTGCATCAGCCCGGCAGCGCCTTTTCCGGAAACCGCCGCCGGATTGTAAGCCGACTCCACATGAATCACGGCATGCAGCAGTGCCGCATCCAGGCCATACTTGCCCGCCACCTGACTGACCATGACGCCAAGCGGGCCATCGGCAACCGCTGCAGCATGGGCTACCGGCGCGTCCATCTGCCCCTGCCCCAGAATGGACTCGGAAAGTGTCGGTTCACGCCTTACGGTAGAGGGTAACCTGACCTCAGGTAGCCTGGTCGCATCACCCAGGCGACGGAAAC
>JBEBBU010000015.1:0-7557 GCA_041158225.1 Pseudomonadota bacterium | reverse complement strand
GTCTGCCAGTGTGCCAGCAGATCCTGCAGTGCAGCATACAGACCCAGATCATCCAGTATCATCGGACGCAGGCGACGCGTTACCGACCTCACCACGGTAAACAGCCGGTCACACAACTGCTGTATCTCACTGGCGAGTCTGACAGCAGCAGCAGGATTTTCCAGGATCATGCCATTCATCATCTTGATGGCGGTCAGATTCTGGCCAAACTCGTCATGAATCTCATGCGCCATACTGCGCCTTTCATCTTCCTGGATGGTGAGCCGCTGCAGGGTCAAGGCACGGTTTTCATCCCGGGTGCGCCCTAGAGTGGAGGACATATGGTTGATACCCTGAGCAATCCGGTCAAGCTCAGGCAGCCCGAATAACGGCAATCTGATGTCATAGTCACCGTTCTCAATGGCCGTGAGCCCCTGCACAATACCGGCAACGGGACGCAAGGCCCGACCTACAATCCAGTGAACCGCACAGTAAATGGATATCGCCAGCAGAAAGTGCAGTCCAAGCCCCCCCATAGCCTCATCCCAGGCCTCACGAATTTCATCCTCGGCACTGGACTCGACATGGATAGTGACACTGTCACCAGGAGATATGACGATTTCCCTGATGACCATCACCGGATCCGAAATGACGGCCCAACGAAACCAGGCGGGTACCAGACTGTCTTGGGTACCGGGATGACTGCTACCCATGGGATAGTGAGCGTTTTCATCGCCACTCACCGATATACGCAGGTGGCGTATCTTTTCAAGATGAGAGATCTGATCAATCCATGTCTGTATCGCGGCAGGGTGACGGTCAACCGATGCTGGGATAGCGTCAATCAGCGCAAGTGCAAGCGCCACGCTGGCGTTTGCCTCCTCACGGACGGAGCTGCGCACATCGCGCAGCGTCCAGACAAAGCCAAGACTGATGATCAGCAGCATGATGAGCGCAATGGACAGATTGAGCCTGGCTTCCAGACTCCATCCAGCAACCGCCCATGGCCAGCGCCTGATCATGGCCATACCTCCCCCTGTCATGTCTGTCACCACAAACTCCCCAGCATAAGCTTACCCGTGAAAGAGACCTCATGGACAGGGAAGTATTCCCAAACCGTACGCATCATCAGCACGGTTGCAGGCGCCATTTCTTCCCGTGCATTTCATGCTATATTGCCACTTCCGGCCAAATTTATACGAAATTGCCTCTGCATCTGCCAAGGTTCTCTATGCGCTTCCCCTGCAGTTTCATGTCCGTCCTCATTAGCATGGCGTTGCTCCTGCAGGCTCCATTGGCCCATCCGGCAGATCCAGTATCCTCAAGTATCAAATCACGGATCCTGGCGACGTCAGAACCGGTCAAGCTGACAGTACCGGCCGCTGCCGATGAAACACTTACGCTCCGCGACATTGGTGCTGGTCACCCGCTGTTGCTGACAGGCACCGAAGATGGAGAATCACTCTGGTTTGGCGTCCGTTCTGACGAAGTCATTCATCGGGCCCTGCTCAGGATACGCTATACCGCATCACCTGCCCTGATTCCCGAGCTTTCACATATCAAGATCTATCTCAATCAGGAAGTGATTGCTGTCATTGATCTTCCCAGAGACAAGGCGGGTAAAGTCCAGACTCAGGAAATCGAACTGGATCCACGCTTCCTGGTCAGTTCCAACAATCTCAGATTCCAGCTGGTAGGACACTATACCCGCGACTGTGAAGATCCCATGCACAGCAGCCTGTGGGTCAATGTCAGCAACCTGAGCGAACTGCAGCTCTGGACGCGACATATCCAGCTGCCGAACGATCTGGCGCTGTTTCCCACACCCTTTCTGGATAACCGTTCCAACCAGAGAATGCCCCTGCCATTCCATTTCCAGGAACCACCTGACACCCATCTGGTGCGGGCGGCAGGCATTCTGGCCTCATGGTTTGGCACACAGGCTGGCAAGCGCAGGCTGAACTATAGCGTTTCCTACGGGCCGTTGCCCGAACAGCATGCCATACTTCTGCTGAGCAACGACCATCTGCCCGAACCACTGGCGCTGGCACCGGTGGCAGCACCCACCATCCTGATAACCCAGCACCCTGACCACCCTGACATCAAATATCTGGTCATCATGGGCAAAACAACAGAAGAAGCTGAAACAGCCGCTTCAGCCCTGGTGCTTGGTAATGGCATACTCAGTGGCGCTGTGGCTAGCGTCACAAAGCCGGCGCTTCCCCCCGCAAGACAACCCTATGATTCGCCCCACTGGGTTTCAACCGAACATGTGACCAGACTTGGAGACCTGGTCAGGAATGCAGCTGAACTACAGGTCAGCGGCAGCAATCCGCCTCCCATACGCATTGATTTCCGCATGCCCCCCGACCTGCTGCTATGGCAACACAGCGATATCAGACTTGACCTGAATTACCGGTATACCCCCCCCATCACCGAAGAACAGTCCTTTCTCTCTCTGTATACCAACGGCAATCTGCTCAAAGCCATGCGTCTGAAACGCTCCAGCGACGAGGCATCGCTGACACAGCGCGTCCAGATGATGGCCAACGATCATGTCGTCCCTGAATCGCTGCGCATCCCGGCATTCCAGCTTGGCGCAGACAACACGCTGGAAATGAAGTTTTTCAGCAGTGACTACCGGCAGGGCTGGTGCATGACCAGTTCAGTAGACAGTTTTTTTGCCAGTATTGACGCTGATTCAACGCTGGATTTCCGTGGATTTTACCACTATGCCATCATGCCAGATCTGGGTTCGTTTTCCAGAAGTGGCTTTCCTTTTACGCGTCTGGCTGACCTTGCCGAAACCCAGATCGTATTGCCTGGCCAGCCATCAGCCATGGATATAAAGGCAGCACTGGTCATGCTTTCAGAAATGGGGCTGTCCACCGGCGTTCCCGCACTGCGCTTTGGTATCCAGTTTGGCGATTCTGCAGACAATCTCAGAGGGAAAGACCTGCTGGTGATCAGTACCACCAGCACCCATCCACTCATCAGGCAATGGGCCGCTTATGTACCAGCCAGTTTTGACGACGAAGCCCGTACTTTCGGACAGGATTTTGAGTGGAACCGGGTATTCCAGTTTACCGATCTGGATACTTTCAGGCAGAAACTGCGTTATATAGGCGCCAACAGTTTCAGGACTGAAGGTACATTGGCAGCCCTGACCGGATTTGAGTCACCCATTGACAAAGGCCGCAGTGTGATCAGCTTCGAAGCGAATAGTGACGAGGAGGCTGAACGGGCACTCCTCACCTTCACTGACAGATCAGCCATGCGCTTTGTCGAAGATGATGTTGCCATTTTCAGGCGTGGCTCGGTACAGACCTACGAAGTAGGTCCTCATTACTATGCTGGTGAACTGCCGGTCTGGATGTGGCTGGGGTTTCATCTAACCCGGCATCCGGTACTGATGGCCCTGTCTGGTCTTGGATCAGGTCTCGTCATTGCGTTCTATCTTTATGCCTCGGTGCAGCGGTTACGCCACAGACGCCTTGGCACAGGCTGACCAGCAGCGAAGCCGGCAGATATGTCATACACCATCAGGACAGGTGCCATCCTTCTCACCGCCGCCATCCTTCTGGTGACAGGACTCAGCACGTCACCACCCGCCAATCAGGGCTGCCTGCCTGAATGGCCGGCATTCCATGATTTCAGAGCACGTTTTATTGCCCCTTCAGGCAAGGTGATTGATTACAACCACCCTCTGCAGCACACCACCTCCGAGGGGCAGGCCTATGCCCTGTTTTTCAGCCTGATTGCCAATGACCGGCAACTGTTTGATGAAATTCTGGCCTGGACTGACACCCATCTTGTACAAAGGGGACTGGCTGAGGAACTGCCTGCGTGGGAGTGGGCCAACACCGGCATCAGGAAAAATACGGTACTTGATGAAAATAGCGCCAGTGACGCTGATATCTGGCTCAGCTACACGCTGATTGAAGCAGGACGCATCTGGCATGAACCACGCTTCAGCAGAACGGGACAGGCCCTTGCCAGCCATATCCTCAACTCGGAAGTCAGCTATATCTCTGGCCTTGGTCTGACACTTCTGCCAGGGAGATGGGGCTTTGTCGAGAATGCCACCACATGGCGCCTCAACCCCAGTTATGCTCCCCTTCCGCTCATGACCTATCTTGCCCTATACGCTGAAGATCCACGCTGGTCACAGGTACTGGAATCATCGAAAAAGCTGATGACGGCCACACTGCATGGTTATGCAAGCGACTGGCTACTCTATACCAGCGCGAAAGGATTCAGCAACGATACCCAAACGGGCGGTAGGGGCAGCTATGACGCCATCCGGGTGTATCTCTGGGCCGGCATGACCTCGCTCCATGATCCCGCCCGAGCAGGATTGCTGGCCAGCCTGGGAGGAATGAAGGCCTGGCTTGTTCAGCATGATCATCCGCCCGAATCTGTGGACACGCTGAGCGGCCGGACGGATAACACAGGCCCCCCTGGATTTTCCGCTGCCCTGCTTCCGTTTCTGGAGTCCTCGGGAGCTGCAGAAGCCGCCAGCCGACAGCGTAACAGGCTTCAGACCATACCCCCCGGAGAGAAGCCAGGCTATTATGATTCAGCCCTGATGCTGTTCGGTCTTGGTTTTGATGAAAAACGCTTCAGTTTCGAATTTGATGGTCGCCTCAAGACGTCATGGATGACAGCTTGCCCCCCATGATATTCATGCTGGTGGTGCTACTGGCTGTATACACATCCCCTGCTGTTATCGGTGCTGAAACGGGAGTCGCTGGCAACAGGGAACTACGGCAGTTGCTGGACTCTGCAAGAATCTGGATCGCCCGGAAAAGGGATGACCTGGCGCTGGATGCACTGAAAAAAGCGCAACAACTGGCGCCAGACAGCGGCGAAGTGCAGAGCTGGCAAGGTCTTGTGGCTCTGCGCCAGCATCGCATGGAAGATGCCAGCCGCCTGCTCAGGGCACTTGAAGCCAGCCATCCTGGCCAAGCAGCCACACTCGAACTGGCCGATGCCATACGACTGGACACGGTCGACAGGCAAAAACTGGCCACCGCGATGTTTCTCAGCAGTGAAGCCTATCGCGAACGCCCACGCATGCTGCCCCTGCTCAACGAACTGTTTCCGCAAGGGCATCGCCAGGGCAATAGCGGCCTCATCTACTATTCACTCCTTGGCAGCATACCTGAGCGGCAGCATGAAGCCATCGAAGGCCTGAAAACACTGGCCAGCACCATGCCTGATGATGCGCGCCCCCTGCTGGAAATCGCTGTGATCCAGAGCAGAAACGAGCCTACTCTCAGGCAGGGACTGGAAACCATGGCCCGACTTGCCTCACAACCTGACATTGATCTTTTACAGCTTCGGGATGCTTACAGCCGCGCACTCAACCGTCTGGAGCGTACGCCCGCCAACGAAACACTGTTTCAGACCTATGAAAGCAGATTTCCTGGAGCAAAACTCACCGGTCTTGTCCTGTCAGATGAAGAACGAATCCGTATGGCCCGGGAGGCGCGTATCCATCAAGGCAATCTGCTGGCACATGCTGCAGAAACCGCCATGCAGGCAGGCCAGACTGATCAGGCGGAGAAAAACCTGCAGGCAGCCATGCAGCTTGATCCGGATGATATGGAATATCCACTTGCCCTGGGGCGTATCATGCTGGATGAAAAACGCTATCCTGAAGCCATAGCGCTATTCAGGTCTGTCATGGCAAAAAAACCTGGCGTTGAGCGCGCCGCCCAGGGCTTTATGCAGGCGCTTGATCTGAGCGGACAACACAGCGAAGCCATCGCCTGGGGACAGCATTATCTCGTACAGAGACCGGCGGCTGAAAGTGTGCGCGATATCTGGATTGATACGGTACGACATGAAGCTGACCGTATGGTGCACCATGCACAAACCGCAGACGCCATGAAACTGCTGGAATCCGCCATACAGCTTGCACCAGCCTCCGGCTGGTTACGCTACGATCTGGCGGCGCTGGATCTCTTTTCCGGTGCGGCAGACCGCGGCAAAACCCGGTTCAGTCTGTCTCCAACGGCAGCCGAAGTACAGTATGCTTTCGCACTTTATCTCTATGCCAAAGCCGATGATCCTGCAGCCAGTCTGGCTGTGCTGGATACCATACCCGCTACGGAAAGAACCGCTGCCAGTCATGATCTTTACCAGCATGCCAGTCTGCTACTTGACCTGCAGCAGACGGTATCAGCCAGCCACGGGCAACACAGCCAGTCGCTGCGTAAAGTGCACGCGTTGTGTGATGAACATATCGATGATGACATGAGCTGGCGCTGTATTACTGCCTACAGCGATATGGGAGAAACTGGACAGGCCATCCGCCTCGCCAGAGTTCTGGTGCACGGCAGACATCCGGCGGATGCCAGTGACCAGCTACGCCTGACCGGGCTTCTGCTGAAAACCCAGGATCTCCCGGCAGTACGAGCCAACCTGAACCAGCTGGACGCCCGCCAGGATCTGAATACGTCACAGCGTGAGACACTGCAATCTTTGCATAGCCGGCTTATCGTACAACAGGCATGGGCGCTGCGAAAAAAAAAGCAGACCGATCAGGCCATTGCTGAACTTGAACAGGCACTTATACAGACACCCAATGATCGCAGCCTGAGCGCCACGCTTGCCCACATACTACTGCTCGAAGAACACCATGATCAGGCTCTCGCGCTTTATAGCACCATGAGCAGACAGTATCCGGAAGATATAGAACTCAAGCTGGGGCTGGCCGAGGCACTCTGGAAAACCGGGCAGTCATCGCAGGGGCTTGAACTTGCACAGCGGCTGGATAAAGAAATCCCAGCCACCCATCAAGAAGAACGGCTTGATCTGGTACATCTTCTTACCCTTATGGGCCAGGATGAGCGCGCCAGAAAGCTGCTGGCTGCTATCAGAGCCCAACCATCCGACGCGCCTGAATACTACCTTGCCATGGCAAAAGCCAGTAACAGACTCAGGGACTATCAGCTTGCTTTACAGGATCTCAGGCAGTTTGAGGCAGCCGGGCAGAAACTACCATCTTCAGAGGCCGTGCTGGAGGAACAGACCAGTGCCATGGAACTGCGTGAGGATATTGAACGCAGACGCTTCCCGCACCTCAGCAGTGGCCTGGATTTCCGTCAGCTTTCCGGAGCACCGGGCATCTCACAGATACTGAACCTTGACGCGCCGAATATCATTCGCATGGACGATGGCTATGATGGTCACTACTTTGTGCAATCGGATTTTTCAGCGGTGTTTGCCGGAGATCTGCCACTGTCACGCTTTGATGATGTTCAGGCCTTCGGCACCATTCGCGCCCTCTGCATACCGGGAGCCTGGAACTCAGGTCCCGAATGTGCAGGCGCATCACAACTGCCTGCATCATCCCGCCAGCAGGCCATGGGGGCAAGTCTGGCGGTGGGCTATGCTTCTGACCGGTTCAGGATCGATATAGGTTCAACCCCTGTCGGCTTTCCGGTCAGTACCATGGTAGGTGGCATGGGTTTTTCTGGATCACTGGGCAAAGCTTACTACTCTGCAGATATTTTCCGGCGCCCCTATGCCAATAGCCTGCTGTCCTATGCAGGGGTACATGATCCAGTC
>JBEBBU010000014.1:0-3772 GCA_041158225.1 Pseudomonadota bacterium | reverse complement strand
GGCTGATAAAACTCCGGTGTTTTACTCTAACTGGCTGGATGCAGACTGGAGTACCCGTAACAGCATCCTTACCCTTAGCAAGCCACTGTTCCGCAAAGGGCAGGACGCACACGCCAATCTTGCCTGTGGCGCCTGTCATGGTGGTGCACATGAAATCTGGCCTAATAAAGATCCCAAAGCTAATGATAATCTGGCTGCCATGCAGTTGCAGGGTTATGCCGGCACCATACTGGAATGTAATGTCTGTCATACCAAAGATGCGTTTGACAAGCTGGAAAATCTGGATGCAGGCGTTCACATGCAGGCCGTTGACGGATTGCCTGCGGATTCCGGTCTGCTGGGCGGGCCTCATGGGATGCATCCTGTGAATGATCCGAACTGGTGGAGTCAGGCCGCGGCTGATACTACCCCTATCTCGGACGGTTCGACCTATGGTGGCTGGCATGACAATGTCTATCGTCACCCAGGTCGGGCAGGTGAAGATCAGTGTGCGGCCTGTCATGGTGCCGACCACAAGGGTACCCGCCTGTCAAAAACACCAGTGGATCTCGAGTTCACGGTGAAAGGGGGCAGGACGGCGAAATGGAAGGCCGGTGAGTTTGTCGGATGTGATCGCTGTCATAGCATTGCGGCCAGCTTCAAGGGCGGCCCCAAAGGCTACAAAGCACTTGGTAATCGTGACCCCGTCATCACCTCCATGCCATCCGTTACCCAGGCTGTACTTGGTCAGCCCTACAGCTATCAGGTGGCGGCAACGGATGACGATGGTGATCCACTCACGTTCAGCCTGTCATTGCAGCCAGGCTATGAAATGTCGATCGATCCCAGATCAGGTCTGGTGACCTCCAGCTGGCCTGAGGCATTATTTGGCGGCTATGTGAATGAGCCACTTTCTTTCCCGTACACGGTAACGGTTACGGAGGGTAAAGGCGGATATGCTACACAGACCGTCAATATGGTACTTGAGTGTCCGGCAGGCAAGGGCTGGAAGTTTGACTGGGATGCCTGGTCAGGATCATGTCAGGATCTTTCAAGCACGATAACTATTACCTCGTCACCCGTGCTGACTGGCCGGGCAGGAGAAACCTATACCTATCAGGTGAGCGCTACCGATACGGCAGGTGGCAGTCTGACATTCAGTCTTTCGGGCGGTCCTTCCGGCATGGTCATCAACGCTGAGACTGGTCTGGTTACCTGGCCTGTGGCGGGTTCAGTTGCGGCTGGAGGCTTCCCGTATCAAGTAAGAGTCAGTAATGACAAAGGCAGTATCATGACCCAGAATGTCAATTTTGGGGTTTGTACTGTTGGTAAAGTCTGGGATACAGGTATGTCGATGTGTATGTGATGATGTTTTAGGGTAACGGTGGGCGTTCACATAGTCGTGTTGAACGCCCGTCTGTCCATCAGCAACCGCACCTACCGTGAAGTGCTGCCAAGCCAGTTGATCATCGGCTGGCTGGTCAGCATGGATCAGGTGCTGAGGCCCATTGTGAAGGCATTGCCCTAGATGGTTCCGGCATTCAGTTGCCGTATTGGGGTTACTCGCTGCTGATTCATGACCGGTCAGACTCCCAGAATCCTGCCATAAACTTCGGTGTGATCGCCATCCTTCTGGCTGATGATGCCAAGACTGCGGCCAAACTTTTTCTACTCCTCGGCTACGGACAGCAGGGCAAAGGCACAGCGCATAGCTTCCGCTTTGGTAATGCCATTTTCCCTGGCAATCTCTGCTTCGGGTGATGTCATCAATGCTGATTGGCGCATGATGGCAAAGCCGTTCAGGGAGAGCGCAGATTCATGTGTGCGTACTGTCTCAATGTGACTGCTGCATTGAACATGGCCATATGCGGCTATACTTCACTGAACGTATGAGTGCCGAGTCATGCGCGCAGATGCATGATTCTTTCAGGAGATTCAGAAGTGTACGATACCGTCACCCATCCCCCAGGGCCACCCATCAACGGGCTGAAATTCAACACCGCAGGACCCAGTGTGAGCGGTAAGCACTACATGCTGGATCCGCTGGCGCGTATCCATTATCAGGATATTGAAGAATTGATAGTAGATGAGTGCTATTTCATCCTGCATGCGCCACGCCAGACCGGCAAGACCACAGCGCTGCTGGCATTGATGAAGTATCTCAATGCCAGCGGCCGCTATGCGGCTGTCTATGCCAATATCGAGGGTGTGCAGACGGCACGACATGATGTGGCTAGAGCCATGCGCAGTATCACTCATATCATTGCCGATGCGGCAGAGGATTATCTGGGCGAGACACGTCTGCATGACTGGCGTCGGAGCATCTGGAAAAATACAGGTCCTGATGATGTACTGCGTACTCTGCTGAGGATCTGGTCTTCGGCCTCGGCTAAACCGGTAATCCTGCTGCTGGACGAGGTGGATGCTTTGGTGGGCGATACGCTGGTATCGCTGCTGCGCCAGTTACGCGCCGGGTATGCGCAGCGTCCCGAGGCCTTTCCGCAGTCAGTGATTCTCTGCGGCGTGCGTGATGTGAAGGACTACCGTATCCAGACCAGCCAGGAAGGCATCATTACCGGGGGTTCTGCTTTCAATATCAAGGCGGAATCGCTGACGCTGGGCAATTTCACGCAAGACGAGTGTCAGGCACTATGGCTACAGCATACTGAGGCGACCGGGCAGCCCTTTGATCCTGCGATTTTCCCGGAGTTATGGCTGGATACCTGGGGTCAGCCCTGGCTGGTGAATGCGCTGGCGCATGAACTGACCTGGCGTCACCAGGCCCTGCGTGACCGCAGCATCAGCGTGACGCTGGAACACTACCATGCGGCGCGGGAGGTGCTGATCCAGAGCCGGGCCACGCATCTGGACCAGTTGACCGACAAGCTCAAGGAACCGCGCGTCCATCGTGTCATCGCTTCCCTGCTGGAAGCGGAAGGCCAGAACACCCGGTTGCAGGATGATGACCTGCAGTATGTGGAGGATCTGGGTCTGATCCGGCGCAAGCCCTGGCTCAGCATCAGCAACCGTATCTATCAGGAGGTGATTCCGCGCACACTGTCCAGTAACTGCCAGGATGGTCTGGCGATGGTACAGGCTCCCTATCTGACCGCTGAGCGGCGTATCAATATGCCGAAATTGCTTGCGTCCTTCCAGCAGTTTTTCCGGGAACACTCAGAGATCTGGGTTGAGCGTTTCGATTACCGTGAGGCTGCACCACAGCTGATCCTGCAGGCCTATCTTCAGCGCATCATCAATGGCGGCGGGCGTATTCACCGCGAATATGGTCTTGGCATGCGCCGTACTGATCTTGCCATCGAATGGGCAGTGGATGAAGCCCAGGGATACTGGGGCCAGGTGCAGCGTATCGTGCTGGAACTGAAGATCCAGCGTGGCTCATGGGACAGTATCCTGGCCGAAGGCCTGCCCCAGGTGGTGGACTATGCCAGGCGCTGGGGCGCGGATGATGCGCACCTGCTGATTTTCAACCGCCAGCCTGAGATCAGCTGGGAACAAAAGATCCGCCACTGCGAGGTGATGCACGAGGACGTGATGGTACAGGTGTGGGGGGCTTGAAGGCCGGCCGGCCAGATTCTGGTAATGCATTTGCATTGAAAAACAGGAGGGCGCCTTACCATGCGCACAGCAGGGTTCTGGTATTGGCGTGGGTCAATGACGAAAACACCAGGCGTGTCTACAAAAGTGATGACGATGCTTGCCGGGTGTTCCGCAGGATACTGGAAAGCGGTCATCCGCCGGATGACTGAGATCAGTTGCTGACCGATGCATGCCT
>JBEBBU010000013.1:0-6551 GCA_041158225.1 Pseudomonadota bacterium | reverse complement strand
TCACGATCAGGCATCCCAGACACACGGCGGCGGCATAGTACACGAACACGAAGTACGCAAAGACCACACGCAGGGCCATGACGATGAGGCCCCAAACAAGTATCACCACTGCACACACCAGCCATAAGGCCAGACCAGCTGCCGTGATGGCCAGGGCAGCAGTGGCTATGGCGATGACTGCGGTGACCAGATATAGACAGACGGTCTGAAACAGCTCACTGATGAACTGGGTGATGGCGCCGTCCGGTAGGCTATAAAGCCAGTACAGGCCGTAGACAGGAGGCCCGACGACACACGCGATGAGCAGTAAGCACAGAAGTATGACCAGCAGGGCAGGGAACCATCCCATCTCGTCTTCCTTGGGCTTGCCTGATGTGACTGCGACGGCTTTTTCTCTGGTTTCCATAGGCTACCACCATGTCTTCTGCGACTGAGTTGCCGATATTATTGGCATTCTGGCGACATTGTTTGTCGTGTGTTGCCGCCATGATGACGCCTCTTGATATTGAAGGAGGTACACCATGGAACTTGCCGATATGCTCAGCCTGAAAAGACCCAGCCTGTATCCGGAACTGTGGCTGGATCAGGTCAGACGATGGCTGCCTGATGATGCCAGTCCGTTCATGGATGCAGCTGATCGCGTCATGGCATTCGCAGTGACGGTAGGAAATGCAGGTGATACGCTGTATTGCTGTCATCTGGATACGGTGCATGCCAGCGCTGGCTGTCAGGCTGTGGTGGCGGGTGAGTTTCCAGACAGTCTGGTGACTACCGATGGTGAATGCCTCGGTGCTGACGATGGTGCTGGGGTATGGCTGCTTCTGGAAATGGTGGCGGCCCAGGTGCCGGGCACCTATCTGTTCCATCTGGGGGAGGAGATTGGCTGTCTCGGGTCACGTTGGATGGTGGAACATCAGGCATCCTGGCTCAGGCAGTTCAGGCGCGCCGTCAGTTTTGACCGGCCTGGCACCAGTGACGTGATTACCCACTTTGGGGGGCAGAGGGGCTGTTCGGATGATTTTGCCAGAAATTGCTGTGACGCCCTCTCGGTCAGACTGCAACCTTATGTGCTTAAACCTTACCAGCGTGGTGGTTCGACGGATGTCAGACATTACATTGGCCTGATCCCTGAGTGCACCAATATCAGCACGGGCTATTTCTGTCAGCATGGCTCGCAGGAATGGCTGGATGTCCGTTATATCAAGGCCATGCGGGATGCCATGATTGCGGTTGGTAAGGCTGGTGATGCCTGGCCTATGGCTGCCTGATAGTTCTCGTTCCCAGATGACGGATAATATCCAGCATGGCCTCGACTGGCGCAGTGTCCATGCCAAGATTTTCCAGTCCGGTTTGGCAGGTCGGGCATAGATTGGCGTTTTCCAGTTTTACAAGGATGTCTGTTTTAGTGGCGCAGAAGTCAAACAGGCAGCCGCGGGTTTCTTCATGAAACAGGTCATGCTGTTCATAATATCTGGATTGTGTATAAAGCCCATAGAGCAGCAGGGCGTTGGCCAGATAGGCGCTCTGCAGAGGCACGGCCTGTTCCGCAAGACCCCTCGTGGCGCAGAGATCTTCCCAGCCTGCCAGGGAGGCAACGAAGGTTGCCATGTCGACATGCCAGCGCGAGAACCAGTTATCGTTAAGCTGCCGCTTGTGGATGACACCGCGGACCGCCCATGCGGGATACTGGTTTTCAATATAGTCCACCAGTTCATTTTCATGGCGGCGGGACAGGGGGCCGTTTTCCCCCAGTATTGCAGCCAGTTTCGCATCGGCGCGCATCAGGCTGATGCCCCCCAGAAAGTTCTCGCCACCGGCTTCCGAAAACAGAGACCTTACGGTTTGTAACTGGCGGTACATGACATCATCGGCGGTCAGGAGGAGAATGCCCTGACCTGCCGGGAGATGCTCGGGCAGACCCAGTTGCCGTATGGCGTTATGAATCCGGCGTGGCTCCAGATCAGGTGAGGGATCTCTGACCTGCAGTTCAAACCATGCAGCATCGGGATGCTGATAATGCTGCCAGGTCTGGGCATTGCCCATAAGGAATTTGGGGTGGATACCGGCTGTCACCGGTCGGGGCAGGGGAGGGGCAGTCTGGCGCTGCTCCACACGTGCCTGCAGGTAGGCCTGCGCTTCGGCTTTTAACTGTTCACCTGACAGTGTGTTCAGCCGCTGCTCAATCTCCGACAGTGAGGCATCCTCTTCTTTCATCTTGCAGATGACCAGTGCCCGGTGAAGGATGTCTTCCGGATAACGGGTGCCGGCACCCGTGCGCCCCGGTGAGGGCAGCAAGGATTTCTGCATGTAAAACCGCAGGGTCCGTTCGGAAAGGCCAGTGTGGCTGCTGATTTCCTGCAGACTGTAACTGTTTGCGATAGGGGCTGTGGGTAAGGTCATGAAGCTGGCGCGGTGAGGGTCATGGCGGCAATATCTTGGGGTGGCAGAGCGTCCGCAGCGGATGGCTGGGGCGGGACGCTCTGATGATGGCAGCAAGTTTACAGGTAATGATGCGCGGATGTCATACAGGACGGTTTTGTTCTTGACCGTTTTTCAGGCAGCGTAGGCTAGCAGTGCCTGCTGCAGATTGTCACGGATACTGTCGCGTATGCTGGCAGGGCTGATCACATTGATATCCCTCGCATGGGACAGCAGCCATTCACGCAGATTGGCACTGTCTTTCATGCTGGCCCTGACACGATAGCCGCCATCAGGCATGGCCTCCACGGTCTGATCCAGGCTTAAAGGCATCTCAGTCATCATTTTGAAGTATTCGGTGCTGACCTGAAGATCTAGGGGCAATACCTGGTCATCATGTGCCACATGTGGCAACTCGTCGTACTCCCCACGCTGGATCAGCGTGTCAATCGAAACCGGCGATGGGCGGCAGGGCTCCTGTTCAAGCTGGGCATGCTGCAGCTGATGCATGCAGAAGTGCATGATCTTGCCGCTATGGTTTTCGACAGCAGTCAGATAGATGCGCGGTCCCTTGTGAACCAGCCCTACTGTATGCACCTTCAGCCAGTCAGGATGCTTTGGACACAGGATGGAAAGCGTCCTGTTCTTCAGGATGGCGGATTCTACTGCAAGTTCAATATCAGGATGAACGGGAGCTGGCAGCAGCGGACTGCTGTCAGGTAGTCTGCGCACCTTGTCCAGCCAGTGACGATAGTCCTGCTGGTCGTTGTGTCTGGCCGGTGCTGCCAGTTGATGCTGATACTGCTGTTCATCCAGTGCCAGACGCAGGGCTTTGGGCAATGGAGTCTGCTGGTGCTGCAGCATCAGCAGTCCCAGTGCTATGTGGCTGTCATGCGTTGCAGCAACGTGGGGTTTCTTGCCCCGCCAACTGTAATGATGGGCACGATTCACCGATGTAATCACCAGATTGCCGGGGTAGGTGTGCTCGATTTTGAGCATATAGCGCTGGATGCGACGTATGCTGGCATGGTCATTTTCCAGATGGAGACGCGGCAGGATCTGGCTCACGCTCAGGCCGCTGTGAATGGCATGCGGGCCCTGATATTCAGGCAGCATGTTGATGATTTTCTGTATGCAAAGGTAGCTGTTCATGGTTAACCCCCTTTCTGATGATGGATGCACCGGTCGGGCGGCGATTTACCCTGACATCGCCGGCCATTTCCCGTATCGCCAGAATATTTTAACCGGGAGAGGGGTACAAGTAAACACTATAACATCACTGTTTAATTATGTTTTCACTTTCGGGTTCCAGTCACTATCTCCAGCAGGCGACATTGCCTGTCTGGCCCTGACATGACTGGCCAGTCGGGGCTGGCGGCATCACATATTAGCGTCTCAGGACGACATATCGTGTCGTCGTATGTCGTTGTCATCGCCAGAATCCATGCGAGTGTGTTCATCAGTGCTGGTTACCGAGCACCTCTTCGAGTGTGCTGGCCTCCAGCACCCGGAGTGAGCATACTTCCAGTTCGGGCTGTGCTGATGCGCGCATGGATGCCTGGTGGCAACAGGTTTTGCATATGGAGAAAAGTGAATGACGACAGTATTCGAACGCAGGCTGTTAATGCTCAGCCTCATACCACGTGCGCCCCGCAGTGCTTCGACCGCTGCAATCCGTGAGGCGCTGCAAGAACAGGGATACGCAGTGAGCAAGCGCCAGGTCCAGAAGGATCTGCAGGATGCCATCAGCAGCATGCAGGAACTTGGACTGTGTTATTACATTGGGAAAGAGATGCGGGAGTGTGCACCAGAGCATCAGGAGGAATATGATGATGAAGCCGAGGAAAAACTCAGGCATCTGGGACGCTGGTGGTATATGAGAAAAACGGCGCCCGTGCTGGAACTGCATAATATGGATCCTGATGCTGCCCTGGCATTTTCTCTGGCCGAAAAATATCTGCGCGATCTTCTGCCTGAGACCGTTTTCCAGAACATTGATCATTATTTTGCGCGTGCCCGTTATGCCATGGATAAGGCACCTGCGGCACAACGCTGGTGTGATTCCGTTGCTATCGTCAATAAGGCATTGCCGCTGCTGCGCCCCGTGATTCTCGAAGCGGTGGAGACCAATGTCTACAAGGCGCTGCAACTGGGAAGGCAGTTGAGGCTGAAAACCTTCACAAGAAAACATCCTGATGTGCCAAAGCCTTATACCGTCAATCCTCTGGGGCTGGTGTATCGTGATCCATTGCTGTATCTGGTCTGGACAGATGCTGATCCTGAGCATGGCAATAAGGTCAAAGAACTGGTTCTGAGCCGTATGACCGAAGCTGAAGTCTTGCTGGATGCGCGTGAGGTACCACCGGGCTTCAGTCTGCAGGCCTTCATTGATGAAAGTAAAGGATTTGGGTATTTCATGGATCCGTCCATGCCCTATATCGATCTCGAAATCCTGGCCCAGCCCTCATTGACCTTCAGTCTCAAGGAGACCCCGTTGTCCACGGATCAGATGATTGATCCGCCTGATGCCGAGGGATGGTCGCGCATAACCGCCAGAGTGGCTTACACCCATCAGCTGACGGCCTGGATTCGTGAGAAAGGCTATGAGATCAGGGTGATGGCGCCTGATGCGTTGCGCCATGTCATCATCGAGCAGATCAGGAAAATGAACCAGTACGTCTGACATACAGGTACCGCTGTTGGGCGTATCTGACACGCTCAGGGAACGGGTTGCTGCAAATGCTGCATACATGTCCTGTATCAACAATATGCGTCAATTATTTTGTGTCTTATTGTTGCATGACGACCTGTTGTGTCGTGATGTGGTCGTATCTTACGGGCTACCTGGGGACATGGCGAAGGCCAGCGAAGCCAGGGCAACTTTAACTGGAGGCCCGATGAATACAGAAAACATATCCATGACTACCCCCATTGCCGATGCAGTCCGGCAATATCTGGATCACGATCAGTGGCATTACGAGGTCAGCGAGCGTCAAGGCATTGTGATGTTTGGTGCTTCCGTGACCTTGCCCAATGGCCAGTTCCGCTGCAGTTTTGATGCTGATGATGACAACGAGCGCTTTGGTGTTTATGTCTACGCCCCCATTTTCATTCCGGAGGACAAACGCCTGGCCGTGGCTGGCTATCTGACGAGAGTCAATTACACCCGCTATCTTGGCAAGATCGAGATGGATCTTGATGATGGCGAGATTCGCTCCGTGGCAACGGTGGTTGTAGACGGCAGTTATCTGAGTCAGCCTATGATTGAAAGCCTGGAAACCGCAGCGCACTTTAATCTCAACGATGCCTATCCGGGAATGCTGGCGGTGGCTTTTGGTGATCTCAGCCCTGAAGCCGCTTTTGACACCTATCGGCAGCGTGATGAGAAGCCATCAGAGACCGAAGTGGAGGAGAGCGCATGAGTAGCCAGACAGAATCTACAGAATCTGCCAATACGATGCCAGTGCCGTTACATGACGATGCCAGCGGCGCATTGCTGGCCAAGGTTCTCGGCTATCTGGATGAACTGGACTGGCGTTACAGCGTCAAGACTCTGGAAGAGGAGAGACACTGGCGGGTCACCATGCGCGTGGTTGCCCGGGTCGTACTTTGTCGCACCATTTTTGATATTGATGACGTCCGGCAAAGATTTGGCGTGGTGGCCTATGCGCCCTTCCTGGTACCGGAAGACAGGCGTGAGGCGGTCATGCTCTACCTGACCAGAGCCAACTACAGATTGTATCTGGCCAAATTCGAGTTTGATTTCAGCGATGGCGAAATCAGCACGGTCTGTAACGTGATCCATGAAGATGCAGAGGTGTCAGTTCAGATGATCGATCGTATGCGTTCCTCTGTCCATGCAGCCATGAGGGATTTCATGCCTACCTCTACTACTCCTTGATCCTTCAGGGCAGCTTGGATGCGACGACTGCCATACGTACGCTCAGAGGCCCGGAAAATGGCATCGGCACGTACAGTGATAGGGCACGCCTTTGCAGGCGCACTCTGGCGCTTCCTTGACGCGTAATAGCCTGAGCGGCTGACCTCAAGTAATTCACAGATCGGTGATATACCGGCCTCCTCCTGTAACTGATCGACGCACCGATACATCATTTCAGTTCCCTGGCGAAGAA
>JBEBBU010000012.1:0-6203 GCA_041158225.1 Pseudomonadota bacterium | reverse complement strand
CGCTCCGCAAGCAGACGTGGGAGGTATTCCTCAAAAAAACCGGAGTTTTTCTTGTCGCCGCAGCGTGGCTTGTCGGTCGAACATAGCATAAGGGGCTCCATCTAGGGCATCAAAAAGGTTGGCGACGCAGATCCAGCGTCATGGGGAAACGGGGATTGACGGGCTCTTCCCTGACATTCAGGGTTCCCTGACCATGTCCATGATCCCAGAACCGTGCACGCCGTCTGGCTTCAGCTTCATTGGCATTGACGGGAAGACTTTGATAGTTGCGCCCCCCAGGATGACTGATGTGATAGGTACAGCCACCCAGTGAACGGGCATTCCAGCCGTCGTAAAGGTCAAAGACAAGTGGCGCATGAACCCCAATCGTCGGATGCAGCGCTGATGGTGGTGCCCAGGCCTTGAAGCGCACGCCGGCGACAAACTCACCCGGTATGCCGGTGGGATGAAGCGGCAGTGGTCTGTTATTGCAAAGTACGCGATGACGATGCTGGGTCATGCCGGTAACTTTGACCTGCAGACGTTCCACCGATGAGTCCACATAGCGGGCGGTTCCTCCCTGACTGACTTCCTCGCCAAGAACATGCCAAGGCTCAATGGCCTGTCTCAATTCAAGCTGGACGCCATCGTGCACCACGGTACCGTAGTGCGGGAAACGGAACTCAATGAAAGGTGCGAACCAGGCCAGATCAAAGTCATAACCAGCCTGACGCAAATCCCTCACCACATCCTGAAGGTCTGCTTCAATGAAGTGGGGCAGCATGAAACGGTCATGCAGGGCGGTATCCCAATAAATGGGGCTACCGGTGTAAGGACGTTTCCAGAATCTTGCCACCAGAGTGCGCAACAGCAATGCCTGAATAAGGCTCATGCGGTAATGGGGTGGCATTTCAAAGGCCCTGAGCTCAAGCAGGCCAAGCCGCCCGGTGCTGCTCGCGGGTGCGTAGAGCTTGTCAATACAGAACTCGGCACGATGGGTATTGCCTGTCATGTCAATGAGCAGGTTTCGTAATACCCGGTCTACCAGCCAGGGCTGCTCACTGATTTCACCGGGTTGCAGCTTGCCTGCCAGTTGCTGGAAGGCAATTTCCAGTTCGTAAAGATTATCATCCCTGGCTTCATCCACACGGGGCGCCTGACTCGTCGGACCAATGAAGCGTCCAGAGAACAGATAGGAAAGGGAAGGATGATGCTGCCAGTAAAGAATGAGGCTCTGCAGCATGTCAGGTCTTCTGAGGAAGGGACTGTCAGCTGCCGTAGCCCCTCCGAGGGTAATGTGGTTGCCGCCTCCGGTACCCGTATGGCGCCCATCCAGCATGAACTTTTCAGTAATCAGGCGGGTCTGGCGCGCTTCTTCATAAAGGGCCTGTGTGCGCTCTGCCAGCGTCGGCCAGTCAGCGGAAGGATGAATATTGACCTCAATGACGCCAGGGTCTGGTGTCACCGAAAGGGAGAGCAGACGCGGATCGTGAGGTGGTGGGTAGCCTTCCAGACATAAGGTCAGATTCAGTGCAGAGGCTGTTGCTTCGATGGCATGAAGCAAGGCCAGCCAGTGCTCCAGTCTTGTCAGTGGCGGAAGAAATACATGTAGCCGTCCTTCTCTGACTTCCAGCGCAAGTGCGGTATGAATGACCTCTCTGGCTTGCGGTGTCGCCGCGGGTTCAGCGGGCGGCGTTTTCGATGGTGATCCGGCTCGCGAGGCAATGGCTTCCCTCGGATCAAAAGGGTCTCTTGGCTGTTCGGTTTCAACATCTTCAGGGGCGACCCACGGCAGACTGCTTAAAGGCAGGCGAAGGCCAAGGGGAGATTGTCCGGGAATCAGGTAAAGCCTGTCATGCCTGAGCGGCCAGCGGCTGGAATACCATCGGATCTGGCTGCCTTCATCCACCGCTTTCAGAGGCAGCACCAGACCGACCACCTCAGCAAGTCCTTCGCTACGCATCTGCTGGGCCAGCATGGCGCGCTGTCTCGCATCTTTGAGATCAATCTCGTGAAGATCCAGATTGAGAGGTCTGCGACTCTCCTCATCAAGTGCCCGCCATGGGTCTTCATAGGCTTCGATGAGGCAGGAAGGATGCAGGCCCAGCTGTTGCAGGAGGTGCCTGCCAAACGCTGGAAGCACATCCTCTTTTGGCAAGGCAGTCGTTTCTGCATTGAGCAGTTTCGGATCGGTCCAGACAGCTTCTCCGTCCCTGCGCCAGTAGACATTCAGTGCCCAGCGTGGCAAAGGCTCTCCGGGATACCATTTACCCTGGCCGTTATGCAGCACACTGCCAGATGCAAAGCGCTTCTGCAGTCGCCTGACCAGCTGGTTGGCCAGCTGCCATTTGTCAGGTCCCAGCGCAGCCGTATTCCATTCATCACCATCCATATCATCCATGGAAATGAAGGTAGGCTCCCCTCCCTGGGTCAGACGCACATCTTCAGCCTGCAGCTCGGTATCCACGTGGCTGGCTAACTGCTCAATGGCTTTCCACTGACTTTCTGAATAGGGACGGGTCACACGGGGATCTTCGTGAATACGACTCACGCTCATACTGACGTCAAGCACGGATTCGCAGATACTCGTCATGCCGATAACCGGAGCCGCTGAATTGGGCGAAGCGGCCACTGCCAGGGGTATGTGGCCTTCTCCGGCAAGCAGGCCGGATGTTGCATCAATGCCTATCCACCCGGCTCCAGGGATAAATGCCTCACACCATGCATGCAGGTCAGTAAAATCGCTATCCGGACCGGCAGGCCCATCCAGTGGTTTTTCATCTGCAGCCAGCTGAATGAGATAGCCAGAGACAAACCTGGCAGCCAGACCCAGATGACGCAAAGCCTGTACCAGCAGCCAGGCGCTATCGCGACAGGATCCGGAACCTTTGGCCAGTGTTTCTTCACTGCCCTGAACACCAGGTTCCATGCGGATCAGGTAAGAAACATGCCGGTGCACATGCTGATTGAGTCTGACCAGAAGATGGGTCGTCAGGATATCTGCAGGGATTTCACGCCGGAACTCATCCAGCCATGCGGTCAGCAAGGGCCCCGGAGGGATCTTGTGCATGTAGGGTGCCAGTTCAATCGCCTGCTGTTCAGGATAGACAAAGGGATAGTGTTCAGCCCAGTCATCAACAAAAAAGTCGAAAGGATTGACAACAGTCATGTCTGCGACAAGATCCACCGTAATATCAATGGCTTCAGTGGGATCGGGGAAGGTGATACGGGCGACGAAGTTACCGTAGGCATCCTGCTGCCAGTGAATGAAATGTTTTGCAGGACTGATTTTCAGGGAATAGCCTGATACCGGTGTTCTGCAGTGTACGGCAGGTCGAAGCCGCACTTCATGCGGACTTGCCACTACCGGGCGGTCAAAACGGTAGCGCGACTGATGATGAAGAGCGACGCGAATGGTCATGGAATAATCGGGCCTCTTTGACTGTATCTGCTTGTATACATGGCATCAGGTACCCGGCGGAGGTGGCTCATGGAGCCACTCCGGACTGGGCAGGGATGCAAACAGGGTGCGGAGACCGTCCCCCCAGCGTTTGCTGATCTGGGAAAAATAGGGATCGTCGTGGGTAATATGCTGTTCCAGATCCAGCATAAGCCGTGATTCGTTATAACAGGCCAGATCAATGGGCAGGCCTACTGACAGGTTGCTGCGCATGGTCGAGTCAAAAGACACCAGCACACATTTGATCGCTTCCTGAGGCAGTGTCTCAGGACGAATCACACGGTCCAGAATGGGCTTGCCATATTTGGTTTCACCAATCTGGAAAAACGGCGTTTCCTCTCCAGCCTCAATGAAATTACCTTCGGCATAGACCAGAAAAAGACGCATGCGCTCGCCGCGAATCTGGCCACCCACAATGAAATTGGCGCTGGCATCGACGTTGCTTTGCGCCAGGAATACACCATCATGGTCGCGAACCGTGCGCAGGCATTCGCCCAGAATCTGGGCGACATCAAACATGGACTCTACATTCCAGATGTTGCGTTTTTCAGAACTGCGTCCCTGCTGTTCCAGCAGGTTGATGGCGTTCTGGGTGACGGACAGATTGCCGGAACTCAGGATGACAATGGCACGATCCCCGGCATTGACGAAGGTGCGCATCTTCCTGAAACTGGCAATCTGGTCAACACCGGCATTGGTTCGCGAATCAGACGCGAACACAAGGCCGGCGTTAAGTTTGAGAGCGATACAGTAAGTCATGGCTTTATTCAGGGTTCATGGCCAGTCAGGCGACCCGACGCAGGTCGGTGTGGCCTGAATGGATTTCACGCGACATATAGGCACGCCGCACTTCCTGTCCCAGCAGGTCAATCTGGTTCAGGAAACGGCTGAGGTATTCATGCAATCCCTGCGAGAATACGTCGTCGATCCTGCCAAAATGCAGATCCGCATGGATTTCTCCGGTAAGTCGCCTGCATTCCCTGCCAGAGTGGCTGTTGATGATGGAAAGTGCAGTTTCAACCTCATTCAGGCAGGCATGGAGCGATCTCGGCATGTCTTCGCGGAGAATGAACAGTTCGGCAACACGCTGTGGCGAAATGACATCGCGATAGATTTTGCGGTAGGCCTCAAATGCGCTCACTGATTTCAGTAGCGAACCCCACTGGTAATAATCGGCAGCGCCGCCTACATCAGCCACACTTGGCAGAAGAATATGGTATTTGACATCCAGTATTCTGGCGGTATTGTCGGCCCGTTCAAGGAAAGTCCCCAGATGGATGAAACTCAGGGCCACATCCTTGATGATCGTGCCCATGGTAACGCCGCGAAACAGGTGTGACCGTTCCTTGACCCACTCAAAAAAGTCGGGATAGCTGGTTTCCGTCATGCTGAGTGACCATCTGCGGACTTCGAGCCAGGTGGAGTTGATCACTTCCCACATTTCAGAAGTAATGGCGCCACGCACGGATCGTGCATTCTCTCTGGCCTGGCGCAGGCAGTTGTAGATACTGGAAGGGTTCTCTGGGTCCAGCGCCATATAGCGCGTGACGGCTTCCGCACGCGCCAGGCCATACTGCTGTTCATAGGCTGCAGCACAACCCGTGATATTCAGTGGTGCATACCAGAGGTAAGCTTCCGTGCCCTCCATATCCAGTGGCAGCAGCGATGACCGCTGTGCCACATCCAGAATGCGGGCAGTGTTTTCGGCGCGCTCGATGTGGCGAGCCATCCAGTACAGGTTTTCCGCGGTACGTGACAACATGGATCAATCCTCCATTACCCAGGTATCCTTGGTGCCGCCACCCTGTGATGAGTTAACGACCAGTGATCCCTGTTTGAGAGCCACCCGGGTGAGACCACCCGGGACCAAACGAATTTCGCGGCCAGAGAGCACAAAGGGTCTCAGGTCAACATGGCGGGGCGCCACCCCGGCCTCAACCAGGGTCGGGCATGCGGACAGTGCCAGCGTAGGCTGGGCAATAAACTGCCCCGGATCTGCAAGGATACGCCGGCGATAATCCTCAATTTCGGCACTGCTGCTGGTGGGGCCCACCAGCATACCGTAACCACCTGATCCCTGAACTTCTTTGACGACCAGTTCAGGAAGATGCTCCAGCACATAGCGGAGATCATCCGCTTTGCCAAGGCGCCAGGTAGGTACATTGGAAAGAATGGGTTCTTCACCCAGATAAAAGCGGATCATGTCAGGGACATGGAGATAGGTGGATTTGTCATCGGCCACACCGGTGCCTACACCATTGGCCAACGCCACATTGCCCCGGCGATAGGCCTCGAACAGACCAGGAACACCGATAACCGAGTCGGGACGGAAGGCGAGTGGATCCAGAAAATCATCATCGACCCGACGGTAAATGACGTGCACCTGTTGCGGGCCTTCGGTGGTATGCATATAGACCTTGTGCTGGTCTACAAACAGATCCTCGCCTTCCACCAGTTCCACAGCCATCTGGCTTGCAAGGAAAGCATGCTCGAAATAGGCGCTGTTGCAGGCACCCGGGGTGAGAACCACAATCACCGGGTCTGCGACATCTGCGGGTGCCGATTCCCTGAGGGTATCCAGCAGCATCTGCGGATAATGTTCAACTGGTTCGACGGCATGCCTAGCAAACAGGTCTGGAAACAGGCGCATCATGGTTCTGCGGTTTTCCAGCATATAGGATACACCTGAAGGCGTGCGCAGATTGTCTTCCAGGACATAGAAATCATTTTCCCCGACCCGCACCAGATCAATGCCTGCTATCTG
>JBEBBU010000011.1:0-6300 GCA_041158225.1 Pseudomonadota bacterium | reverse complement strand
CTCTGGCAGAACCGTGCTGAAAATCCCTGTGCCGGTTTTTTTCACTCTGCACACCCAGACCTGCAGCCAGTACGCTGCCAACAATCTGTCTGAGTCCGGGCTTCTGACTCCCGGTATGATCCTGATCCATCATCTCGAACCCTGGCTGGACCCCGGTCTCAAATCGAGACCGGGACATATCATGACTGTCAGGATGCCTGATCGTCGGCGTCTGCGTCAAGAGCTTTGCGCTTGTTGAGGTAAATCCTGAGGCCAACTGCAGAGCCAATCACCAGGAAAACCACAAAGATGACCAGTTTGTTGCTGTTGACACCCTCATCAGTATTCAGACCTTCGAAACGCATGCGCTCAAGGAAGAAATACAGGGTCTGCACTGTTGAAATCGAGAAAAACAGTGAAACCAGAAACTTGTCGATGGAAGGATATTCGGTAAACTCCAGCTTGTCTGCAAACAGCTTGGTGATGATGTAGCCTGGAATGAACATCTCGACGATGGCAATGGCCAGACGCTCAAAATAGTAGAAGGCGGATGTTGTGGTGAAAATGGAGAGCAGCAGTACCATGACGGCGACAACAGCGCCTATGCCCATCCACATTCTTTTGTCGACTTCGTTAAAACTGAAAAGATCTTTCATCTGGGTCTGTCCTTCCTGTAATGATGATATTGCTTATTATGGTTTTTTGAAAAAATAGAAACCTTCGATACCACCCTTGAGAATAAGCTTGTCGCTGGTTTTCTCGTAGACGACATACTCAAGCGGGCTGCCTGGGCGGCCTGGATTGTCCGAATAGATTTTTCCATTGGTCACGTTGTATTTCCATTCGTGCCTGTCGTCGCCCTTGAGATGACGGTTATAGCCTGAGGTGACGATAATACCATCCGACCTGAACTCCCATGTGCGGTTTTCGGCAATTCTCGCCTTGGTAAGGCCGGCGGAAACTGCTTCAAGCTGCCAGGTACCGACAATTTCACTCGCATCCTTTAGAGCGATGTCGGCAGAGACCGTTCCCGAAAAAAACAGCGGGGCGGCCAGAAGCGATAAAATCCTGAATGATAGGCGCATATGCTTGTTCTCCTTTGAACCCAAGGCCTGCATTTTCCTCGCCTTGCCGCTTCAAGGCAAGGTACCGTATCCCGGCAGTTGGCAGCCACAGGTTTATAAGTAGTCACGACTCCACTAGAATGTTACCTATCATCCTACAGACCCGCAGATCCTTATGACTTTTGCTATCTCAGAGCGCACCAGGCAGCTCGAAAATGCCCTTGCCCAGCGTATCCTTTTTCTGGATGGCGCCATGGGTACCATGATACAGGGATACAGGCTTCAGGAAGCAGATTATCGTGGTCAACGCTTCAGTGACTGGCCACGTGACCTGAAGGGCAATAACGACCTGCTGACGCTGACCCGTCCCGATGTCATCCAGGAAATCCAGCAGGCCTATCTGGTGGCCGGCAGTGATATCCTGGAAACCAATACCTTCAATGCCAACCGTATCAGTCTTGCTGACTATGGCATGGAAGATCTGGTGGTGGAGCTCAATCGGGCCTCGGCCAGGCTGGCGCGTGATCTTGCCGATGCCATGACCCGGCAGACACCAGACCGGCCCAGATTTGTGGCAGGTGTTCTGGGGCCTACCAGCCGGACAGCCACCATATCACCTGATGTCAATGATCCAGGCTTCCGTAATGTCAGTTTCGATGAACTGGTCGAAGCCTATATGGAATCAGCACAGGCGCTGGTGGATGGCGGTGCCGATATCCTCATGATCGAAACCATTTTTGATACCCTAAATGCCAAGGCTGCCGTATTTGCGGTGGAAGCGCTGTTCGAGCGGCAGGGTTTCCGCATGCCAGTCATGATTTCCGGCACTATCACCGATGCCTCGGGTCGTACCCTCTCAGGACAGACAACCGAAGCGTTCTGGAACTCGCTCAGACATGTGAAACCGATATCCATTGGTCTCAACTGTGCGTTGGGGGCCAAGCAGTTGCGGCCCTATGTCGCCGAACTTTCCAGAATTGCGGATACCTGCGTGTCAGCGCACCCCAATGCCGGGTTGCCCAATGAGTTTGGCGAATATGATGAGTCGCCTGAAGCCATGGCGCGGGAAATCGCATCCTGGGCGGAAGAAGGTTTCCTCAATATCATTGGTGGCTGTTGCGGTACCACGCCAGCCCATATCCGTGCCATCCACGATGCCGTCCAGTCGTTTGCGCCACGACGTGTTCCTGACATTGAACCTGCCTGCCGCCTGGCGGGGCTCGAACCCCTGAACATCACCCCTGCCAGCCTGTTCATCAATATCGGCGAAAGAACCAATGTGACCGGTTCCGCCATGTTCCGGCGTCTTATCCGTGAGGAGCGTTACGAGGAGGCGCTGGATGTGGCGAGGCAGCAGGTCGTCAACGGCGCCCAGGTGATCGACATCAATATGGATGAAGGCATGCTTGAGTCCCAGGCCGCCATGGTGAGATTTCTCCATCTGATTGCCTCGGAGCCTGATATTTCCAGAGTACCGGTCATGCTGGATTCCTCGCGCTGGGATATTCTCGAGGCTGGCCTCAAGTGCCTGCAGGGCAAGGGCATCGTCAACTCCATCTCACTCAAGGAAGGTGAGGAACGATTCCTGGAACAGGCGGCACTGGTCCGGCGTTATGGTGCTGCCGTGATCGTCATGGCCTTTGATGAAACCGGGCAGGCAGATACGCTTGAGCGCAAGGTCGATATCTGCGCCAGAGCCTACCATCTGCTGGTAAAACACGGATTTCCGGCGGAAGACATCATTTTTGATCCCAATATTTTCGCCGTGGCGACAGGTATTGATGAGCACAACCGTTACGGTCTCGATTTCATCGAGGCGGTTGCCAGGATCAAGTCGGAATTGCCGCACGCCATGATTTCTGGCGGCGTTTCCAATGTTTCTTTTTCATTCCGTGGCAATGATACCGTCCGTGAGTCCATCCACGCCGTGTTTCTCTATCATGCCATCCAGGCTGGCATGGACATGGGCATCGTCAATGCCGGACAGCTGGCCATTTATGAGGATGTTCCTGCTGAACTGCGTGATGCCATTGAAGATGTCATTCTCTATCGTACAGAGGATGCTACTGAAAAACTGCTGGCGCTGGCCGAAAGCTTCCGCAGCAGTGGTGGTGCCCAGGAGCGCAAGCTGGATCTGGCCTGGCGCGAATGGCCAGTGGAAAAACGTCTGGAACATGCGCTGGTCAAGGGTATTGATGAATTCATTGAAGAGGATACCGAGGCCGCCCGTCTGAACTGTGAACGGCCACTACATGTGATTGAAGGGCCGCTGATGGCTGGCATGAACGTGGTGGGTGACCTGTTCGGCGCCGGCAAGATGTTTCTGCCGCAGGTGGTCAAGTCAGCCAGAGTCATGAAAAAAGCGGTGGCCTACCTGATGCCCTGGATGGAAGCGGAAAAAGCGGAGGGTGGTGCCCAGCACAGTGCTGGCAGGATATTGATGGCGACCGTCAAGGGCGATGTTCACGACATTGGCAAGAATATCGTGGGTGTTGTGCTGCAGTGTAATGGTTTTGAGGTGGTGGATCTTGGTGTCATGGTACCGGCAGAAACCATCCTGCAGGCAGCCCGCGATCATCAGGTTGACCTGATTGGCCTGTCTGGCCTGATTACGCCATCACTCGACGAGATGGTGCATGTGGCCCGGGAAATGGAACGTCAGGGATTCACTATTCCTCTCATGATTGGGGGTGCCACCACCTCCCGTGTCCATACCGCGGTCAAGATTGAACCCAACTATACTGGCGCCGCGACAGTCTATGTGACGGATGCTTCCCGTGCTGTGGGTGTTGCCAGCAGCCTGCTGAGCGAAGATCTTGCTGACGACTATGTGAGCCGGCTGCGTCATGAATACACGGAGGTCAGGAAGAACCATGCAGGAAGGCGCGCGCGGGGACGCCTGCTTTCCTTTGAACAGGCACGCCGTAATGCCATGCATATTGACTGGGAGCATTATGTACCGCCCCAGCCTGCGTTTACCGGCCTGCGTGTCTTCGATAATTATGATCTGGAAGAAATTGCCGGCTACATCGACTGGTCACCTTTTTTCCATGCATGGGAACTGGCAGGCAGCTACCCGCGCATCCTCGAAGATGAGGTCGTGGGCAAGGAGGCCACGACACTGTTCGCGGATGCGCAGCGTATGCTGACCCAGATTATCCGTGAGCGCTGGCTCAGGCCGCGGGCTGTCATCGGATTTTTTGCTGCTGAGTCGGCAGGTGATGATATCCGTGTCTGGCCTGATGCCGGGCGTGAGCAGCCGCCCATGCTGCTGCATCATCTCAGACAGCAGCAGCAGAAACCGGATGCCCAGCCCAATTATTCCCTTGCCGATTTTGTGGCGCCAGCGGGTAGCGGTATCAGTGACTATCTGGGGGCTTTTGTCGTGAGCGCTGGGCATGGTATCGAGAAGCATCTGGACCGCTTTGCAGCAGACCACGATGATTACAGTGGCATCATGCTCAAGGCACTGGCTGACAGGCTTGCCGAAGCTTTTGCCGAGTGTCTGCATCTGCGTGTGCGGCGTGAGTTCTGGGGATACGACAGCACGGAATCACTCAGTCATGATGAACTGATTGATGAGGCCTATCAGGGTATCCGCCCGGCGCCGGGTTACCCTGCCTGTCCCGATCATACTGAAAAGACAACGCTTTTTGCGTTGCTGGAGGCTACGCAACTGGCGGATGTCCATCTGACCGAGAGCTTTGCCATGCATCCCGCCAGTTCTGTCAGCGGCTGGTATTTCTCCCATCCGTCAGCCCGATATTTCAATGTGGGCAGGATTGGCCGTGACCAGATCGAAGATTTTGCACAACGCAAGGGTTGGTCTGTGGCCATGGCAGAAAGGTGGCTGGCTCCCAGCCTGGATTATGAACCCGAGGCATAAATGAACATGCGGACAGAATCTGACAGTATGGGGGCCATGCAGGTCCCCGCGGATGCACTCTATGGTGCCCAGACCCAGCGGGCCATCCTCAATTTTCCGATCAGCGGCCTCAGAATGCCTGAGCGTTTTCTGCGTGCACTTGGCCTCATCAAGCGCTGTGCAGCGGTAGCCAATGCACAGCTTGGACATCTGCCTGATGATATGGCGGACGCGATTACCCTGGCTGCCGGTGATATAGCGATGGGCCATTACCTGTCGCATTTTCCGGTGGATGTTTTCCAGACAGGATCAGGCACCAGTTCCAATATGAACGCCAATGAGGTGATTGCCTCGCTGGCGACCCAGCGCCTCGGTCGTCCAGTGGGGGCCAATGATCATGTGAATATGGGGCAGAGCAGCAATGATGTGATACCTACCGCCATTCATCTGAGTGCTGCGCTGGCCATCCATCATGATCTGCTGCCCGCACTCCTGCATCTTGAGCAGATACTTGGAGAAAAGGAACGTTCACTGGCAGGTATCGTCAAGACAGGCAGAACCCACCTGATGGATGCCATGCCGGTGACCATGTCCCAGGAACTTGCGGGATGGCGTCAGCAGATCATCAATGCCAGAGCCAGGCTGGAAAACAGTCTGACCCGCCTCACCCGTCTTGCCCAGGGAGGCACGGCGGTGGGAACCGGCATCAATGCTGATCCGGATTTCAGTGCTGCCTTCTGTCGGGAACTCAGTCTTCTTACAGGTGTTGATTTCCGGCCTGCGCCGTGTTTTTTCGAGAGCCTGAGTACCCAGGATACCGCCGTGGAGGTGTCTGGTGGACTCAGGACGCTGGCCGTCAGTCTGATGAAGATTGCCAATGATCTGCGCTGGATGAACTCAGGGCCTCTGGCTGGGCTTGGGGAAATTGAACTGCCCGCGCTACAGCCTGGCAGTTCCATCATGCCAGGCAAGGTTAATCCGGTGATTCCTGAAGCGGTCGCCATGGTCGCGGCCCAGATCATGGGCAATGATGCCACAATAGCCATTGCCGGACAGTCTGGAAGTTTCCAGCTGAATGTCATGCTGCCGCTGATTGCCTATAATCTTCTGCAGAGCATCGAATTGCTGGCGAATGCGTCAAGACTGCTGGCTGACAAGGCCGTACAGGGTTTTACCGTCAGGGAAGACCAGCTAGGCAGGGCGCTCAGCCGTAATCCCATACTGGTGACGGCGCTCAATCCGATTATTGGTTATGCAAAAGCGGCTGAGATTGCAAAAACAGCTTACAGGACCCAGCGTCCGGTGATTGATGTTGCCAGAGAGTTGACCGATCTGGATGAGGCGACCCTGCTGGATCTGCTGGATCCAGCCCGCCTGACCGAGGGTGGAATT
>JBEBBU010000010.1:0-9720 GCA_041158225.1 Pseudomonadota bacterium | reverse complement strand
TGCGCGATCATTTGCAACCATGCGCCGGAAATGGACAGGGGGGTGAGCATGGTAAGGCCAAGCATGACCCAGCCCATGTGGCTGATGGAGCCATAAGCAATCTGGGATTTGAAATCACTCTGGCGCCAGGCAAGCAGGGCACCGTAAAGTACACCGAAAACAGAAAGTCCTGCCAGCAACGGCTGACACAGAATAACGGCATCAGGCAGCATGGCATAGATTCTGAGCAGCCCGTAAGCCCCCATTTTCAGCATGATGCCGGATAGCAGGATACTGACAGAAGCGGGAGCCTCGACATGGGCCAGCGGCAACCATCCATGCAGTGGAAACACGGGAAGCTTGACGCCAAAGCCTACAAGGAAAAGTAGCAGGATAACGACCTGCTGCCGGGTATCCAGAGCCTGGGCACTGACCTCCATACTGTCCATGAGCGTTGAATGAACAGGTGAATGAGTATAGATCATCAGCAGTGCTGTCAGTATGAAGACAGCGCCGCCCATGGTGTAGACTACAAAATTGAGGCTGGCAAGATGTCTGCGGCGCCCTCCCCAATGATCGATGAGAAAAAACAGGGGCACCAGGGTCAGCTCCCAGAAAACATAGAGCAGGGCCCAGTCCCGCGCCATGAAAACGCCCAGAAGCCCCATATCAAGCAGCAGCATGCAAAGGTAATAGTTACGGGATTGTCTGGGTAGCGCATCAGATGCGACCAGCGACAGCAGGAACAGCAGTGATGTCAGTACGACCATCAGCAGGGAAAATCCGTCCAGACCGAGTGCATAGTGGCTGCCAAGGCTGGCATTCCACATTCTGGTTTCAGCAAACTGAACCAGACTGCTATGCCTGTCAAACACCAAAGCCGCGATGGAGACAGCCAACAGCTGCAATAACGCCGTCACGGTAGTCCAGCGCTGGTTGAATCTTGCATCGCGGGCAGGTATGACCAGAAGGGTCACAGCGCTCAGTAGCGGAAAGAAGAGTATGCCACTCAATAACTTCATTCACTGGATCCCGACCCTGATACGCAGGGCATGTCAAACTGCCCAAGTTTACGGTGCTGTGCCGCGAGCGTCAATTTACACTGATGTCATAAGACGGTTGCTGCGCTATTGCGGCATATTCAGTCAAAAGTTAACCTTTGCTGCTTAAAGCAGGTACATGACGCCTGCCGACAACTGTTTCATTTCACATTCAGGATCATGGTGGAAAAAAAAACACGCTTCGCGCCCAGCCCTACAGGGTATATGCACATTGGCAATGCAAGGACCGCTCTGTTCAGCTACCTGGCAGGTAACCGTTTCATACTGCGGATTGAGGATACTGATCTTCAGAGAAGCCAGCCCCAGTTTGTGGATGCGCTTATTGAGGATCTGCAATGGCTGGGTATCACCTGGCAGGAAGGTCCTGGGTTTCCTGACGGTGAGCAGTATGTCCAGTCAAGGCGAAGCGGCATTTATCGGGACTGTCTGCAACAGCTTGTGCATGCTGACAGGGCTTACCCCTGCTTCTGTTCCACTGACGAGCTGGCGCGGACGCGGGCGAGACAGCTGGCCATGGGGCGTCCACCACGTTACGCCGGTACATGCAGCCATCTGTCCCGTGAAGACATTGCGGACAGGATCGGGCGTGGCGAGCAGCCCAGCTATCGCTTCAGGGTCGATGCAGATGATATTGTCCGGTTTGATGATCTGGTCAGGGGGGAGCAGATCTTTCATGGCAGGGATATCGGTGATTTTGTCATCCAGCGCTCGGATGACAGTGCGGCCTTCTTCTTCTCCAACGCCATTGATGATGCCATGATGGGAGTCGACCTTGTGGTCAGGGGGGAGGATCATCTCAGCAATACGCCGCGTCAGCTGATGCTGCTGTCAGCGCTGTCATTACGCCAGCCTCAGTATGCTCATATCGCCCTGATTCTGGGTGATGATGGTACGCCGCTGTCCAAACGCAACGGTAGCCAGAGCATTCGCGAACTGAGGGAAAGCGGATTTTTTCCGTTGGCCGTCATCAACGCACTTGCCCGCATCGGTCACCATTATCAGGACGACAGGCTGCTGGACTGGCAGGCGCTCGTGGCCGGTTTTTCCATGACGAACCTGAGCCATTCACCCGCCCGTCATGACATGCAGCACCTGCTGCACTGGCAGCATTCCTGCATGAAGTCGATGGATTCACAGTCTATCTTTACTGCATTACCTGCCATCATCCAGCATGAACTTCCCGTATCCTTGCGTGAAGATTTTATTGAAATTGTCCGTTACAACTGCCTCTTCCCTGCAGATGCCATGATCTGGTTTGATGTGCTTACCCGGTCAGTACCCGATATGCAGGAAGATGCCAGAGCCATGATCAGGCAATGCATCCCCGAATGGTTCAATGCCGTGGCAGCTGCCATTGCCACCACCACAGATTACAAAAGCTTTATCGAAACTATCAAAACAACGGGTGGATACCAGGGGAAAAGCCTCTTCATGCCACTTCGCGCCATGCTGAGCGGACGACTGGATGGACCGGAACTGGCCAGAATATTCGCCATGCTAAGCCCTGGGCAGCTATCGGAACGGCTGGAGTACTGCAGGGCACTATCTGGAGAAAATCATGAAAATCTATAATACCCTCAGCCGCCAGAAGGAGATCTTCCAGCCGCTGGTTGCAGGGGAAGTACGCATGTACGTCTGTGGCATGACTGTCTATGATCACTGCCATCTTGGACATGCCCGTGTCATGGTGGTATTTGACATGGTCGCGCGTTATCTGCGCCATCTGGGTTACCGTGTCACCTATGTGCGCAATATCACTGATATTGATGACAAGATCATTCACAGAGCCCAGCAGCAGGGCATCAGTACCGATGCCCTGACTGCGCGCTACATTCAGGACATGCACGAGGATGAGGCGGCATTGGGTGTCATCGCGCCTGACATGGAGCCAAAAGCGACCCAGGCCATTGATGACATGCTGGCCATGATAGGGCGCCTGGTTGATCAGGGATACGCCTATCCTGCAGAGAACGGTGATGTCTATTTTTCGGTCAGCCGATTTCCAGACTATGGCCGTCTGTCTGGCAAGAATCCTGATGATCTCCGCGCAGGCGAGCGTGTCGAGGTTGATGGATTCAAGCACGATCCGCTCGATTTTGTGCTGTGGAAGCATGCAAAGCCAGGAGAACCAAGCTGGGACTCCCGATGGGGAGCCGGACGTCCTGGGTGGCACATCGAATGTTCTGCCATGTCAACCTGCTGTCTGGGTGAGCATTTCGATATCCACGGTGGCGGCATGGATCTGCAGTTTCCCCATCATGAAAACGAGATTGCCCAGTCTGAGGCTGCCAGCGGCAAAACTTATGTCAATTACTGGATGCATAACGGATTCATACGCCTCAACGAAGAAAAAATGTCCAAGTCTCTGGGCAATTTTTTTACTCTCAGAGAGGTTTTGCGGACCTGTCATCCAGAGGTCGTCAGATTTTTTATTCTGAATAGCCATTATCGCAGTCCGCTTAACTATAGCCAGGAAAACATTGACGAGGCAGCGGCTGCTCTTGCAAGGCTCTACACAGCGCTGAAAGATCACGCCAGTGACAGCCAGAGCGTCGTTGATAGCGATGATCCATATGTCCGTAAGTTTGATCAGGCCATGCAGGATGACTTCAATACGCCCGAGGCAATGGCCGTCATGTTTGATCTGGCAAGGAACATCAACCGTCGCAGGCATGAGCGCTTGCCGGAAGATGAGACCCGACGCCTGGGAGCTATCCTGCGCAGCCTTGGCCATACGCTTGGACTGTTGCAGTCCGATCCACAAAGCATGCTGCAGACAGGACTCGCCGGTCCGCAGGAATCTGGCCACACGCTGGATGCAGCCTGGATAGAGTCCCGTATTGCAGCAAGGCTGGAAGCAAGAAATCAGCGTAACTGGCTGGTTTCAGACCAGATCAGGGATGAACTCAGGGAGCAGGGCGTTGTGCTTGAAGATGGCGGAGAGGGAACCAGTTGGCGTCTGGGGTGATCCAGACGCCAGTGAATGTCTCAGGGCATTTCTCTGGCCATGCGGTAGATGGCTTCGGCATCCAGTACCAGATCATTACGCGTGAATAACTGAGCGATACAGGCGCGGTGCAGTGCAAGCTTGAGGGTGCCAAAGCCGATGGCCCCCCATACTGTCTTGCCATGCCTTACCTTGCCACGGTCCATCATGTCACTTCCTCCTATACCCAGGGGGGGGGTGGCATTGGCATCAGCCAGCAGTTTAAGGCTCTCAAGACCAGACCAGTGGTGTTCTTCGAGCAGGGGCACACCTGCGGCACCAGTGGCGAATACAATGGCTGCATCACGGATGACCTCAGCCCTTGCATCACAGTCAGTAGCTTCTACCGGGATGATATCCACACCAAAACGCTGTTTCATGCGCTCGCAGGCAGCCACTGCATTGCCATAGCGGCGTGAGGTAAGCAGAACTTCACCAGCGCCTTCCTGTGCAAGCATGACAGCCGCTCGTTGACCTACGGGCCCTGTACCTGCCAGAACCACGGTTTTTTCACCCTTGATGGAACCAGAGCCCGCCAGTCTGGCGACACCCGCTGCAGCAGTTGTATTGCAGCCATTGCTGTCCAGCATGACTGATACGCGAAAATCTGCGAAATAGCCTGCCGTCACTGCATCCAGTAGCGCCTGTCCCTTGTCCAGTTCACTGCCCCCGACAAAAATGGCGGTATTGCGTTTGTCTCTTGGCGCTCGGGTAAAAATGGATCCCTCAATCAGGGGCCTGACGTTTTCTGGCGTCACGCTGCTGTACTGGAGTACATGATCTGCACCGCCGTCATAAGCTACTACCGTATCAAAAACGGAGGCATGAGAGTCGGTATCCATTTGTACGAGAAGTTTTTTCATGAGCAAAATTCCACAGCCTGGCTGGATGAAAACAGTAAGGTGACTTAGAATAACCGATTACGCTGAAATGCACAGGGGAAAGTGCCACATGCAGGATATGACCATTGAGCAGTTTCTGGATGAGCTGGCGAGCAGGCAGGCCACACCAGGTGGTGGCAGCGTTGCTGCGCTCATGGGCAGCATGGGCGCAGCCCTTGTCAGTATGGTCTGCCAGTTAACGCTTGGCAAAAAGGGGTATGAGACATCCCAGGACACTATCCATTCCCTGCTTGGCGATGCTGAATCCCTGAGGCTGTCGCTGATGGCGGCTATGGAAGAGGATGTCCAGTCATTCGCGGCTGTCATGATGGCCTACGCTATGCCCAAAGGCACTGAAGAAGAGCAGTCTGTACGTAGCGGGCACATCCAGCAGGCACTGGTGGCTGCTACGGATGTTCCTTTGCACTGCGCAGGACTCTGTCTGCAGGTCATCAATTTCAGCCATACGGCTGCTGTCCATGGCAACCGGAATGTACTGAGTGATGCCGGTGTTGCCGCTGCGGCTGCTGAAGCCGCACTCAAGAGTGCGGCACTCAATGTTCGCGTCAATGCCAATATGGTCAGGGACCGTGCCTTTGCGGATGCACGGATCCAGGCAATAGAGCAACTGCTGGAAGAGGGGATACCCCAAGCCCAGCGTGTCTATCAGTGGGTGCAGGAGCATCTGTAACCCGATTACACAACCAAGCCACAATGCCAGAGAAACCATGAATAAAACAGCTCATCTAATCCTTATCCTGATGTTGGGCGCACTTGCGGCATGTGCCAGCAAGGAGCAGACCGACCTGCGTACAGCCCTGGTGGCCCGTATGGCACAGGATTCAGACCTTAAGGATTATAATCTTGACCCTGAAGAAATTGCGGACTGTATCGTGCATGACCTGAGTGAAGACCTGCCAGGTTTTCCCGGTGATCCCAAGCGGCAGGAATATCTGAAGGCTTATACCCAGTTTGTATCGGCCTCTGGTGCTGGAGATGCTTCAGCAGCCATTGAACAGCACAAGGAACTGTTTGGGTCAGCCAAGGAAGCCATGTCGGCAGCTCTCAAGCTTACCGACTACACTATGAGCTGCATGGGCCGGGCCATAGAAGGCAAGGATCCGCACCGGATGGTTGATGAATCGCCAGCAGCTGCGAATGGCGCAAAATAAGCCATGACGGATATCGAACAGCATGTCAGGCGACAGGCTGAAGCTGCGAAATCTGCTTCAGCCCAGATGGCAATGGCTGAGACAGCTGCCAAAAATCAGTCACTTGAAGCCATAGCAGATCACCTGATTGAGCATTCAGCACAGTTAATCGAAGCCAACCAGTCAGATCTTGCTGCGGCTGAGGCACGTGGTCTGGATAATGCGCAGCTTGACCGGCTGCGGCTGGATGAAAAAAGAATCCGTGCGATGGCCGATGGCGTGCGTGATGTTGCTGCCCTTCCTGATCCTGTTGGCGGTATCTCTGAACTGGCCTACCGTCCCAGTGGCATACAGGTTGGCAGGATGAGGGTGCCGCTCGGTGTTATTGGCATTATTTATGAGTCAAGACCCAATGTTACCGTTGATGCTGCTGCACTCTGCATCAAATCAGGTAATGCCTGCATCCTGCGTGGTGGCTCGGAATCCCTGCATTCCAATGCCGCCATTATGACCTCAGTCATGCATGGCCTCGAAAGCCAGGGCCTGCCAGGCGATGGCGCCCAGTTCATCGGGACAACAGACCGGACAGCAGTGGGGGCACTGCTTTCCATGCGTGGTCTTGTGGATGTCATCATTCCACGTGGAGGACGTTCGCTCATTGAGCGGGTAGCCGCCGAAAGCACCATACCAGTCATCAAGCATCTGGATGGCATCTGTCATGTTTATGTCGATGGACAGGCTGATGTGGGTAAGGCGATCCGTATTGCTGACAATGCGAAAACCCATCGTTATGGCGTCTGCAATGCGATGGAAACCCTGCTGGTTGCTGCATCGGTCGCAGCCAGTTTCCTGCCGCAGATAGCAGCCATCTATCGGGAAAAGGGTGTTGAAATGCGGGGATGTCCACAGTCCTGTCAGTATGTTCCCGACATGCTTGCTGCCGATGAAACTGACTGGAGTACTGAATATCTGGCGCCTATTATCGCCATTCGTGTGGTCACTGATATGGATGAGGCTATTGTCCATATCCGACGATACGGATCGGGGCATACTGATGCCATTGTCACGGAAAATATCACCCGTGCCAGGCGCTTTATGCGGGAAGTTGATTCAAGTTCTGTCATGGTAAATGCATCTACCCGCTTTGCTGACGGTTATGAATATGGTCTGGGAGCAGAAATTGGCATCAGTACTGATAAACTTCATGCACGTGGCCCAGTTGGCCTTGAGGGACTGACCTCCCAGAAGTTCATCGTGTTTGGCGATGGACATATCCGCCAGTAAACAGTCTGTCACAGGCATTTATGGTGGCACATTTGATCCGGTACATATCGGGCATATGCGCACTGCCGTTGAAATGCTTGAACAGCTGAAGCTCACGGAATTGCGTTTTATCCCAAGTGCACGTCCGCCTCACAAACAGACGAATGTAGCGCCCTTCGAGTTTCGTCTGAAGATGCTGGAACAGGCCATTCATGATGCCGGATTTCCTGCATTTGTGCTGGATGCAAGAGAAGCAGGGCGCCAGGGTCCATCCTATACGGTGGATACCCTGCAGGAACTGAAGCAGGCGTTTCCGGCAACACGACTGGTGCTGATCATGGGGATGGATGCCTGGATAACGCTGCCTCAATGGCATCGCTGGCAGGGCATTCTGGATCTCGCGCATATCGCTGTACTCAGACGCCCCGGGGCTCTGGCAGAGCCTCCCGAGGCGTTGCGCGACATCATGTGGCGCTACAGGACAGATCATCCAGAACACTTGCACCATACCGATCATGGTCTGCTGTACTTTGCCGATGTCACCCAGTTTGATATATCATCCAGCATGATAAGGTCGTCTCTGGCCGCAGACTGCTCCATCCGCTATCTGGTGCCAGAGGCCATCCAGTCAGATGTTGAAGCATACTATAAGTCTCAAAAAGAAGCTTAAGGCTAAAGCTTTGCTGCAGCGTGCCGCTATACCCAGTGTAGTGAAAAGCTGTTTTAAGAAAAAATGAGGTCAATATCATGGATATCAATAGCTTAAGTGGCATTAGTAGGGCTAGCGCCACATCATCCATTGATCGTGCGTCAGGTGTGAAAAAAACTTCCTCTGCAGATGCCAGTAGCGCAACTTCAAGTGCGAAACTGAGCGTACTCAATCTGACAGCTGCGCTGGCTGGCCGGGAGCCTGACAATAGCAAACGTATCAGTGAACTGAAACAGGCAATAGAGCAGGGCACTTATCAGGTCAATGCCCAGAGTGTGGCTGAGAAACTGATGCGGGATGAGCTGGGCGTGTGATGAAGAACCTTGAGCAAAGCATGACGGATCTGGTCGCTGTTCAGGAAGCGCTGTACGGCTGGCTGGAAGCTGAGGCCGAGAGCCTGAGACTGAAGAACTATCGTGAACTGCCTCATATTGCCAGCCAGAAGCTGGTCTGCCTGCAGCAGGTTCAGGCAGCGATGCATGCAAGAGATGCAGAACTGCAGGCGTTATTGCCTGGTGTGGATCCCGTCAGTTTTGAAGCACTGGCCAGCATTGCTCAGCCCGAAGATCTTGAGCGCCTGAATCTTTATCGCGAACGCTCGCGTCATCTTGGCGAAACCTCAGCGAAGCTCAATGACATCAATACAGCAACCATGCGCCTGATGAGCCATTTTGTAAGCGGTATGCTGACTGCGCTGACGCCCAATGGTACCACCGTACGTACCTATGGCAGGGCCGGTCTCAATGACACCCGCATAGGAACATCCCGTTCATTAGGTTCCGCCTGATCTTGCCATTATCGTACTTTACATAATATACATTATGCGAAGTTATGGAGAATAGACAAAAGGGGCACCACCTGCATTACAGTGGCACAATCCACTGTTTCACGCCGTGCACAACAGCGTGCGTAGCCGATTCATCGGCGAAATGCTGCAGATATTGGATAAGCGTAGCCTTCAATAACCTGATCTGATCAGATCCAAGCGATGCAACATCGGGTGAAGAGCTTTCACTCTGTTCACGCAGAAGCCATAGGATCTCATTCAGGCAATAGACCAGAATCAACCTGTCAAGATCATAAAGTAATGGTATCTCGACCTGCATAACAACATTGGCCATGCGTTTACTGGTTTCATCACTTTTGTTTTTTTTCCATGCCTGAATACTACCATCAAGATTGTCTGCAAGCATGATTCTCTGAAGAATATACCTTTTTACTTCTATATATTTATCAATATCGCGACCTACCCCCTTTATTTTCATTTGATGACTAAAAATCATTTCATTTTTTGCAAGTTCATTGTGAAAACTTAGTAATGACTTTTTGAGTGCTTCTGTGGCTGCCGATTCTCCCCACCAGGCACCATGAAACATATTCAGTCCACGATCGGCCTGCCATTCTGTATCCTTAGGCACCACATTGGGTACAAGAGGCTTTTGGCCTTCAAAGTTATAAAGGTAAGGATCAGGATTTAATCCGCCAATACGCTTGCTAAAATGTAGCCATACAGCTCCCCATCCAGTGATTGTATCCGAGTCATCAGTAATATCCCAAAGACCACGTAGTGTTCTTGGAGTATTTGAAACTACGGATTGGTGACGGTAATCCAGGAGAGAAGCTATCGTTTTTTCAAGGTCAAGCAAAGAGACAAAACATCCAAGAGAGCGCGGACCTTCTGCAACATATT
>JBEBBU010000009.1:0-2794 GCA_041158225.1 Pseudomonadota bacterium | reverse complement strand
GCCCATACCCTCTGGCCTGGCTGTAATTGTAGTACACGGCTGGAGCGTTCGGTGATAAGTGCCAGCAGAGGGCTTTTGCCAATGATCAGTCTGACCAGCACATGCCCTGGCGTTGCAACAGCTATCAGTGTGGTCACGCTGGCTTCAAAACTGTTGAGAATACTGCTGGTGCCTGGTTTTGACAGTGCGAGGCTGACATCACGCGCATGAATACGGCAGCGCAGACGGCGTCCAGGTGCCTCTTTCCGGCGCGGTACCAGCAGGTGGCCATCAGCGAAGGCGAGCCGGGTCAGTTCATCGGCTTCATGCTCCGCAACCACCGTATCAAGGACGACGCCGGGTTCATCCGCAAAAATCGGAGGAAGATCCGTGCGGGCCAGTGTTTCAGTGAGAGGGCCGCTGGCGATGACAGTGCCTGCTTCAAGTACCACGATATGGTCGGCAAGCCTGGCCACTTCGTCAGGGGCGTGGCTGACATAGATCACGGGGATGGACAATGTTTCATGCAGGCGTTCCAGACAGGGCAGAATTTCCGCCTTGCGCCCGAGATCCAGTGCCGCCAGCGGTTCATCCATCAATAGCAGTCGGGGTGAACTGAGCAGGGCTCGCGCAATGGCAACACGCTGGCGTTCACCACCGGAAAGGCTGGAGGGCCAGCGTTGCAGCAGTCCATTAATCGCCATGAGTTCATGGATGTCTTGAGGCTCATATCGGCGTTCCGCTAGGGGAGTTCGCTTCCAGCCGAAGGCGAGGTTGGCTTCAACGCTCAGATGATCAAACAGGCTGGGTTCCTGGAACACATAACCCACCGCACGCAGATGGGGCGGGCGGAAAATCTTCTGTGTGTCGTCCTGCCATATCTCCTGACCCAGCGCCAGAAAGGCATCCGCATGGCGATCCAGGCCTGCCAGTGCGCGCAGCAGGGTGGTTTTGCCTGAGCCAGAAGAACCAAACAGTGCCGTGATACCGTGTCCAGGCAGGGTGAGATCAACATCCAGACAGAAGGACGGATGCTGAATGTTAAACCTGGCGCGTAGCGGGGCCATCATGTTTTCATGCGGGGAGCGAGTGAATACAGTGCCAGCAACACCAGAAAACTGAAGCCCAGCATGCAGGCTGCCAGTGCGTGGGCATGGTCATAGGCCATAGCCTCCACATGATCAAAAATCTGTACAGAGACTACCCGTGTCCTGCCGGGCATACTGCCGCCGATCATCAGTACGACACCAAACTCGCCTACAGTATGGGCAAAGCTCAGGATGGTGCCGGCAACCAGGCCAGGTCTGGCCAGAGGTAGCGCCACGTGCCAGAAAACATCCAGGGGGCCTGCACGCAGGGTAGCTGCGACTTCCAGTGGCCGCTCGCCTATAGCCTCAAAGGCGGTCTGTAGAGGTTGCACCATGAAGGGCAGGGAATAGATGACCGAGGCAATGACCAGTCCCTGAAAACTGAACGGTAGAAGCCCGAGTCCAAGGGCCTCAGTGATCCTGCCGACAACGCCATCCGGGCCAAGCAGCAGCAGCAGGTAAAAGCCGAGCACTGTGGGCGGCATAACCAGCGGCAGTGCAACCATGGCACCTATCACACTTTTCAGGCGGGAACGGGTACGCGCCAGCCACCATGCCAGCGGGGTGCCAAGCAGTAACAGGCATAGCGTGACAGTTGAGGCCAGCTGCAGGGTCACGCCAATGGCCGCCAGATCCTCCTGACTCAGCATGCTCCTGCCCACAGGCGGCTCCGTCTGCCTGATATCCTGCCGGTGCTATGGCGTATAGCCATAGGCAGCCATGGTTTTTCTGGCATCATCTGTCCGGAGATAGTCCAGAAGTGCCTTCGCAGCCGGATTGCTGGCACCAGGCTGCAGTAGGATGGCATCCTGACGGATGGGTTGATGCATGGCATCGGGTACGATCCAGGCGGATCCTGATGTCAGTTGCCCGTCCACCATGATCTGCGATAAGGCGACGAAGCCAAGTTCCGCATTACCGGAAGCCACAAACTGATAGGCCTGGGCAATGCTTTCACCCTGCACGATACGCTCATGTAGCTGCTCATGGATGCCCAGTTGTTGCATGACTGCAAGGGCAGCAGCTCCATAGGGTGCTGTCAAAGGATTGGCGATGGCCAGATGTTGGAACTGGCCATGCTGCAATATCCCGCCTTCTGCATCAACATAACCAGCCTCCCTGCTCCACAGAGCAAGATGCCCCGTGGCGTAAGTAAAACGGGTGCCCGGCAGGCCAAGACCTTCCTGTCCCAGACCGGCAGGTGTACTGCTGTCGGCTGCCAGCAGTACATCAAAGGGCGCACCGCGCCGGATCTGCTGATAAAATCTGCCAGTGGCGCCTGAGGTGATGCTGATCTGATGGCCGCTCCTGTGTTCAAAACCGGCGGTCATGGCTCTGAGTGTGGGCTCAAAATTGGCGGCAACGGCAACCTGTACCACATCAGCATGCGCCAGCTTGGTCTGAATGGCGCCGAGAAAAAAGAGTATGAGTATAGAGGAGGAAGTCGGGTGTAACTTCATGTTCATGGGCGTATGTTGCTGCCTGGAGGGATATCTCGATGTATACCATTAAACATAGCGTATTGTGAAGCCCAGGGAATTCTCAACTGTTCAGGCTCATGAATACTGTTTGCAGCCCTAATGGCTCAATCTGGCGGCACTCTGCTGTTGCAGGAATGTTTTGACGCCTGCTTTCTGGACACGGTTCAGTTTTGCAATAAAGTCCGTGTCTGGCTGGTAACCTGGCAGATATGAACTGATGGCCTGCATAAGATATTTCCATAATTC
>JBEBBU010000008.1:0-3207 GCA_041158225.1 Pseudomonadota bacterium | reverse complement strand
GAGCTTCCTCAAGGCTTTTTTGGCAGCCTGCGCCTGCGCAGCTTCGGTCAGGATCCACTGAATAACAATGCAACAGCCTGGCTGGGCACTACACATCTGGTCAATCTGATGACTGGCTGGCAGAACAGCCATCTCAAGCTGGATCTCGAAGTTTTCAACCTGCTTGATGCAAACAGCAGCGATATCGCCTACTGGTATCAATATGGTCTCTGTAATACCTTCAGCAATGGAACATGCGCTGGTGCCGACGATGTCACCCAGTGGAACAGCACTACTTTTCACCCGGTATTACCAAGAATGGTTCGTGCCAGCCTAAGCTTCAGTTTCTGAACCTCAAATTCATGTATTTTGCAACCCCAATGACAACAAAGCTATAATAGCTTTGTCAATCTATCCCTCCCCGGGAGCATTACGCCATGAACAAGTTCAATCGTTGCGCATCCATTGCTACCCTGCTGTTCATGATGGCGAGCCTGGGCATGGTAACGCCGGCATGGGCCGCCATCGTTGTGACCATACAGTCACCCTCAGCAGGCGCCCTGATCGGCAATGAACTGAAAATCACAGCCAGTGTCCAGTCTGAATACGAAATACAGGAAGTGACAGCTGATCTTGGTGGTATGACCCTACCGCTGGTATTCAGCCAGTCTGCCATATGCGGCCGCTGGGGATGTAATCCTGGCTGGAGTGGAGTTGTAGCCATGGCTGGCAAGCCCGAAGGCAGCCAGACCCTCAAGGTCACCGCAAGAGATATTACCGGCAGCACAGGCCAGGCCAGCACCTCCTTTGTGCATGATACGCCACCAACAGTCAGCATGACGCTCCCAGAGGATCAGGCCGTGACCAGTGGCAGCCTTAAAATCCAGGCTACATGCAGCGATCTGGCAGCCGGTGGCTGTACTTCCATCACCGCGACCACCGGTGGATCCTATGGTGGTGGCACGGTGATCGCCAGCGGCCAGGGAAAAATTGATGGTGAATACTCATTTACCCAATGGAATGGGCAATCCCTGAGCCTGACCATTACCGGCAAAGACAGTGCAGGCCAGACCAGCAGTATCAGCAGAACCGTCTATGTGGAAACTAGCCCCATGCTGAAACGCATCCAGAGTGCTGACGGCAGGATCTGGGATGCCGATGCCAGCCGTATGCTGGTGCTGGGCATGGAAGAAGGCAAACCCTCGCTCAGCATCATGCAGAGAAGTTCTGGCATGAAAACCGCCATTTCAGATCCAGGCATGACACCCATCTATGGTTATCTCTCCAGCCGCGGTGCGCTCTATGTTGAACAGTCCGGCAGTGTTCTGACCAGTCGTCTCTACGACTGGCGCGATGGCGCCCTGATTGATCTCGGTGGACTGAATTCCACCCAGTCACTGAAAGTAGCCGGCAGTTACGCCATCTGGAATGAAGGCATAGGTTCGGGACCACAGCTGCACTTCCGTGATGAAGGCACGGGCAAGGAAAGCATCATCGCCAGCAATGCTGGCAACTGGATGAACTCGGTGGCCTCCAATGGCGCCGTGGCTTACTGGACCTACGACAGGAATGCAACAGACTACAATATCAGCTTTTACCAGAACGGACAGACGCGCAAGCTGACCCAGGATACCGAGGTCTGGAATACCTATCCACTGACCGATGGCCGCAATGTTGTCTACCGCAAGGGCAGCAAATGCTGCAGCAACCAGCAGTACGCCATCTACCTGCATGATCAGACCAGTGAAATCATGCTGGCGCCACCACGTTCAGCCGATCCTTCCGCAGGCAGGGACTATGCCATTAACAATGGCTGGGCCGCCTATACCCGTCAGGCCAATGATGGCACACTGCAGGCCTGGACCCGATCACCTGCAGGCGTGAGCCGCCAGGCCAGCTTTCTGGGTACATCCAGCGCCATAGCCGGTCTTGCCAGCAACGGTCAACTGATGTTCAGCAATGGCGGCAATGTTTACTTTGATACAGGAAACATCACTCCACTGAAGGTGGGAAGTTCTCTCATATCGCCCTACTTCCAGAATGAGCGCTGGTGGACCTTCATTGGTAACACACTGTTCAGCATCAGCACGCAGTCGGTGAAACTGGATATCGTGACCTCAGGTGAAGGTAGCGTCAGCAGCAATCCTGCAGGTATTGACTGTGGCAGCACCTGCAGCATGACCACCGGCGGTGAGACCCCTGTCACCCTGACGGCCAAAGCCGCTGATGGCTACCGGTTTACAGGCTGGAGTGGTGCCTGCTCGGGCAGCCAGACCAGCTGTACTTTAACCCCATCCAGCAATACTTCGGTGAAAGCCAGCTTTGCCCAGAAAACACTCTATCAGCTGAACCTGTCTTTCACTGGCAATGGCCAGGGTCAGGTCACCAGTTCCACAGGGAATGTCCTGTGTCAGAAAAGTTGCAGCGTCACTCTGGAAAGCGGCACCACGGTGCTCCTGAGCGCGACACCTGCAACGGGAAGCGCCTTCGACGGCTGGTCAGGCGATTGTAGCGGTCGCCAGACCTGTCAGGTGGTTCTGGATGGCAACAAAACGGTTGCATCAATGTTCGCAAGTACCCGGCTGCAACCCAGCCTGAGCCTGACGGCATCACCCGTCAAAGCTTCACTGGGCAGCAGCATACTGCTGACATCGCTGCTGAAAAAAACGAGTAATTCATCCCCACGCCCCAGCGGAACCATACTATTCCGTGATGGAGCCCGGACGATTTTCACAGGCAACCTGAACAGCACACTGAGAAATACCACATCGCTGAAATCACTGGATGCCGGCAGTCACAACATCACTGCCAGTTATTCAGGCGATAGTCTTTATGCGTCAGCGGAAAGCAGCACCGTCAAGGTCGAGATTCTTCCCTTATCCACCCGGACTGTGCTGTCAGCGAAGCCCACAACCCTGAAAAGCACCGCAAAACTGACACTGAGTGCCAGTGTCACGCCGGCCAGAACCAGCCAGTGGACACCTGCCGGACAGGTTACCTTCTATCAGGGTAGCAAGGTGCTGGGTTCAGGCACGATAAGCTCAGGTAAAGCGACCCTGGAACTGCAACTGGCCAAAGGCATCTATGGCATCACCGCCCGGTATGAGGGAGATGCAAGATATACAGGCTCAACCTCAAGCAGCGTACGCATTACGGTGACACCATGAACAGTCTTTACCGTAAAAAAGTGAACAGTGAATCTTTGCAGAAGTTTCATACTTCTGCGAT
>JBEBBU010000007.1:0-54890 GCA_041158225.1 Pseudomonadota bacterium | reverse complement strand
CTGGCAACCACATGAAGCCTGAAGGTGTCCCTGAAAGAACGTTGCGAATCCAGCACATCAATGAGTGGCTTGCCACCCAGTTCAAAGGCCGTACGAATCTTGTCCCTCACCTGTTTCGCCGCCTCAATCTGCCCCGGGTCATCGTAAAGTAGCGCATCATGCGCTGTCTGGAATGCGTTGACAGCCTGTTCAATTTCAGAACGCAGATCGACCTGCTGCGCCAGCAGATTGAAACCACTCTGGGTCATCACCGACTCAGCCTTGGCAATATTGCCCTGATTCCTGTCAAAGATGGGAAGACTCATGGTCACGGCTACATTCCAGGAATTGGCATTGGGCATATCGAGATCAGCCTCCTGAAACTGGCGTGTATAACCCAGCATAGGCCGCACCTGGGGATAAGCTTCCGTGTGTGCTTTGTCCACTTCAGCTTTGGCCTGGGCTACTTCCTTCTGCCGTGCGATAAGATCCGGCCTGAACTCCAGTGCCAGCTGGTAAGCCTTCTCCGCAGGCAACGGCGCGACAGGATGAGGAACATCCAGATCTCCCTTCAGCGCCAGAGGCTGGGATTGCTGCATACCCAAAAAGGAACGCAGGCGAGCCAAAGCCGCTATTCTGGCATTATCGCGTGACCTTAACTCACGCTGGGCATTGAAAATAAACAGTCTTACACGATCCACTTCAATGGTACCCACGCCCCCAAACTCGGCGCGTGTCACCGTAATACCTTCAAGCTGACGTGCGTTGTCAAGATCGATCTTTGCCAGATCCAGCAGGGCTTCAGATTCCAGCACATCATAGAAGGCAGAAATGGTTCCCCATACCCTCTGCCGCACCAGATCAGCATATTGGGCCTGGGCAACTTCGACCCCCTTCCCTGCAGCCAGAAGCGCTGCGGCCCGCTTGCCAAAGAGGAACCAGTCCACCGGAAAACTGATCAGCGTATCGGTCTGGGGAGGCCCCCCCTGGCGCGTTGGAGTAAAAGGCTTGTCCAGCGGCGCCATCAGATAATCCTGCAGCAGCTCTGGATTAGGAAGCAGACCGGCGGTCGTGACATCAGCTTCTGACTGGCGAATGATCTGCAGCCCTGCCTTGATTTGAGGATCGGCATCCAGTGCCCGTCGAATGGCCTGGTCGAGTGTCAGTTCCAGCGGTGGCAGGACTGGCGTTGCTGATATTGCTTCCTGATCTGGCGAAAATCTGGGCGTCATATCAGAAAGGGAGGAAGACGAAACGGGCAGAGACAACGCAGCATCAGCCGACACCGGCACAAAAAGCCCCACTGGCGCAAGACGCTCGGCATCATCGACATGATGGGTACAGCCCGTCAGCAATGTCAGGCAAAGCATCAGGAACAGAACAGATAGTGCCACAAAGCTCCTGGCCACAAAGGTCTTCTTCATCTTTCCGATTATAACCAGCGGAGTGATGACATCACTACCCTGAAATATTACGGTATGATGAAAAGAACAGCAGCACACATTGGTCAGGTTATCTGGCGGATTTAACATATCGCCGGATATGCTTGCATAAAAATTAGATTTATTCTAACAATCCGTTATCTATTTTCAATTTTACTATCAACCTCACTCAACCTATTCTCTAAGTTGAAAAAGGCATTGGCCTGTCATAACGGAGTCGGGATATGCCCAGAGTGTCTGCCGGATACCATGCCCACCTTTTCCCGCGTCATCCGCGGGAGCACCTCGCAAAACTGGTCAGTCTTGAATCTCAGGATCTACGGGCCATTGTCGCATTTGCCATTGCTGCGGGCTGCATGGCACTGGCAACACCCGTGGCAGTGCAGGCACTGGTCAATACCATTGCATTTGGCATTCTTTTACAGCCACTTGTGGTGCTGATGCTGACGTTGCTTGGATGTCTTGTGCTGAGCAGCCTGTTAAACGGACTACAAATTTTCGTCGTCGAAATGATACAGCGGCGTTTATTTGTACGCCTCGCGGGACGGATTGCAGACAGTTTCATCAAGGCCCGGCTGAATCAACATCTGCTGGACCATGGTACACACCTGGCCAATTACTATTTCGAGGTGATGACGATCCAGAAGACCTGGTCCAATCTGCTATTGGATGGACTGGCGTATGGTCTGCAGACAGTCATCGGCCTGGTGCTTCTTGCTTTCTATCACCCGGCCCTGCTGGGATTTGATGCACTTATCGTAGTCTGTATCTATACGATTTTCAGGATACTGGGTACAAACGGCATTGCCACGGCAGTCGCAGAATCTGAAGATAAATATGCGGTAGCTGCATGGATTCAGGAATTGCCCCGCAACGCCGTGCTAATGAAATGGGGCGCTGGAAGCGAATGGGCATGGAGCAGGACGAATACCCTGACGGAAAACTACCTGAAAAGCTCGCAGCAGCACTTCAGGGTTGTCATGAAACAGCAGGCGGCCATTCTGACACTCTACGCATTTGCCAATGCCCTGCTGCTAGGCCTTGGTGGCTGGATGGTCATTGAACGCCAACTGACCATGGGACAACTTGTTGCTGCCGAACTGATTGTAAGCGCGATGCTGGCTGGACTGACCAGGCTCGGAAAAACCATTACCAGTTACTACGATCTGATGGCCGGCATGGATAAACTCAGTTACCTGCTCGATCTGCCCAATGAAACGGATGGCCAGGAACCCTTGGTATTCCATCGGGATCAGGATCGTCTCAGGATAAGGACGCAAGGGCTGATGATTCATGCTGATGCTCCAGAAAAAAATACTTCACTCAGACTGCCTGATTTCGACATTACCCAAGGTAGCCATCTGATCATCAAGGCTGAATCAGCCTTACAGGTACAGGGCATCATTGAAACCATAGGTACTCTCAGGAACCCCGTCAACGGCCGCATATTCTTTAACGACATTGCCAGCAATATCATCACACTGAATACACTCAGAGAGCAGATATCAATCTTGCTCAGGCCCGAATGGTTCGAAAGCAGCATTATTGACAATATACGTCTTGGCAGAGAGCACATCAATCTTGAGCAGATTCAGGATATCACGCATCAGACGGGTCTGGATATTGTTGTCAATAAACTTCCAGACGGCACCCGAACCAGCCTCATGGCCTCCGGATATCCCCTGGATAGGCACCAGCTTTTTCTTCTGTCTTTAACCAGAGCCCTGGCAGGCCGCCCCCGTCTGCTCCTTGCTGGCAATCTGTCTGACATGATGGATGCATCCATGCTACCTGGCATGCTTGATATCCTGATGGCCCCAGATGCGCCATGGACACTCATCCTGGGAACTGCGGATCCCAGGGTCTTGGAGGCAGCCAAACACAGGGGACGCATCATTCACATCTCCACCTTTAGTCAACCGGGAGACGCCTGATATGACATCCTCGCTGAATCCCAAAGAATGGGATAACACCCTGCCAGTCATCACGCTCACCGAGACAACAGACTTTGCCCGCACATTTGCACGCAAACTGCTGTGGCTGCTGTTGATCGTCATTGCATGTCTTGCCATTACCCCCTGGCAACAAAACATTCAGGGTACAGGAAGAGTCATTGCCTACGCAGCGCAGGATCGTCAGCAAACCATCGAAGCCACCACCGAAGGACGTGTCGCAACCTGGTTCGTTCAGGAAGGCATGGAGGTCAAAACCGGCGATCTTATGGGTGAAATCAATGATTACGATCCCAACATCCTCTCCCGTATACAGGAAGAAATGAGAACCCTTGATCAACGCATCCTGACAATCAGATCCAGAATACAGGCGCTTGAAGCACAAACCAGCCTCGCTGAAAAATCAGGGGAAATGGCGGCTCTGGCCGCAGACGCGCGCATCAGAATGGCCGAAGAACGTCTCAATGCCGCCAGACATCAGGTTGAAGCTGCAACAGCCAGCTATGAAACAGCAAAATTGAATTATGAGCGGCAAAGCGCTCTTGAACAGAAAGGGCTTGCCTCAAGAAGAAACTTTGAACTGTCCCTGCTTGATTTTACCCAGAAAAAAACTGATCGCAACCGCTCGGATGCGGCCTACAATGCAGCGCTGAGTGAAATTGATGCCATCCGCGCAGACAAACAGAAAATACTTGCGGACGCTGGGTCAAGTCTGGAAAAATCCAGATCCGAACTTGCCAAAAGTCGTGAAGAGTTACTTTATGCGGAAACTGACAGGCTAAAGCTGGAGACGCGCCAGGCCCGCCAGAAATCGCAACAGATTATTGCTCCCCGCGATGGCACCATACTTCGACTGATAGCCAACCCGGGCGCAGAAGTCGTCAAGCCCGGAGATGCTTTAGCCATCCTCATTCCATCAACCCAGCAGCGTGCTGTCGAACTCTGGATTGATGGCAATGATGCCCCTCTGATTACTCAGGGAAAAAAGGTGAGACTTCAGTTTGAAGGATACCCCGCCATTCAGTTTTCCGGGTGGCCCGAAACAGCCGTAGGTACTTTTGGAGGTTATGTATCGCTGATGGATTCCACTGATAACGGCAAAGGAGATTTCAGGATACTCATCCTGCCTGACCAGGAAGATGAAGCGTGGCCTGACGAACGTTTTCTGCGACAGGGTGTAAGAGTCAATGGCTGGATCCTATTGAACAATGTCAGGCTTGGTTATGAAATATGGAGAAATTTTAATGGCTTTCCACCATTGATACAGCCTCATCCTTCTGCTTCAAAGACATGAGCCCCTGTCCAATGACGACCAGACTGACCATGGCAATGAAAATCCTCCTGTGCATACTGATGCTTTTAAACGCCACAGTGAGTGAAGCGGACAGGCATGGAAAAAAGCAGGAGCATCACGCCCAGAATTTTCTTCGCCTTGAACAGGTTGTGCAATCAGCCTTGCAGAGCTTTCCCGCCTTGATGGCATCAAGCAGGCGCAGGGACATGGCATCGGGAGAAAAACTGGCAGCCGAGGGTGGATTCGATACCATCATCAAAATGTACTCACGCTCATCCCTGGCTGGCCAGTACCAGAACGAAAATGTCGATGTTGGTTTCGAACAGCCCACCGAATACTGGGGAACGACATTTTTCGGCGGTTACAGGAGGGGCACTGGCAAATATCCAGTCTATGAAGGCAAAAGCGCAACAGCAACCGATGGCGAGTTTCGCGCAGGCATCATGATTCCTCTGTGGAGAAACCGCGATATCGACAGGAGACGCGCAACACTAGCCCAGGCAGAATTAAACCAGATCATCGCCAGTCATGAATATGACCAGCAACTGCTGGAACTTGAGAGACAGGCCACCTACCGCTACTGGGACTGGGTTCTTGCCGGAAGACGCGTTGATATGGCAAAACACCTGCTTCAGATAGCGGAAGCTCGCAATGCAAATCTGGCCGAACGCATCAGGCTGGGTGATCTTCCGGCCATTGATGCTGATGAGAACCAGCGCTCGGTTCTGGAACGAAAAGAACGTCTGGTTGCAGCGGAAAGAGCACTTGAGCAGGCAGCCATTCAACTGTCACTCTATCTGCGCACGCCGGAAGGTGAAACCATGATGCCCGAGTCACAGGATCTGCCCCCCGGATTCCCCAAGGCCAGAGAACATCGGCACCGTAAACTCGACGACCTGATGGATGAAGCCATCGGTAAAAGACCTGAAATCAAAAGGCTTGAGACCCAGATCCGGCATGCGCAGATTGAAAGCAGACTGGCCCAGAATCAGCGCCTGCCAGCCATTGATTTCACCATCAGCGGCGCTCAGGATTTTGGCATAAGTCAGTCCAGTCTGGTCAACCGGTCAGAAATATACGCCGGATTCAGCATCGACATGCCGGTACAGCAGAGAGTTGCAGAAGGCAGGAGCATCTCGGCAGAAGCCAATATTTCCCGACTGATGTCAGAGCTTCAGCTGGCCGAGGACAGGATTCACAATGAAATTCGCGACGCAGTCTCCGCCATCAATGCCGCCTTCAGGCGCACCAGACTCGCCGATGAACAGAGGCATATTGCATTACGGCTTGAAGAGGGAGAAAAAACCCGATACAGCCTTGGGGAAAGCAATCTGATGCTGGTCAATCTGAGAGAACTGGCAAGTGGTGATGCAGGACTGACCTATGCAGACGCCCTCAACAGTTACCATCGTGCTCTAGCTGACTACCGGTTTGCATCCGGAGAATTCAGTCACATTTCCAGCGACGGAAACCATCATAATTACAAGATGGTAGACTATGATTTTGATCCGACTTCGTAAGACATCATCATGTTGATCTTACGATGAGAGTGGTAGCAACGGGCGGACTTGAACCGCCGACACCCGCATTATGAATGCGGTGCTCTAACCGACTGAGCTACGTTGCCACATCGTTGAGCCCATAAAAATAAAACATTTAATCAGAGCTGTCAAGCATTATGACACAGGAATACCAGGATTCTGCCGGGGATAGACCAGACTATCCGTATCAAAACCGAGTGCTTTGGTCTTTTCCAGCAGGGTATGCAGCAGATTGGCATCCATGGTGGGCGTACGCGCAAGAATCCACAGCCAACTCCGGTCTGGCCCTGCAACCACCGAATACTGGTAATCCTTGTCATCCAGAAAAATAATGTTGTATGCGCCATAAAATGGCCAGAAGAAAGTAACCTTCAACCGCCCCTTCTGCGCTCCTTCCACCGGATAAGCCTCGCCTTCAGCATCATGCCAGGCGTTGCTTTCAGGTTCATAGCCACGATTAAGCACTCTGATACTGCCATCTTCATTCAGGGAGTAGCTGGCAGATACCTGCTCCAGTCCTTTCTCAAAATGGTTTTCGAGTCTGGCAATTTCGTACCATGTCCCCAGATAACGCCGCATATCTACATGCTCTACCGCATGAATGCCTTCAGGTATATCCACACATCCAGCGAGGCAAACCAGCGCCAGCGCCAGCATACTCCGTATTGATCGACTCATTTCAATGACACTCCAGCAAGGCGATTCCTGATTTCAGCACTTCAAATGCAGACTTGACCATTTCAGCATCCAGACCCTTGACACCAACCTCTGCCTGCAGGAATGCCGTATCAGTTCCCAGCTTCGGCAGACTGAAAGTGTTAACGCCCGGATGATCTTTCTCAATGAGCTCCAGTAATGGTGTGTAATCACCTTCGCCCAGTCCACTGACCAGAAGTGATCGTTGCAGCAGCCCCTGCTGGAAAAGCCCTGTATAGTACTCATCCAGCACCCATCGCATCATAGGCTCTGCCATGGCAGGAAAACCGGGAAAAAACCAGTGCTGCCCGACGAAAAATCCGGGAATCTGGTTATAGGGATTAGGAATCAGCCCGGCGCCATGCGGCAATTCCCCCATGGCAAGACGTGATGGTGTGAGCTCAAGCTGTTGCGCCTGACAACGCTGGGCAATCAGCTCACAGGCATCGATATGTGCCACCAGTGGCCTGTTGAATGCAAGCGCCGCGGCCTGCCGCGTATGATCATCTGGTGTACTGCCAATCCCGCCACAACTGAATACGATATGACCAGACAGCAGGCTTTGCTTCAGTGCAGATACCTGCGCTTCCAGACTGTCGGGAAGAAAAGTAACCCAGGCAAGGCTCATACCTCTTTCCGCCAGGAGTCGCCTGAGTGTCGCAAAGTGACGATCTTCCCTCTGCCCGCTGAGAATCTCGTCACCCACCACAAAAAGTCCTAATGCCATATGTCTGCGATCCTTCTTTCAGCTCATTTCTTCACTGGGAATAAACATGGGGAAAGTCATGACACCCGGGATATGCGTCTTCGCCCATGTCTCCATGGCATCCAGCACAGGCTGCAGATCACGGCCTTTAAGAGTAAGTGCATAGCGATAGCGTCTTGGTTTCTCCTGATAACAGGTCTTGCAAAGCAATCCTGAGGCAACAAGACGGTTAAGCCGGCTGGACAGTATATTCGAGGGTATGCGCTCGGGTGACTGAGCAAATTCGACAAACCTGCTTTTACCAAGAAAAACATCCCTGATAATCAGCATCGACCACTTGTCGCCCATAAGATCCAGTACATTGGTAATGGGACAACAGGATCTCTCAAAGTCCAGCTGATCACAACGATTCTCACATGCCATGAACATACCCTCCCTGGTGCTTTTCAGATCACACTTGAAATCACTCTTTTAAGGAATCGTCCATACTCGTGGACGGCAGCTTTACTGGAAACCATACTTTCGAACGCTCGGCAAGCAAAGGAAAAACAAGCACCGAGATCATGCCACTGGAAACAAGCACCATGGCACGCTCAGGCAACATAAGATCATATTTCAGGGCCAGCTCGGTAATGATGACCATCACTGGCAGTCCGGTAGCCGAATAAAGTGCCAAAGCAACCCAATTGCCCTCAGGCAACCACCGCCGGAAATAAAAAAGCGGCAGCAAACGAATGAACAGAAGCAGCACCAGCAATACCGCCACCTGAAAAACAGCCAGCGGCCCTGACGCAAATACTGAGGGATCGAAACGCATACCTGCGGTCACAAAAAAAACCGGCACCAGAAAACCATAGCCAAAGCTGTCCAGTTGCGCTCTCAACTGCCTGCCATCCTCGCTACGCATGATGCGCCCGGCAATGAAGCCCGCAGCTCCGGCGCCGAGCACAATATTGACGCCAGCCTTATCGGCAATAAGCACCAGAAATCCCAGCAACAGCAGCGATAGACGTAACGGAAAATAAGCTCCCTGCCTTGATACCGTGAGCATCAACTGATGTTCTCCTGCTGCAGCACTTGCTGTGGCCACTATTCGCCATATGCCATAAGCACCCACGAGAAAACCTGAAAGCGTAAGCATATGCCACCAGGATCCCATGGTGGGTATGATCATCAGCGAAAGTATGAGCATGGGGGCCACTTCCCCCATAGCACCAAGTGCCAGCAGCAGCTGGCCAAGCGGCGTATCCATTTCCCGGTTTTCCCTGAGAACAGGCGCCAGTACACCTAGCGCTGTTGTGGTCAGGGCGGCTGCAGCAATCACAGGAGGCAGCCTGATGAGGTCTGCAGTATAAAGGACGGATGTCACCAGTAAAGCCAGCAGAAATGATGCCCCCCAACCTTTGGCGGCACTTGCCCAGACATTGCATCCAGTTCTGCCAGTATCTATTTCAATCGCTACCAGAAAAATCAGAAATGCCAGGCCGACCTCGCCCAGCACACCCACCACCCCCTCTGGCGTGACCCATTGCAGGACATAAGGACCTATCAGCATTCCCAGCAGCATCTCCATGACAATCGAAGGCATCCTGATCCATTGGCTCGCCCCTCTTGCCGCCAGTGGCGCCAGAACCGCTACAAGTAATACAAAGAAAAGATCAGAGACATATCCACTCATTGACTATCTCCCCTATTGGCATTCATGGGATAGAATGCTGCATACCTGATAATGTCGCATCTACCGAGGTAAGTCCATGTTCCTGTTCCGCGAGTTTTCAAGCAAAGCACTCCTCCTCATACTGCTGTCCTTCAGCGTTCAGGCATCTGACATGGATTTTCTGGTTAAAACCACGCCGGTCCAGCGCGCTGGTGTCCAGACCAGTTTCATGACAGAAAAGCTCAGACTGGATGCACAGACTCAGAAAAAGGTAGCGGCAATCAATCAGAAATATGCAGATCTTATCGAACCTGTTCTGCATAATGATGACAGCAGCTTCAGCAAGATGATGGATATCCGCTCACTGCAGGGACAAAAGGACGCCGAACTTGAAACCATTCTCAGTAAAGAGCAATTTGCAACCTATGAAGACTCTCGTGACGAACTGAAATCCTATATGGAACAGCGCCTCGGTCATTGAGGCACATATCCGTACGTTCCGACCTGTGTGTGCTCAGGGTAGATAAGCCTCAAAGGGCTTGAGCGGACCCTCCTCTCTGGAACGCCCGTGGCGGCCCACGGCCTGTATATGCGTGGAAGCGTCACCCTCGGCAACCCAGAGTTCGGGATGATCAAAGGGTGCCTGCTCCCAGCGCACACGCTCATCGGTCAGCGACTTGAGGAATGCCAGCAGATCCTGCCTCTCCTGATCAGTCAGTGATCTGGGAAAGACAACATCGGCAACATGATGTGGATTGCTGACATTGCCTCCACGGTTATAAAAATCAAGTACTTCTTCCAGGTTCTTCATACTGCCGTTATGCATATAAGGCCCTGTCAGCTCGACATTCCTGAGACCAGGAATCTTGAATGCTCCCTGAACCGCCGTCAGCATCCTACCCTGCTCATACTTGCCCATTTCCTGCGCAATGACCTGACGCTTTGGCGTCCATGCAGACTTGCCGGCAGCACTGCACTTTTTATCATGCAGATCCTCCAGCTCTTCATCCTGAAAATCCATGAAAAACTGCCGCTGAAAATCACAGGGAATTATCCTGATATCATCCACCATCGCCGGCCGGACGCCACGCAGTACATCCAGATACTGGGTCGCATAGGAAAGTGGATAGCCATAAGGGTCGGTGGCACCAAGACCGATATCCTGATCTGTTGGCGTCACGCTGGTATTGGCAAAGCCGATATCAAACAACGCTACGGCAAGTCCCTTGCCATCAAAATCGCCGTTGATTTCGCGACGTTCAACAAAATGCAGTTCAGATCCCTTCGCTGCATACAGTTGCGGATGTGATGCCGCCGTGAAATTGCTACCAAGATGACACAGCGCGCATTCTGAGGCGAACATGGCAAGTCCGCGTTTTTCAGAGGCATCCAGCGCTTTGGGGAAGCCCTTGCTGTCGCGTGGGCTGTCAAAAGGGCTTTTGTCGCTGATCAGCGTGGCTTCGTACTGCTGAATGGCGAGACCAAAGAAGAAAGGAAAATTGGCTTCAATCTGCTTCAATCCCTCTGCCCCTGGTACGTCACCTGCGGCAGCCCAGAATCGCGGATCAAAGGCTTTTTTCACCATAGCCTCATAGTTCATGCTGAGACCAAAACCCTTGCCTGATTTTTCTGCCAGCGCAGCCAGCAGACTGTCCTCCGGATGCACATGCTGTTGCGCCAGCGCCTGCAGTGGCAACAGATGACGGGCAATATAAACCCATTGTCTAGCCGCACAGGCCATCTCCCTGTCATCCAAGGGTGGTGCGACTGCCTGGGATGCCAGAGAGGAATTCGCCAGCAGCAAATGCTGACGCTGTAGTGATCCGCCCTGGATGACCCAGACCCCAGCACTACTATCGCGTGGGCCATAGGCATTCACTCCATTGAACTGGTTATTGGCACGGCCATCCCAGAAGTTCCTGTACTGATAGACAGCATTAAAGACCGTTGGCGCATTCCTCACCGAAACCCTGCGGGTATTTTTATCGCCTGCATGAAAAATGGCATCAGGCCGGTCCGTATTGCAGATTTCCCTGCCGGATTCCGTATCGAAACGGCTAAAGTCTCCCTGGAAAACCCCAGCAGAAGATACGACATCGTCGCTAGCAAACAGAACTTTTGTCGATTTATCCTGCGGGTTTTCAAAACGGAACAGGGGAAAATCAGCTTTCTGCAACTGATAATCCGGACCGCCCTTGCCAGCAGGCAAGACCTCAAAGGTCGAAGCAGTCTGCGCCCCAATATGTTTGCTGCCACTATCCAGCTGGTTGCGACTACGACGGTCGGCACCCGCATGAAAATGGCAACTGCCACACGCCACGCCGTCGGCCCCCACATTCATGTCCCAAAACAGCGCTTTACCCAGCTGTTCTGCCATATGTCTGTCACGAATGATGGGCTCCCTGCCATCCAGCAGACCTGGCACTGCAGGCACCCTGAGTGCACCCAGAGGTGGTGGAAAGTCTGCGGCCAGAACCACTGGTATCTCCCCCTGCACAAACCACAGCACCATGGCAATAAAGCAGGACGCTGGTGATCGACTTACCAGGCGACGTCTCATGGTGCAAGTTCTTCAGCAAAGGTTTTGAGTGCGCCCTGCTCAGGGGAACGCCCCTTACTACCCACAGCAGGTACGGTGAAGTAAAGATCCTTGTAAACATTGGCCCGAATACCATCGCCGCCAGTGGCATCAACACCCTCAGGTATCCTGAGTTCGGGATGATCAAACGGCGCCTTCTCCCAGCGTACACGCTCATCGGTCAGTGACTTCAGGAAAGCCACCAGATCAGCCTTTTCAGCATCAGAAAAACCCTGCTGGAACACAAAAACATTCGGGTGGTTTCTATTCACCATATTGCCGCCACGACTGTAGAAATCAACCACTTCCTCAAGTGATTTGGCGCTGCCATTATGAAAGTATGGCCCTGTGAGTTCTACATTACGCAGACTCGGCACCTTGAAGGCACCCGCAGTACCATCTGCAGCCAGATAGCTTTCAGCCTGGCTGCGCTGTTCCGCCCAGGCTGCTGTCGTGGGGATCATGTCATATTCCAGAGCGCCCTGGCATTTTCTGGCAGGATAGGTTCTGACAGGCTGCATCAACTGATCCAGTGACCAGTCAGTATAAAATGGCGCATCAAAATCGCATGGATACACATTGGCATGATCCACTGCGGCGACCGAACCTCTGGCCAATGCCTGACCATAAAGCCCGGAGTAAGACAGCGGATAACCCCATGGATCCACACCGCCAAGACCAATATCCCATGCCGTAGGCGTTACACTTGTATTAAAAAAGCCCACATCTTCAAGCACGTTCAGCGCACCTGGACCCGAACTGCCATCCAGTGAAAACCGGTTGACCAGCATGGAACCAGCAGCCTGACTGCCGTTAAAGAACGGATTGGCGGCATTACTGAAAGTAGGCCCACCGTGACAGTTCTGGCAGTGGCCATCCAGAAAAAGGGTCAGGCCACGTTTCTGAGCAGGACTCAGTCCCTTTGGCACCTTCATCCTGGTACCGGCGGTATCGCCTACCTCCGCCACGTAAGACACCAATGATGTGTCGTATGGTGTCTTGTTGGATATGAGCGTCTTCTCATACTCCATGATCGCGATCCCGAAAAACATGGCGAAGTTGGCCTGCATCATGCTGTAGGCCTTACCATCCGCTGCTGCGCCAAAATCGCCCTTACCCTGCCAGTAGGCTTTGCTGAAAGCTTTCTGGATCAGTTGTTCATAGGTCAGTTTCAGACCCTTGCCGGAGGTATGCATGGACGATCCCAGCAGACTGTCAGTACGGCTGACAGCCTGGGTTTCTAGCGCACGGCGCTGTAGCAGCTTGACGGCGATATCCGGGAACTTACGCTGCTGGCAGGACATTTCCACATCATTGGTGGCAGGCGCTACCGCCTGTGAGGCCAGCGAGGCATTCTCAAGGGACAGCTTGCTTTTGGTAGCCACACCCTTGGCATTACTCAACCAAACACCAGCAGCACCATCACGGCTACCCCATGGCGTTTCACCATTAAACCGGTTATTGGCACGCCCATCCCAGAAATTATGGTGATTGAAAGCGGCATTAATTACAGTAGGCGCATTACGGTCTGTGACCTGACGCGTGTTTTTACCCGCCAGGGCAAACAGGCTGTCATCCACCGTACCACACTGATCCTGCGTATCTCCAACAGCATGTACCAACTGGAAATGGCCAAGATAGGTGCCTGAGGAGCCGATAACATCGTCTGAAGCAAAAACTGGCGGTGACAGTCGATCGTTGGGATCGGACAGCTGATAGGTAGGAAAATCGCTCAGTCTTAGCTGATAATCCAAACCGCCTGCGCCACCCGAAGCCATAGCGTCAAACACGGCACCTGAACTGGCGGCATGCTTTTGTCCGGGATTAAGCTGGTTGCGGGTACGGCTGTCGGCGCCTGCGTGATAGTGACAGGAGGCGCAGGCCATGCCGTCACTACCAATACTGGCATCCCAGAACAGGGATTTGCCAAGCATCTGCGCGTAGCGGGCATTGATGATAATACGCTTTGAACCTGTCAGGAGACCCGGAGTAGCAGGCACTTGCTTGCCTGTCAATGTCGCCGGAGGCACACCATGCGCAAAAACACTGCCAGATAGCACCAAAAACAGCAGTTGAATGGGTAAAACCAGGAAGAAAAATCGGGGCCGGATAATCATTTTCATGGTGTTTCTCTGGTCAGAGCAGGATGACCGCCGCCAGCCGGCTGTCATTCTGGTGGAGGTATCAGATGAAATCCCTCTTCTCCCCTCTGACCGGGAAGAAGAGAGATCAGATTGCGGCAGAACTTACTTGGCTACCTGCTTGATGGTAACAGTGACCGGGATCCGCTTGCTGTTGTGATTGAAGCCAGCAGGTACTTCGGGAGTAGTGGCAGTCGCAGCTACCTTGGCAGTTGCTGCGTTATCATCAGGCGAAGTAGCACCATAGACAAACTGGTAAGTCCCCGTCTTCATGGCCTTGAACTTCATTACGAGAGTTCCCGGCACACCATCACTCACACCATTGAAGGACGCCATAGATGGAAACGCCACATTTTTCTTGGGATTGGCATCAGCTGCATCCGTCGTTGCAGGATCACGATCCTTGTCAAAACCATTGATCACTGCTTCCAGCTTGATGGTTTTTACGTTTTTCTGTGTGGTTTCATCAATCTGGTTCTTGGCTTCCAGACTGCCGAACTGCAGATAACTGTGGTTGGTCACATAGTTGACGGGGGCATATGCCGCACCGGTATAGCGATACCACACGGAAACCCCTGGGTGCATTTTTTTATCGCCGGAAACTAAAGTGATCTGGTAAGTTCTGCCAGCCTGCAATGTCACCTTGCCCCATTTGGAGAAATGGGTCCAGCCCATATCTCCAAACGCAGAGTTGTACCACGAGGAAGGCTGAACCCCTAAAGGATGAGTGACTGGCTTACCCAGCGTGAAATTGCTACTCACCGAGTCGATGGTGGTTGCTGCCGTAGCATTCCCGGACAGCAGCATGGCTGCAGCTACAGCGCCTGCAACAGAAAGGGCTTTGAAATCAGGAATCAGGGTATTTTTCATGTTCACTATCCGAAATGTTCTCGAGTCATCATCAGAACCTGCCGGTAGATTCTGATCTGGCTCTGTGGGCATCAATGCTTCTGACAGACAGAAGCGGCTGATGCACTCATACAAGCATCATGCCAGAACCTGAAACCACATACTGGGCACGGTTTAAATCACCCACGACACTGTATGGCCGCACAAAAAGCGAGTCATATCCCACACAAATATGAGCCATATGCCACAAAATCACAGTTGCACATGATCGTTTGACGAAAAGCAGATATCTGGGGTACAAGAGAGGCGATACAAACTGCATCCGCTGAATATGAAGCCCGTCATTGCATATGCCGCACACGCCTGCCCACAGCGGCTCAACCAGCCCCAGCTACACCTGCTGCTGATCACTGCCTTGTGCTGTCTGCCTGCTTCCACGGGCTGGGCGCTACAACTGGATCATCCAGCGCCATCCCTGCATAAGCTGACGCCTCCCGTTACGCCGGGACTGTTCGATGGGCCTGACGCCATCATCGTGAATCCGGCATCCGCATTGATACTTGGCAAGTCATTATTCTGGGACACGGCGCTTGGCAGCGATGGCATGGCCTGCGCATCCTGCCATTTTCATGCAGGATCGGACCGGCGCACCATCAACCAGCTGACCGGCACAGGTCATATCAGCATTACGGATACTGCTGATCACCCCCTGAAAAAACAGGACTACCCCTTCACACGCTTCAGCGATTCTGGCAACAGGCTGTCCACTCTGACCTTCAGCACCGCAACCAGCACTGTCTCTTCGGGCACCTGGAAAGCCCGCTTCGACCGCACACGCACCGAGGCCACTGGCGAGGAATACTGTCTGCCTCAGCCCCAGCCAGATACCCGGCAGGGCACAACAACCCAAAGACAGACTGGCAGCCGAAATGCGCCCACCGTCATCAATGCCGCCTTTAATTACCGCAATTTCTGGGACGGCCGCGCCAGCCACCTGTTCAACGGCGCAACGCCTTATGGTGCGGCAGATCCCACAGCAGGCGTCTGGATCCGTGAACATGGCAGCACGCACAAAGTACCACTGGCATTACCGAATGCATCACTGGCATCCCAGGCTGTCGCTCCCCCTCTGGATAGCCGGGAAATGTCCTGTGAAGGCCGCAACTTTGCCGACCTTGCACGCAAATTACTGGGCAGACGTCCTCTGTCAAACCAGCAGGTTGACCAGGAAGACAGCGTACTCGGCACCCACCGTCATCCTTCCGGATTGGGGCTGGATACCCGCTATGATGCCTTGATACGCCAGAGCTTTGCCCCGCGCTTCTGGTCAGATACAGCAGACATCGGCCAGCCCGACACCCCGGAATCAGGCCTCACCCAGATAGAAGCCAATTTTGCATTTTTTCTGGGTCTCACCATTCAGGTTTATGAAGCCACCCTGATCTCAGACCAGACCCCCTTTGATGCCCCGCGAGGTGCCGACGGATTCCCTGAGGGCTTCACCCCGCAACAGAAACGGGGCCACATTATCTTCGACAAGGCCGAGTGTGACTTCTGCCACCGGGGACCTGCGTTTACGCTCGCTTCACACCCTTATGTTTCCGGCGACAGCGCCATAGGCACCCCCCTTAAACTTATCGACCGGAGAGTCATCAGCATTGACGAACGTCTCCATAAACCCAGTATCGCCATGATCGATAGTGGCTTCGCCAATACCAGCGTGACGCCAGCCGAACAGGATATTGGCCTTGGCGCACTGAACCCGTTTGGCCAGCCACTAGCCATGGCCGAGATTTACCAGCAATCCCTGATGCAGGCGGACATGCGACACCCCAAAGATCTCGCAGATGCTGCCAGCCTGTTTTCCCTTGGATTTACTGTGGACTTCCGCAAGGATGAACTGCTGGACAGCAAGATACCAAGACCGGAAATAGCCCGCAGTGAGATGGCCAAAGAGGAACAGGGGCGACTGGCCATCGCCGCACGCGGCGCATTCAAGATACCCACACTACGCAATATAGAACTGACTGGCCCTTATATGCACAACGGCAGCATGAAAAACCTGCAGGAAGTCATTGAGTTTTATGACCGCGGCGGCAACCTGGATAACCCGGGACATTTCGGAACCTTCGTATTCCAGCAGCATTTCACAACTGAAGAAAAGGAGGATCTCCTGGCCTTCCTGCTGACACTGACTGACGAGCGCGTCAGATGGGAGCGCGCGCCCTTTGATCACCCGGCTATCGATATTCCGCATGGGAGCACCGCAACCTCCTGGCTACACATTCCTGCAGTAGGCCGGAGAGGACGAAGCACGCAGCTCGGCCCTCTCAAACCCTTCAGCGATTATCTGGACTGAGCCTTGCACCCAGCCCAGATAAAGCGGCGTATCAGGGCATATCGACGATACCTGTCCCGACCACATTCACAGTGAACTTGCGCAGACTACCTGGCACCGAAGCCTCAGCACCGGAAGGGAATATCCCACCGACGGCAAACTGGTAGACTGCGGTCTCATCCGGTGTGAACTTGACCTCTACCTTGCCCGGCACAGCATCCTTGATGGCAGTCAGCGCTGGATCAGCATTGATAGCCTGCGGATAACTGGCGCCATCCCTGTCAAATCCGCCAACGATGTACTGCAGCCGGATATTACCCGAGGATACCGGACTACCATTCACCGCCAGACCGCAGCCAGCGCCGCAATCGGTGGCGCCACTGATGTGATTGCTGCGTACCTGCTCATAGCTGGCAGCCGGCACATAGCGGGCATCCAGCAGATTGCCAATCAGCAGGGAACCACGCGTGACCCAGGCGTTATTGATCTTGACTTTTTCTACCGGCCCGTAACGATACTCGCCGGGCCCCGGCCTTTTCCAAACCGAGATTCCAGGATGGATATCGGCATATTCAGAAACGACAGTCAATTTGACCGGCACTCCCTTGGTCAGCTTGACGATACCCCAGCCCGACGTCCTGGACTGCCCCAGCACCCCATTTTCCGGGTTGCCCCAGGCATTATTGCCGGCGCTGAAGACCAGGCTGGCCGACTTGCGCGAGACAACCGATGGCTTGGCTGACAGGGCAAATACCGGCGTTGAACCGGTCACGACAGCCATGGGCGTCACAGCCGCACTCGGCTGCGAGGCCAGACTTTCACCGGCACTATTGGCAGCCTTCACCGTAAACGTATAGCTGGTGCCATTGGTGAGCCCGGTGACAGAACAGCTGGTAGCAGCCGCAGTGCAGGTCTTGCCACCTGGAACAGAGGTCGCTGTGTAGGCTGAAATGGTTGAGCCACCATTACTTGCAGGTGCGTTCCAGCTGACATAAGCCTTACCATCACTGGCAGTGGCACTGACACTTAAAGGCGCACTGGGTGGCTGAAGCAACGTCGATGAGGTTGTCAGTGTTACTTTGTATTCACCCGCCTGAGAATAGTTATTGCCGACAGTCACAAACAGCTCGTAATTACCTGCACTCAGGTTTTCAAAAGTCTTGGTGACCACGCCTCCAGCCTGGCTTCCAAGCTGATCCCCCAGCAGGGTCAAGCCAGAACTCCCTAGCGGAGGCGAGGTGACCTTGCCCGCAGCATTATTGTTATCGACAAAATAGATGGTGCCATGTCGCGAGGCGCTTTTGCTGGTATCCCAGCCCTTGTAGAAAGCGAACCCGGGAATAACACTTGATCTGTCCGCTTCAACCTTGATGGTCAGATTGGCATTCTGGGCAAGATGGATCAGGCCAAAACCCATATTCATACCCCAGCAGTTGTCAGGCATGACGGTCAGCACCCCAAAATCTGCCTTGCCAGTACGCGCAATGGCATCAGCGTTCGACAGTACCAGCGTTTCATTGGCACTACCCAGCCGCGCCAGCCAGTGGGCATCAAGCGATCCGGCATAATTGAGCAAACTCTGACTCGGCACCCAGACGAGAGGACTGGCAACCCGAGTAGTAGAATCTGTCAGATAATCTGTGACGTTGTAGTAGGTTTCAGCACTCACACCACTCGTGGCGGCGCCCAGCAGCGTGAACGCCAGCCATCGCAGTCTGCCCCGGCCAGAAAGAATAGATAATGGCGCCCGGGATACAGGCCTGGCATCAGAATATGACATATGAATACCCCTGGTGAATGCTTTAAAAACGGCAAAGCCTGATTAGCCTTACCGCAAAACAATAAAATTGTTTTGATGGCAAGCCATGACAACAGGCACAACTTGGAGCTTATCTCAGCAATAAACAAGCCATTGATGCGCCACACAAACCACCGGGCAATACAGCAAGAAAAAAGCAGAAACAGGTCAAATAACACAGAAAGTGAGCGAAATGACACTATCCTGCCAAGTATTGCTGCCATAGACTGCTGCAACTCCATGGGTTCCATGGTCATTTGGATTGCCCATTGACGAAATGTTATGCAGGATGATCACCTATCCTCGAAGCAGTCCATATCCAGCTTCTTGACTGTATAGGTAGTCACGGGAGATACACCGACATTGAAGTCAATCATCAGATTGGCAAGCTCAATCCCATCGATCAGCACGACCCGCTGGGGCACTGCCGCGTGGCCAATGTGATGCGCCCTTATCTGGAGAACATTTGTTGAAAGGTACCAGATAGCGATCAAGTTGCGACCCACTCCGCCCACGTAGTAGGCAGGCGATCATGATTGCCCAGCCATTGCCCGAGCTGAGGATCAACCCAGTTGATGACAGTCACGCCAATCGTGTGCTGATCAAGCAGCGTCGGCGTCAGCCACAAAATCGGTTCATGATGAAAGACACGGTTACGTAGATCACGAATCTGGTTCAGTGCCGATGAAATGCTGTGACGTTGCCTTTGCGGCTTCGGACAACACGCAAACACAAGGCGAAGGTCTTTCCAGAGGATCATCTGGAATTGCGCATTGAAGAGCGAAATCCAGAAGCCAAAAGTCAGCTCAGCCAGTACCTTGTCCGGGTTCTGCGATTCATGCCTTCGGCTCAGCTTTGCCTTCGCGCCGGCCACTTCTTTGTTCTGCCAACTGAAGGACGGATCATCGATCCATGCTTCCCACCAATCAGCCCTACCATAACGCTTGCTCAGACTGGCGTGGATGCGATTGCGCAAGGCAATCTCCAAGACGTTGAGCATCGGCACCATCGCTTCGGATAGCAAGATATTGCTGGAGTAATCCGCAGCAGCCTTTGTTGCATCACCACCACGCGCTGCACGATAACGGCCAAGCCTGGCAGGTGAAAAGTGCTTTTCTAGGTCATTCCAGTCCATTCTTCGTTACTTTGAATCATCAGGTAGTGCTGTTATACTTCAACGGCAGCCCTAGGCTCAGTCCTCTCCCAGCTACCATACTGGTGATGACACTAGGTCCGTTCTGGCCCTGTTGTACAGGGCCACCACAGTTTACCGACAAACCCGCCGACTGGCGGGTTTGTTGTTTCTGAGCCCGCCCTTAAAGCTGCATGCATCGACAGCCGGTCACATGAACAGGCATGATGGGGGAAGTACAGCATCCGTCTCTCTAGCTCCTACCGGATATCAACCGGACATGTTCCAGACCACACTCAACGCAAAAAAGGCAACCCTTTAAGAGGTTGCCTTTAAAAGGGCTTTGGTTTTGTACAGGCTTATTTTGCTGTACCCGCCATTTCAAGATGTTTCAGTGCTTCTTTAGCATGCGCAGTACCACCCGCTGCATCCCCGCTTTTGCCCACATCGATAGAAGCATTCAGATGCGTGATACCTTGAGCAGTGTGCGGATTGGGCTCAGCTTTTTCAGATGCACTGGCATGCTCCAAAGCTACTGTGGCATGCTCAACCATGATGGGCGCATGTCCAGCCTCACCATGCACAATAGCCGTCTTGGTATGCTCAATGGCCTGTGGAAGGTGCACAGTTTCTGCCATGACGAGGGGACTGGCAATCAGCAGTGCGTTCAAAAGGATCATGGGTGCAAGACTTTTCATATTGGCTACTCCGAAACTGATATGACAAATTGCGACCATTAGTCGCAGGACTTGGGTTGACAGCATCGGAAATCATCTTTCCGATTACTCCAACTCTTATCAGCTTCGACAGTTTCAATAAGCAATTGCACGATTCTTCAGCAGAAGATAACGTGGTTTGTGATGTTCCTAACAGTTAAGCCTGAAAAAACGACCTGGCGGGCCTCCTCCCTAAATCTTGAGGTCGTCAGCATCACTCCCACTCAATCGTGGCAGGCGGCTTTCCGGAGATGTCATAGACCACACGGGAAATGCCACGCACCTCATTAATGATGCGGCGCGATACCAGATCAAGGAAATCATAAGGCAGATGCGCCCAGCGGGCTGTCATGAAATCGACCGTTTCCACAGCCCGGAGTGCCACCACATAATCATAGCGGCGCCCATCGCCCATGACCCCTACCGACTTGACCGGCAGGAAGACCGCAAACGCCTGACTGGTTTTCTGGTACAGGTCATGACGGTACAGTTCTTCAATGAAAATGGCATCCGCGCGGCGCAGGATGTCCGCGTACTCCGCTTTCACTTCACCCAGTATCCTGACGCCCAGACCAGGCCCAGGAAAAGGATGACGGAATACCATATCGTAAGGCAGACCCAGTTCCAGCCCGAGCTGCCGTACCTCATCCTTGAACAGCTCCCTGAGCGGCTCCACCAGGGAAAGCTTCATGTCTTCCGGAAGGCCACCCACATTATGGTGAGACTTGATGACATGCGCCTTGCCAGTCTTGCTGCCAGCCGACTCGATGACATCCGGGTAAATCGTACCCTGCGCCAGCCAGCGTGCATCTGTCAGACGGGCCGCTTCCTCATCAAAAATCTCGACAAACAGACGTCCGATAATCTTGCGCTTGGCCTCAGGATCTTCCACGCCATCCAGCGCGGCAAAATAGCGTTCCGCGGCATTGACACGGATCACGCGCACGCCCATATGCTCGGCAAAGGTGGCCATCACCTGATCACCTTCATCCAGACGCAGCAGCCCTGTATCCACAAAAACACAGACCAGCTGATCACCAATGGCCCGATGCAGAAGCGCCGCCACGACGGAAGAATCGACACCGCCAGACAGACCCAGAATCACCTGATCGCTGCCAACAGTTGCACGCAGTCTGGCCAGACTGGCATCAATGATATGCCCGGTAGTCCAGAGGCGCTCACAGGCACAGATATCGCAGACAAATCGCTCCAGAATACGCATGCCCTGCAGGGTATGCGTGACCTCGGGATGAAACTGAAGGGCGTAATAACCACGGCTTTCATCAGCCATCCCAGCTATGGGCGCCGTACCGGTGCTGGCCATCAGGACAAATCCCGGCGGCAGCAGCGTCACCTGGTCTCCATGACTCATCCAGACATCAAGCAGTCCATAGCCTTCAGCAGAAACATGATCTTCAATCTGGTCCAGCAGGCGGGTGTGACCACGCGCCCGTACCTGGGCATACCCAAATTCACGGTGGTTGGCAGCGGCGACCTCCCCGCCCAGCTGGACCGCCATGGTCTGCATGCCATAGCAGATACCCAGCACCGGCACACCCAGCTCAAATACATGTTGTGGCGCCCGCGGCGAATCAGCCTCAGTCACCGATTCCGGCCCCCCAGATAAAATAATGCCTCTGGCACCAAATGACTGGATGAACGCAGGATCACAGTCCCATGGGTGAATTTCCGAATAGATGCCAAGTTCACGCACACGACGCGCGATGAGCTGCGTGTACTGCGAGCCAAAATCCAGAATCAGAATCTTGTGAGCATGAATATCCATCAGGACTAATCCAGCCTGTAGTTGGGGGCTTCCTTGGTGATGGCAACATCGTGGACATGGCTTTCACGCATGCCTGCTGCCGTCACCCGCACAAATCTCGCATTCTGCCGCAGCTCTTCAATGGTGCGGCAACCGGTATAACCCATGGATGCGCGCACACCACCCACCAGCTGATGCAGAATGGCGACCAGACTGCCCTTGTAGGGCACACGACCCTCAATACCTTCCGGCACCAGTTTCTCAGCCTCGGTACTGTCCTGAAAATAGCGGTCACTGGAACCCTGCTGTTGAGCCATGGCACCCAGTGATCCCATACCACGGTAAGACTTGTACGAACGTCCCTGATACAGTTCAACTTCTCCAGGCGCCTCTTCAGTACCGGCAAACAGTCCGCCGATCATGATGCAGTGAGCACCCGCCGCCAGCGCCTTGGAAACATCCCCTGAATAACGCACGCCGCCATCAGCGATCACCGGAACACCGGTTCCCTGCAGCGCCTGGGCGACATTGGATACCGCCGTGATCTGGGGCACACCTACACCTGCCACAATACGGGTGGTGCAGATGGAACCAGGGCCAATACCCACTTTCACCGCATCTGCACCGGCCTCCGCCAGCGCCAGTGCAGCCGCAGCGGTTGCAATATTGCCGCCAATCACCTGGACATCAGGAAAATGCTGTTTTACCCAGCGTACCCGGTCAAGCACGCCCTGAGAATGACCGTGCGCCGTGTCCACCACGACCACATCAACCCCAGCCTCGACCAGCGCCTGCACCCGCTCTTCGGTACCAGGCCCGGTACCTACGGCTGCCCCCACCCGCAGGCGCTCCTGACTGTCCTTGCAGGCCTGGGGATAATCGCGCGATTTCTGGATATCCTTGACGGTAATCATGCCCCGCAACTGGAAGCGGTCATTGACGACCAGGATTTTTTCAATCCGGTACTCGTGCAGCAGACGGATGGCCTGTTCACGACTTGCCCCCTCGGGCACAGTGATCAGCTTTTCCCTGGGCGTCATGGCCTGGGTCACAGGTTCATCCAGCCGGGTTTCAAAACGCAGGTCACGACTGGTCACGATACCGACCAGATCATCACCATCCACAACAGGCACGCCTGATATGCGTCTGGCCCGGGTGAACTCCATGACATCGCCAATGGTAGCGGTCGGCGGTACGGTAAAGGGATCCTTGATGACGCCGCTTTCGTACTTCTTGACCCGACTGACCTCAATGGCCTGACGTTCTGCTGTCATGTTCTTGTGAATGATGCCGATACCGCCTTCCTGAGCGATAGTGATGGCCAGCCTGGCCTCCGTCACCGTATCCATGGCCGCAGACAGGAATGGAATGTTAAGCGCTATCCCACGCGTCAGACGGGTTTCCAGACTGACATCACGTGGAAGGAAGGTGGAATGCGCCGGCACCAGCAGCACATCATCAAAGGTCAGCGCTTCTTGGTCGATACGCATCAGAAATCCCCGCCGAAATAAATGTTCAATTGTACATCTTTCGGCAGGGATCTTGGGAGATATTTAAGTCTTACAACCCGAGGTCAGTCACAAAACGCTGGGTATAGCCCCATACTGGCACATCGGTGATAGAGCTGCAGATCGGTGAAGCATAGCTGTTGCTGCATGGCGTATCACGATCCACAGACCAGAAATGAACGCCCGCAATACCGTTAGCCTTGGCCCAGGTAATCATGGTATCCGTATCCTTGAGCGAGAAGATCTCATCCGTAACATCATTACGTCCGATCATGGGTGTCAGCTCCATCCGGCTATAGGGAATACCAAAGCGGGTTTTAAGGTTCTTGGCCGCCTGTATGGCAGTCTGTCCCATATCACATACCCCATTACTGGCGACACAGACACCACCGCTAGCAGGACCATAATCCATCACCATGAGATTGATGGTGTAGTTGTTCACGGGGAACTTCTGCAGTGACTTCAGCACATTGGCACCCGTCACATTCAGATCGCCATAAGGCGCAGTCGCCGCCCCGCCATTGGTAGAACCCAGTGTCGCAATGGTAAAGCTGAAACGCAGCCCGGGATAATCACCCTGCACTGCAGCTATCTGTTGCACCAGACTATCAATGGCTGCAGCACTCTGCCCCGCCTCAATATCAAAGTCCACGCCTACCAGATTCGCGGAAGCATAGCGGTTGATAAAGGTTCGCATCCCGGTAACCGAACTGCAATGAAAGGCACCTGCAGCACCACCGGTTGAAATGATGTAGTTTTTATTGGCTTTGACATAGGCTCCCACATTAGCGGCCGCCATGGCATCAGGCGCAATACCCCCCCAGTTTTCCTTGCCGCACTCACCGGTTGCAAATGCCCAGGTGACTGCTGGTACGCGGGCCGGCAGCACATCCAGCAAAGGCTTGATACCACCATTCAGACCGGTGGACATGATATTGGTATTCCAGTTCATGGAGATACCCACATCCTTGTAGGGACTGAACTGCAAACCACCTGGCAACTGTCCGGTAGGCAGGGCGATATTGCCATCCACCGGCGCCACAGGCACAGGATTGACCACCGGATCAACCGGTGTAGCGGGCGTATTATTTGCGGCAGCCGCCGTAAACAGCACTGTGGTTCCCTGATCGAGACTACTGGCCTTCTTGATGTTATCAGCGTTGCCGCCATTAAAGCCGGTATTGACGGTATCGCCGGCAGCCAGTGCCGCCGCCCATGCTTTTGGCGTCAGCGTGACGGTGCCATCGGTTGCAAACTGTGCATCCAGATTCCATGGGCCGCTCTGGAAGACATCGCGCGCCGTCGCTTCATCCGGGAACCTGAGCCGCACCTTCCACCCAGAGGCCCCCGCAGGCAGGGTCTTGCCAGAAAGGTTTTTCAGCACCACATTGCCAGAGTAGCCACCACTCCACTGACTGCCCACCGAAAACAGCACTTCAAATGGCGCCGAAGAGCCACCAACCACCTGACCTGTACCCGTATCCACAGGCTGAGGCGCAGGAGCCGGCGCAGGTGCAACACCACCCGTAGTCGTACTGCTGCTGCCACCGGTGGCCACGAACCCTGCCTGATTGGCGGCCAGCGTGGTTTTGGCATCCTGAGCGCTCATGGCACTGGCCACACAGGGTTGCTGGTTAAAGATACAATCTTCTATCGTGATACCTGTATTCAGGAAACCGCTGCCGTTGAAACCAAGATTGATAATGCTATTGGCAGCCACACTTCCCACCCAGGAAGGTGAGGTCAGCGTGAACACCTGAGTATTCGGGTTATAGCTTGCGTTGGCATTCCAGACAGCGCCGGACTGGATCTGTTTTCCAAGCTCAGGTGACCTGAAACTCAGGGTCCACCCCCCGGTCACCGCTGCAGGCACCCATATGTTCAGGGCACCTGTATAACCTGCCCAGCTGTCAGCTGCCGTGCCCCAGGAAGATTCAGCACTGACCACGACACGCGGTACGACAGGGGGTGTAGTAGAAGCTTCAGCCAGCGCCGAGGTCAGCGCCAGAAGGGAGAACAGCTGGATATTGGTATGTTTCATTCTCATAGTCCTGTTGTTTCATCAGTAGGTAATGATGAGACAGGTACAACACAGGAAATAGCGACGATTCTCCATAACCGATTCATAAGCATGATATTCACGGCGTGAATGATTCAGGGTATAAGAAACAACTGGTGCCCAGTAGCTGGAGAGCCCTCACATGATCAACCTGCGTAGCGTTGACCTCAATCTGCTCACTGTTTTTGAAGCCGTTTATGAAGAACGCAGCCAGATCAGGGCAGCCCAGCGCCTTGGCATGACACAGCCTGCGATCAGCAATGCCCTGTCGCGCCTGAAATACCTGATCAATGATCCGCTGTTTCTGGGACGATCAAAGGGATTAAGTCCAACACCGCGCGCAGATAACCTGTATGTCCAGATCCATCAGGCGCTGAACATCATCAGGGAACAGATAACGGGAAGGGAAGGCTTTGATCCAGCGGAGAGCCATCGTTGCTTTACCCTTGCCATCAGCTTTGGCGGTGGCGCGGGTTTTGGGGCACGATTTTTTTCACGCATACACCGTGAAGCACCAGGCGTTCGCCTGATCATCCGCAGCATTGATCCGGAAGAAGAGATTCCAGACCTGCTGCGGGAACATCGCCTTGATCTGGCCATCCACCATGCGCTACCCGAAGATCCCATGCTGGAGCAGCATGCTTTCTACCGCCATGATCTGGTTCTGCTCGCAAGGCGTGACCACCCCCGCATCCGTGAAGCCTGTAGCCTGCAGGCGCTGGAAAATGAACATTTCATCCGCGTCCACGACAATCATGCCCTTCCGGACAGTGATAACGTCAGCCCCCTGGTCAGTCTCGTCAAGGCCCGTACCCTGATGGAAGTACCCAACGCCATGGTACTTCCCGCCGTCGTCAGCCAGACCGACCTGATTGCCATCACCACACAGCTTCTGGTCGATAGCTCTCCACGAAACAGTGAAATAAGCTATATACCGCTCGAAGACCGCAGCATCTCCACGCTGTCCTACCTGATCTGGCACAGGAGCCAGAACACCAACCCCGCGCATGGCTGGCTGCGCCAGCTGATCATGGAAAACAGCAATATCGCACCATCATGATACTGATGGCGCGTTGTAGAAACCGATGGCAAGCATGATATAGACCCCCACCAGCATGCAGCCCTCCAGCCAGTTGCAGCGATTGTCCAGCAGCAGGTGCCGGGTCAGGAACACCGCGAGGATGGATCCTACGATCTCGAAATTGCCGAACAGAAGATTCATCGGCTTGCCCATAAAATGCGCCAGCAGTACCAGCAATGGCGCAACCAGAAGCACCAACTGGGTAGTCGATCCCAGATTGATGGACAGAGCCAGCGTCATCTGCCCCTTCCTGGCAAAGGCTACCGAGTTCATGTACTGAGGTATATTGCCAACCAGTGCCAGCATGAATACACCCGCAAACATGGGATTGAGATGGAGTGCATCAGCGGCCGGCTGCAGCGAGTCCGTCAGCAGATCACTGACAAACGCAATGGCTGTCGCCACCCCTGCCAGCATCAGCATGGCCTGACGCAGACTCCAGCGAGGTCTGAGTTCTGCCTCAGTCTGCTCCATGTCATTCACGGAAGCCAGATGGCCAGCCGCCCGTTCACTGGCCTCAACAGCAGCAGGCCCCACGGTCTGCTGGTGGGTTGTGAGCGTATAGACAAGGCTCATGACGTACATCATGAGCAGCACCAGAGAGATCTCGACGCTGATTTCAGCATTCACTACCTTCTGCGCACTGGCAAACACTGCCGGGATGATCAGGCCAAAGGACGCAATGATCAAAAGACTGGAATTGATGGAAGCCGTATGACCATCAAAAGCCGTTTCGGATGATCGTCTGGAACTGCCGGCGATCATGGTAATGCCCACGCCAAACAGCAGTGTGCCGATAATGGAACCGGCAATGGAGCCCTTGAGCATATCAATCAGGCCATTGTTCAGGGCAGCAATACCGATAATCAGTTCTGGCGCATTGCCCATCGTGGCGTTCAGCAACCCACCGTAGGTAGGCCCCAGATGGTGGGCAACCACTTCGGTGGATTTTTCCATCAGCACGGCAAGCGGCATGATGGCCAGGGCCGTACAGGCAAAAACAATCAAAGGTTGAACCTCAAGCTTTTCAAGCACAAAAGCAGTCGGCACAAAGATCAGAAGCCACAACATGATTACACTCCTCAGTGATCTGCAGACAATGCAGGGATAGTCAGGACATCATCAGTGGATCATATGTCAATGATGCACTTTCATCTTATAATATTTGTCTGACAACCCTATAATTTTCCGTAAAATCCTGAACTGATGGAAGACAAACAGCTACTGCGCTACAGCCGCCAGATCCTTCTGCCAGAGGTCGATATCACCGGCCAGGAGCGATTACTGGCATCGTGCGTGCTCATCATTGGCATGGGAGGACTGGGGTGCCCTGCAGGACTCTATCTCGCGGCAGCAGGCATTGGCCATCTCGTGTTTGCCGATGCCGATACCGTGGAACTGTCCAATCTCCAGCGCCAGATAGCCTTTGATAGTACCGATATCGGACAGCCCAAAGTTGAGGCAGCGGCCAGAAGATTCAGGGGCATCAATCCTGATATCCGGCTGAGCCCGATCCAGTCCCGGCTGGAAGGCGACTGCCTGGAGCAGGCCATCATCGCTGCCGATGCCGTTCTCGACTGCTCGGATAATTTTGCGACCCGGTTTGCAGTCAATCGTAGTTGCGTGCGCCATGGAAAACCGCTGGTCTCTGGCGCCGTCATCCGCCTTGAAGGACAGCTTGCCGTTTATGACCCCCGCCACCAGGACAGCCCATGCTACCAGTGCCTTTTCCCCGAGGAAGGCCAGGACGACAACGGCTGCAGCCGCAACGGTGTCATCACCCCACTACCTGGCATCATCGGCAGCCTGCAGGCGCTGGAAGCCATGAAAATTCTTCTGGACGACATGCCTCCCAGTCATGGAAAACTGCTGCTTTATGATGCGGCCAGACTCAGCTGGCATAGCGTCCAGGTCCGCCGCAACCCTGGCTGTCCTGCCTGTGGCCAGAAAGACAGATCCTGAGCGGGCTTGCGTTCACGAAAACCGAGCCTTATACTCCTTGGTGAGCTTTTAATGAGCTTCCCGGCACTTGAAAGCAAAAAACACAATACGCACTACATACTGACTGGAGGAAGTCCGATGAGATGGGAAAAACCAAGCTTCAATGACATGCGCTTCGGCTTCGAAGTAACCATGTATATCTGCAACCGTTAATCGTCTGACGGTTCAGTCGAAACGGGACTCTTCACAAGAGTCCCGTTTTTGTTTGTGAGGACAGTCATCCCATGCATATCCGAGTTCTAGGTGCCGCCGCGGGCGGCGGATTTCCCCAGTGGAACTGCAACTGCAGGCAGTGCCACGCCCTGCGCCACGGACTGATTGAGGCAGAAAGCCGAACCCAGTCTTCGATTGCAGTCAGTGCCAATGGCAGTGACTGGGCGCTTTTCAACGCTTCACCCGACATACGCATACAGCTGGAAGCCTTCAGGGGCGCCCATCCCAGACATGCCATCAGGGACAGTGGTATTCGCAGTATCCTGCTGATCGACAGCCAGATTGACCATACCACCGGCCTGCTGATGCTGAGAGAATCCACCCAGCCGCTCAATATCTACTGTAGCGATATGGTGGCACAGGATCTCAGCACGGGATTCCCTGTATTCAGCATGCTGAGTCATTACTGCAGGGTGAACCACCATGCCGTGCCACTGGATGGCGGCAGTTTCACCATGGCCGGTATTGAAGGACTGCGCTTTCATACCCACTGCCTGAAAAGCAAGGCTCCCCCGTATTCGCCACACCGCCATGATCCCCATGATGGCGATACCATCGGCGTGCTGGTGGAAGATGTAGCCAGTGGCAGGACACTTTACTATGCGCCGGGACTCGGGGAAATTGAATCGCATGTACTGAGCGCCATGCAGCGCGCCGACTGCGTCATGGTTGATGGCACCTTCTGGCGTGAGGATGAAATGCAGCATGCCGGCATATCGAACAAGAAGGCCCATGAAATGGGACATCTGCCACAATCAGGACCTGGCGGCATGCTGGAAGTGTTGAACAGCATTGGCACAAAGCGCAAAATACTTATTCATATCAACAATACCAACCCCATTCTGGACAGAAACTCACCGGAAAGGGCAGAACTCGATCAGGCAGGCATTGAAGTTGCCAGTGATGGCCTTGAGTTCGAGCTATAAACCCGACATATCAAGGAGATGATATGAGCATTGAGCAGGCCCCCTGGAGCCGGAGCGAGTTTGAAGCCAAGCTCAGGGAAAAGGAAAAGTTCTACCACATCCATCATCCCTACCATGTCAAGATGGCTGCGGGTGAACTGGATCCGGAACAGATTCGTGGCTGGGTAGCCAACCGCTTCTATTACCAGCTGGCCATCCCGCGTAAGGATGCCGCCATCATGGCCAACTGCCCTGACCGCGAAACCCGTCGCAAGTGGATGCAGCGCGTCATTGATCACGATGGACAGGGAGATGATCCCGGTGGAATTGAAGCCTGGCTGCAATTGGGGATAGCCTGCGGTCTCGAGCGGGAAGCGCTGACTTCGCTAAGCCATGTGCTTCCTGGCGTCAGATTCGCTGTCGATGCCTATATCAATTTTGCGCGCACTGCCAGCTGGCAGGAAGCAGCCTGCTCATCGCTGACAGAACTTTTTGCACCGACCATCCACAAACAGCGACTTGCCGGATGGCCAGAAAAATATCCGTGGATTGCCCCTGAAGGACTTGCCTATTTTCGCAAGCGCGTATCCCAGGCCAGCCGCGATGTCGAGCACGGCCTTGAAATCACGCTCGATCATTTCAGAACGCGCCAGGAACAGGAACGGGCACTTGCCATTCTCCAGTTCAAACTGGACATTCTGTGGAGCATGCTGGATGCCATGCAGCTGGCTTATCTGCAACATCAACCCCCTTACTTCAATATCAGGTAGAGAGCACTCATGTCGATCGATGAAACCGCACTCATCAGTTTCTCGCCACTTCACCGCATGCAGTGGGAAGATACCCAGAGTAAATTTGTCATTCTCTACCCTGAAGGCGTCGTTGAACTTAATACCACCGCTGCAGAGATACTGAAGCGATGTGACGGCTCGCGTACTTTCCAGCAGCTGGTAAAAGACCTGGAAGCCGCTTTTGATACGCGGGGCATAGAAGACGATGTGCGTGAACTGCTGGAGGCAGCACTGAAAAATGGCTGGATACGACTCACCACCCCCCATCACGAGCCCGCGCTGGCTACTTGCTGAACTGACCTACAAATGTCCGCTGCAATGCCCTTACTGCTCGAATCCACTGGATTACGCAAAGTACCGGGATGAGCTGGATACAGCATCCTGGCTGCGTGTTCTCAGCGAAGCCCGGGCACTGGGTGCACTGCAACTGGGATTTTCAGGCGGTGAACCACTGGTCAGGCCCGACCTGGAGGTCCTGGTAGCGCATGCGCGCAAACTGGGCTACTACACCAACCTGATCACCTCGGCCTATGGTCTGGATGAAGCACGCATCATGGCGCTGCGGGAGGCGGGGCTGGATCATATCCAGATCAGCATACAGTCACCCGAACAGGCACTGAATGACTATATTGCCGGCGCCCGGACGTTCGAGAAAAAGCAGGAAATGGCGCGCCTGGTCAAGGCACACGGCTACCCCATGGTGCTGTGCGTGGTGATTCACCGGCACAATATCCACCAGATGCAGGCTATTCTGGAAATGGCAGAGGCGCTGGGTGCTGACTATCTGGAACTGGCCAATACCCAGTACTACGGCTGGGCCCTGGTCAACCGCGATGCACTGATGCCGAGTCGCGAGCAGTTCGAGGAAGCCGAGGCCATTGCCAATGCTTTCCGTGACAGGCCGGGCCAGCGCATGAAAATCTACTATGTGGTACCAGATTATTACGAAGACCGCCCCAAGGCCTGCATGAACGGCTGGGGCACCACTTTCCTTACCATTGCACCCGATGGTACCGCCCTGCCCTGTCACGCAGCGCGCGAACTGCCAGGGCTGGATTGTCCCAATGTTGCAACCTCAAGCATCAGGGATATCTGGTATGAATCCCCCGCCTTCCAGTTTTTCAGGGGAGATGCCTGGATGCCGGAACCATGCAGAAGCTGTGATGAAAAAAACCGGGATTTTGGTGGATGCCGCTGTCAGGCCTGGAAACTGACGGGGGATGCCCGCAATACCGACCCTGTGTGCAGCAAATCGCCGCATCATCAGGTCATTGGTGAAGCCATCAGGTCAGCTGCCCGTCCCGAATCAGCAAGTCAACCTCTGGTGTTCAGAAATACGAAAAACTCTCAGCTGCTGACCGATACGAACAGGCATGCTCAGGATGCCTGAACCGTTAGCGGCTGTGGCGCGCATATCTGCAAAGCAATCGCCGCAAGCCCAAGCCAGGCATCGCCGGGTGCCTGGCCCTTGATCTGCAGGTCAGCCTGGTGACATAAGCGCAGCAGCTGATGGATATCCTGTAACGACAGTCTTGTCAGCGCCCGCTGGTAACGTGGACGCTGACGCTCCCAGATACGCAGACGACTCCAGACAGCATCTGCCGGCATGGAAGATCCACGGGGCATTTCCTGTCGCAACCGCGCCAGCAGGCGCAACTCTCTGGCAACAGCCCAGAGCACCACCGGGGCAGCAATGCCTTCGGCCTGCAGACTGTGCAGGATGCGCTGACTCCGGCCTGTCTGTCCAAGCAGCAGTGATTCCGTGAAGGCAAACACATCAAAACGCGCATGGTCAGACACCATTTCTGCGATCTGGTGATCTTCCAGCCTCCCGGCACCATAGAGCACAAACAGCATTTCAACTGTCTGAGCCGCCGCCAGCAGATTCCCTTCATGCCTGGCTGCCAGCATTTTCAGACTGGACTGGTCGACCAGAAGCCCTCTGGACGTCATGCGCCGATCCAGCCAGCGTAGCAGATCCGCACCCTCCAGCGGCCAGACCTGCACCACAACCCCCGCTTCATCAACGGCCTTGAACCAGGCCAGTTTCTGGTCATCCTGGGTGACACGACCGAGCGTCAGCAGCAGGATCACCTCAGGATGGGCTGATGCGGTGGCCGCCCTCAGACAGCGCGAAGCCTCACGATCCGGCTTGCCGGCAAAACGCAGCTCAATCACCCGTCTGGTTTCAAACAGGGACCGGGTCATCAGGGCATCCTCAAAAAGATGCCACTCAAACCTGGACTCCACCTGAAAAACTTCCCGCCCGTCAAAGCCCTGCTGCCTGGCGGCAGACCGCACCAGATCGGCGGCCTCACCCAGTTGCAGCGGTTCATCACCACTGATCAGATAAATGCCCGCCAGACTGCGCTCAAGCTGGCTGGCGAGTCTGTCTGCCGGAATTTTCACTGTACCCGCAATGTTTCGGTATTCAGGCGGAACAGCGTCTGACGCACAATGATACTGGCCACTTCCCGGTGCATCTCCAGACGAAACTGGGCTTCTTCCTCACCCTGCCCTATAGGTGACAACTGATCGTTGTAATATTCACGCACCACAAGCACTTCCTGAGGTGGAGCAATCAGCTCGCCTTTAGGCGTCTTGATCTCGTACACAACACGGGTATACAGATTGAACAGGTTACCGCGTCCACCACGGTTCAGCGAGGTAATACGTCGTTCATCACGCTGCTGCAGGACATGAATGACGGCACTGGCATCCACCATGGTTTTGGAAAAGGCAGCACCGCTGGAGGTAATCGCCTGCGGCATCGCCTGATTGATGACACCAATCTTGGCATAATCCACAAACAGCTGCTTGCCACTGCCGTCGGCAGCGCCTCCCCCACGCAGCCTGAAATCGCACGCAGCAACCAGCCATCCCAAGAGCAACAGCATGAGAACCAGGGCTGACTGGCGTCCGGATAGCCTCATATCACGATATTGACCAGCTTGCCTGGCACAATGATGATACGTTTGACCGGCTGTCCGTCCAGAAAACGGATGACATTGGCATCAGCCAGCGCCTGCTGCTCGATAGTCTCACGTGCTGCATCAATACTTACCGACATTTTGCTGCGCAGTTTGCCGTTCACTTGCAACATCAGTTCCAGGCTGTCCTGCACCAGCGCTGTCGCATCCACTTCAGGCCAGCGGCACTGCGCCACGATCTCGCCCTCATGCCCAAGCAGTTGCCAGAGTGCGTGCGCAATATGCGGTACCACCGGCGCCAGCATCAGCGTCACCAGTTCCAGTGCCTCCTGACGCAGCGCACGCCCCACCGGGGAAACATCCTCAAACCGAGCCAGCGCATTCAGCAGTTCCATATTGGCAGCAATGGCCGTGTTGAAAGTGAAACGGCGCCCGAAATCATCCGTCACTTTCCTGAGCGTTTCATGCACCTGCCGGCGCAGGTCGCGCTGGCTGTCACTCAATGATGCCTGCAGGAAGTCAGCACGTCCCATCTGCTCTCCCGGGTGATTCACATGCATGAATACCTGACGCCACAAGCGCCTGAGAAAACGGTTCGCGCCTTCAACACCGCTGTCTGACCACTCCAGCGACTGTTCGGGCGGTGCGGCAAACATCATGAACAGACGCACGGTATCAGCGCCATAGCGCTCGATAAGTGCCTCCGGATCCACCGTATTACCCTTGGACTTGGACATTTTACTGCCATCCTTGAGTACCATCCCTTGGGTAAGTAGATTGGCAAACGGCTCGGGGGAACTGACCAGTCCGGCATCACGCATCAGTTTGTGATAGAAGCGGGCATAGAGCAGATGCAGAATGGCGTGCTCGATCCCGCCAATATAATGATCCACCGGCAACCAGTAATTGGCGCGCGCATCCAGCATGGCATCAGCATTATCCCTGCAGGTGTAGCGGGCGTAATACCAGGATGATTCCATGAAGGTATCAAACGTATCGGTTTCGCGCCGGGCTTCGGCATTACAGCGCGGACAGCGCACATGCAGAAACGCTGCAGAACGCGACAGCGGAGAACCCTGCCCCTCAAGCTGGGCGTCTTTCGGCAGCATCACGGGAAGATCGGCATCAGGCACGGGCACCGTGCCACAGGCAGAACAGTCAATGACTGGAATCGGTGTTCCCCAGTAGCGCTGGCGGGAGACCCCCCAGTCCCTGAGGCGATAGTTCACCTTGCGCTGACCACGGCCCATGGACTCGATATGTGTGGCAATCGCATCAAAGGCCGCCGTGAAATCCAGGCCATCCCACTGGCCTGAATTGCCCAGTATGCCCTTGTCCACATAAGCCTGCTGAACCAGATCAACCTCAGTACCATCTTTCGGGAAAATGACCTGCCTGATTGGCAGGCCATAATGGCGCGCAAAATCCCAGTCCCTCTGGTCATGAGCCGGCACGGACATGACTGCCCCCGTGCCATATCCCATGAGCACAAAATTGGCAATCCAGACCGGTATCTGTTCGCCAGTCAGGGGATGAATGGCAAGATAACCGGAATCTACCCCGCGTTTTTCCATGGTTTCAAGGGCAGCCTCCGAGGCCTGCGTCTGTTTGCAGGCATCCACAAACGCCGCAATCTCCGGACGCAACGCCACGGCAGACTGCGCCAGAGGATGCTCGGCAGCCACTGCAAGATAGGTGACCCCCATCAGGGTATCAGGACGGGTGGTATAGACACGGAGAGGATCTGCATGACCCTCCACCTGAAAATCCAGCTCAAGCCCGGTTGATCGACCGATCCAGTTCTGCTGCATGACTCTGACCTGCTCCGGCCAGCCCGGCAGATGATCCAGTTCCTGCAAAAGTTCTTCTGCATACTGGGTAATCCTGAGGAACCACTGGGATATTTCCTTACGGACCACCACTGTATCACAGCGCCAGCAGCAACCGTCGATCACCTGCTCGTTGGCAAGCACAGTCTGGTCATGCGGACACCAGTTCACTGGCGAAGTCTTGCGGTAAACCAGTCCTTTTTCCAGAAGTCTCAGAAAAAACCACTGTTCCCAGCGGTAATAATCAGGGTCACAGGTGGCTATTTCACGATCCCAGTCATAGGCGAAGCCGAGGCGCTGCAACTGGTCGCGCATGTAGGCAATATTGTCGTAAGTCCAGTCAGCAGGCGGTATGCCACGCTGCATGGCGGCATTCTCCGCCGGCAACCCGAAAGCATCCCAGCCCATGGGCTGCAATACATTCCTGCCCTGCATCCGCTGGTAACGGCTGATGACATCGCCTATGGTGTAATTACGCACATGCCCCATATGGAGGCGACCACTGGGATAGGGGAACATGGAAAGGCAGTAGTACTTCTCTCGGGATGTATCCTCTACGGCCCGGAACACTTTATTCTGCTTCCAGACGGCCTGGGCTTCCTGTTCCAGCAATTGGGGTTGGTAATTCTCTTCCATGGGGATGTTCGATACACAGGACAATAAAGAGGGTAGAATACCTAACCATGAGACAAATCTGAAGCTCAGGTCAGGAGTCAGTCATGCGACGCGTAGTTTTCAACCAGAAAGGTGGGGTAGGCAAATCCACCATAGCCTGCAATCTGGCCGCCATCAGCGCTGCCAGCGGCAAAAAAACCCTGCTGATCGATCTGGATGTGCAGGGTAATTCCACGCACTACCTGCTTGGCGGCAAGGTCGCAGAATCTGACCGTACGGTTGCCCATTTCTTCAAGGAAACCCTCAGCATCAACCTGTTCTCCTCAGGCGATAACGATAGCCTGGCTGGTGTCACCCACGCCACCCGCTTCGACAATCTTTATGTGGTACCCTCCCATCCAGAACTCGAAACCCTGCAGGGCCGCCTTGAATCGCGTTACAAGATCTACAAGCTGCGTGAAGCCCTGGATCTGATGCCTGAATTTGAACAGGTCTATATTGACACGCCTCCGGTGCTGAGCTTTTACAGCCGCTCGGCCCTGATTGCAGCTGAACGCTGCCTGATACCCTTCGACTGTGATGCGTTTTCGCGTGAGGCGCTTTACAACCTGCTGGCCGTTGTCCGTGAAATCCAGCAGGATCACAATCCCAAGCTCAATGTGGAGGGTATTGTCGTCAACCAGTTCCAGAGCAGGGCCTCGCTGCCTCAAAAACTGGTAGAGGAACTGCTGACCGAAGGACTCCCGGTCCTGCAGACCAAACTCTCACCTTCGGTGAAAGTCAGGGAGTCCCACAGCGCATCCAGCCCGCTTATCCACTTCGCCCCGGACCACAAACTCACCGGTGAATTTGTAGCCCTGCATGATGAACTGAATGCCTGACCCAGCTCAGCTGTCAATCCGTCTGAGCCCGGAGGGAAGCGCCTCGCCATAACAGCGCTGTTCCTCTTCGGCATCCAGCTGGGTTACGGCAGATACAAGCTCTGTCCAGGTGCTGGATGCCCTTACCTGACGCAGACGCTCCAGTACCAGCTGTCTGGTCTGGTCATCAATATCCCGGGCAACCTCTCCAGTCATGCGTGACATCAGCATCACGGCAAAACCGATACCCGGCAGTTTTTTCCAGTCCTGATCCAGCGCCAGTCTGATCCAGGAGGCGGCAACAGCGGGCTCGACCGTCTGTCCCTGCTGGGCATAAAGCATTTTCCTCGCCCCGATACGCCCCAATGCCCACCATAACTCCGGTGCGTCCGAAGCCTTCAGAAGACGCTGGATCATCCATTCTCCCAACTGCTGCTTCTGCCGCACGTCCAGCCGCTCCAGGCCTGCCACCATCCTGACCAGATGGTCGGGCGACCTGCGTGCCGCCTGCGCTGCCTGTGAAGCCTTTTTCAGCTGCACAGGATCGAGATAAGGCATGACTGCATGAAACAGTCTTTCCTGCTGCCCGGCATCCAGTCCACCAGAAATCCTGCGCCAGAAAGTCCACCACTCAGCCCAGTTAGGCGTCGCGGTTACAAACTGCAGGCCACGGTCATGTAACCCCATCAGTGCCTGCATCCTCGCGTGATCACCGCCAGCGCCAAAGCCTGGACGCATGCACCAGCCAGCAAGACTGAACCACGAGCGCTCATGCGCTTCAGAACGCCGGCGCTGATCAGACAGGGCCAGCAGGGCATCCAGCAGCAGGCGACAGGTCGCCGTATCCCACTGATCCCTCGCACCCAGCTCACGCTCGATATCCTGACGCAGGGTCTTGATCGCTCTGGCGTCCACATCCCTGGACTTCCTGCCAAAAACCCTCTCGATCAGGCTGATGGCAGCAAGTTCATCCTGCTTTAGCTCAGTGCGTTTTTTTTTTCCTCTGCCGTATCGCCGGAAGCAGACTGACTGTCTCCGGATGCCTGCCTGACCTGGAACTCGACATTCCAACGGGCAGCAGAATCACGTGCCACCGCCTGTAACTGCAGCGTTCCCACTTCAGTGACATGAGAGGCCAGTATCACCGGAACAACCTCACCAGCCTTGTGCTCGCCTGCGTCCAGGGTTATCTCTACCTGACCGAGTTCATCCAGTTCCTCGCCATGCACCGAAGGCAGCCTCACACCTGCAGCATCGTCACGCCGCACCGTAGACGCAAAAAAGCGGAACTGGACCGGCTCGCCGATCACAAGCCCCAGTACTTCCGTTGTTACATCCACCCTGCTGCCTTCTTCCATGCCAAAGGGCGCGATACATAGCGCTTCCATTTCAGGCGGAAACCCAGGAACGGCAGGCAGCGCACTTTCCACACCGACATAATAGGAAGCCGCAGTACCTCCACGAATACGCACACCCTTACCCTGACGCACATACCCGTAGTAAGCGGCGCCCTTGGCCACAGCAAGATCAAGATCAGCACCCACCAGGCAACTGACCTCATCCGCATGATCTGCCACCAGCCAGTCGTTAATGACCGTGACCAGACGCTCAGTCAGGCTCTCCGCCCGAAACACACCACCATTCAGCAACAGCGCCGTCGGACGGGCAAACTGGCTACGCTCAGACCCACCCTGCTGCTCGCGCACCGCATCCACCTGACGACTCAGAAAAGAAGCCAGATGCGCAGTCATACGGGCATCACGCGCATAAGGAAGACTGACGGTAGTCAGAGCAGTACGGGCACTGGCCTGAGGCTTTTCCGCCACATCCACCCGGGGGAAAAATCCATCCACCAGCAGATCGGAGATCTCATCCCGCCGCAGCGATGTACGCAAGGCGCCTCCCATGAGCGAAGAACTGCGACCGGGAACCACCAGCGCCCACTCATCCAGATCGGGCTGACTCAGGAGTTTTTCCTTGGCCTCCCGACACCCCTGCGTCAGAGCCTGTACCTGCCATGGTTCCAGACGCTTACCCTCAGCCTCAAGCTTGCTGCGGATATGGAAAGCCAGGGCAAGATCCATATTGTCACCACCCAGCAGGATATGATCACCAATGGCAACACGATTCAGCACCAGATTGCCATCATCCTCGGTCACTGCCACCAGGGAAAAGTCCGTGGTTCCACCACCAATATCCACCACCAGCAGGATATCGCCTGGCGTGACCTGATTGCGCCACTCGCCCTCACTGGAATGGATCCAGCTATAGACCGCAGCCTGCGGCTCCTCCAGCAGTACCGCCCCCCCAAGCCCGGCCAGTCTGGCAGCTTCCACCGTCAGCTCACGCGCAGCAGGATCGAACGATGCAGGTACGGTAATGGTGAGTAACTGTCCGCTGAGCGGATAATCCGGAAACTGATGGTTCCAGGCTGCATGAAGATGACGCAGATAGGCTACGCTGGCATCAAGCGGTGACAGACGGCTGACCTCTTCAGGCGCCTGCACCGGCAGCAGTGGTGCGCGACAGTCAACACCAGCATGACACAGCCAGCTTTTGGCGCTGGACACCAGCCTGATGGGCGTTTTGCTACCCAGCTGGCGGGCCACTTCGCCCACCAGCACGCCCGAATGGGCATCCCAGGGTAGAGCGCAGTCTTCCCGCGAGATTTCAGCCTCATGCGCCTGGTAAATGAACGATGGCAGCTGCTGAAGATGTCCGACCGTACCCGGTGAAGTCAGCTGCGGCACATTCAGCACATCAAGGCTTACCGTTTCACCATCACTGGATTCAAGATCAACATAGGACAGGACACAGTGCGTGGTACCAAGATCAATACCTACTGAATAACGTTGTGATGTCACAGTTCAACCTCGGCAGCGGCAATCAGTCTGGTATCGTGTCCTTTCACCAGAGAAGGAAGATCGGCATTCTCGACACGCCACCCCCTATGCACCAGCGTCCCCCTGAATGGAGGCTCACCCAGAACGCGCCCACTGACATGAATACGCATGGCATCAAATCCTTTTTCAAGACTGACAGACTGACCTTCCGGCGTCTGCATCACGGGTACCAGAGTGAAATACTGATGGATCACCTTGCGGCACCCCTCATGTACCACTCTTGCGACGGCCCCAATCTCGGCGTCGCCAAAAGCCGCCATATCTTCCTGGATGAAGTCGACAAAACGCGCATCCTTCTGTAGCAGCCCCAAAAGCTGTATGGCGGCATCGGGGGTAACTTCCGCCAGCACAGGAACAGGTGCCACAGGCTCCTGTACTCTGGTTGCGGCATGCGTGACCGGCGGCATAAGCGGATCTGAGGAAGCAGGCTTGCGCAGCAATGCCATGACCATCAGGGCCAGTATCGATGCAAACAGCCCGCCGCCCAGCAGCAGATGTAGACGATCCAGCGTTTCAGGCAGCCTGGAGAAGTCCACAGCGGAAGGAATCAGCCCCGCCAGCCTGTCAACTTCCGCAGAAGGTGAATCAGGACTGGCACCGGCCACCTGGGCTACCATTTCAGCGTCAGGCACCTTTGCCGCGCTTTCTACCGGTGCCTTGCCAACAGGCTCAGCAGCCACCGAGCGCTGCGCTTCTGCATACATCAGGGCCTGCAATACATCGCGCGCGCCCTGAGTACGAAGCCGCTTCAGATAACGGTCTGAAAGTGGCTCAGGCACTTTTTCCAGCCTGAACGCCTGCTTCACCGCCATCAAGGTTGCCTCACACTCCTTGAGCACCCTGTCGGTCTGCTGCCGGGAATCCCCAGCTTCCACCAGCAAAGGCTTGGACTTGTCATTGAGACAGGACCGATACTGCGTAGCGCCCTCTTCTATTTTTTTTCTTGTGTCTGCCTTAAGCGTCGTGTTTTCCCAGGCGTGGCTTTCCCCACCGTGGGCATTCACCGTCATACTCGCCGCAAGGCCGAGGCCAAGCCATAACCAGCCCCATCTGCTATTCATAGGCGCATTTCCTTGTGTCACTGATTGTTTTAGTTTTCATCTATACGCATAAGCGGGATTGCAACAGGCGCCGCCCCTGATGATAAGACCAGATTTTACGTCATTTACTCCATCAGTGCTGCAAAAGAGCAACAACAGCATGCTATGCTAAATCCCATGAACCAGAGCTCTCAGCCAGACTCACTCCCCACATGCCTGTTCAGCCAGAGCGATGTGCGCGCCATGGACAGCGAAGCCCAGTCCCTTCCTGGAGTCAGCGCCCATCTTCTCATGGAAAAAGCAGGTCATGCCTGCTTCAGCGCCATCAACCGGCTCTGGCCGGATGCACGGACACTCTCAGTCATCTGTGGCAGCGGCAATAATGGTGGCGATGGCTATGTCATTGCGCGCAAGGCCGTTGAGGCTGGATGGGATGTCCGTGTCTTCCCGGTGGGAGACCCATCGCATCAGGATAGCGCTGCCCATATCTGCCGGACAGCCTATCTGTCAGCCGGTGGCGCCATACTTGATTACATACCGGAAGGCTTTGAAAACGCCGAAATCCTGGTCGATGCCCTTGTTGGCACCGGCCTGAACCGTGCCATCAGCGATAGCTACGCTGCCATCATTGCGGCCACCCGCCGCTATCGCGGGCGTATCTTCGCGATCGACATCCCCTCAGGCCTCTGCGGTGATAGCGGAAACGTCCTTGGAGATGCCATCCGCGCCGACGCCACCATGACATTCATGGCCATGAAGCCAGGCCTGCTGACGGGCAAGGGACCAGAGCATGCCGGCATACTGCTGTTTGATGATCTTGGACTGCCGGATACAGTCAGAGACCGTCATCAACCCGTAGCAGAGCGCCTTACTGAAACCGCCCTCCGCTGGCCCGCCCGCCCGCGCCATGCGCACAAGGGCATGTGCGGCCATGTACTGGCGATAGGCGGCGATCATGGTTATGCCGGCGCCATTCGCCTGACAGCCGAAGCAGCATTGCGTACAGGTGCCGGCCTGGTCAGCGTGGCCTCGCGGGCACAACATGCACTCTGGATCGGCAGCCACAGACCTGAACTGATGTGCCACAGCGCCGAAGATCCATCAACCCTCGATGCCCTGTTACACAAAGCCAGCGTCATTGCCATTGGGCCAGGACTGGGGCAATCGCCATGGGCCCAGAATCTTCTCAGGATAGCCATGGATAGCGGCAAGCCCATGGTGATGGATGCCGATGCCCTGAACCTGCTGGCCAACCAGCAGACAGCCCCACGATCAGACTGGCTGCTGACACCGCACCCTGGAGAAGCTGCGCGCCTGCTCGGACTGGCCAGCGCAGCCGACATTGAGCGGGACAGACTGGCTGCCGTGCGTGCGCTGCAGCAACGCTACGGCGGCATCGCCATACTCAAGGGCACAGGCACCCTGATCAAGAGTCAACACGCAACACCGGTTCTCGCGTCTGTGGGCAATCCCGGCATGGCCAGTGGAGGTATGGGCGATGTTCTGACTGGCATCATTGCCGCATTGCTGGCACAGGGCATGCCTGCCATGGAATCCGCCCTGCACGCTGTCTGGTTGCACGGCCGGGCTGCCGATCAGGCTGCCGCCCAGGGAGGCATGGTCGGCATGCTTGCCAGCGATGTCATTGCCAACCTGCGCGAATGCCGGCCCGAAAATTCATGATGTCACAAACCATCTATCTTGCCGACGAAACGGATACCCTGGCTTTAGGCGCCAGTCTGGCCGAACTTTTCAGGCCCGGACAGTCTGTCCATCTTGAAGGTCACCTCGGCGCCGGCAAAACCACCCTCGTCCGGGGGATACTGCGTGCCTACGGATTCACCGGAACAGTCAAAAGCCCGACCTATACGCTGGTCGAAGAGTATGAACTGCAACAGCTCACACTCTACCATTTTGACCTCTATCGACTGGATGATCCCGAAGAACTGGAATGGATGGGCATACGTGACTACTTCCGCACAGACAGCCTGTGCCTGATTGAATGGCCGGAACGCGGCCTGGGATGCATTCCCTTACCCGACTTCTGCATCCACCTGCAGTCTCAGGGAGAAGGCCGGCAGGCTGATATCCGGCGTCCGGATCAGGAACCTGCTGTAGCGTGACGCCGCAGGGCCCAGGTTGCATGCTCAGCAACAAGCGCATGTTCCGAGCCTGACCACTGCAGCAGAATATCAACCACATCAGGGGAACCAGAAGCATTGCCAAGCGCCACGGCAAGATTGCGCAGCCAGCGCACATAGCCCAGTCTGCGCAGCGCCGAACCTTCAGTTTTTTTCAGGAACTCATCCTCGCTCCAGCCTGCCAGTACCAGTAGCTCCGCCGTTTCCAGACCATGCCGCGGCAGAAAGTCAACTTCTGCTGTCATCCTCGCAAAACGGTTCCAGGGACAGACCTGCTGGCAGTCATCGCAGCCAAAAATACGGTTGCCGATAGCGGGCCTGAATACTTCCGGAATGCTACCCTGCAATTCGATGGTCAGGTAGGCAATACAGCGCCGCGCATCAAGCACATAAGGCGCCACAATAGCTGCGGTCGGGCAAACCGTCATGCAGGCCGTACACTGGCCACAGTGCTCACGCACCGGCTGATCAAGCGGCAGCGGCAGATCCGTCAGTATCTCGCCCAGAAAGAACCATGAGCCCGTGCGACTGTCGATCAGGTTGGTATGCTTGCCTATCCAGCCCAGTCCTGCCTTTGCCGCCAGCGCCTTTTCCATGACCGGCGCACTGTCCACGAATACCCGGTAACCAAAAGGACCAATCTGAGCCTGAATGAGATCCGCCAGCTGTTGCAGACGCCGCCGCATGAGCTTGTGATAGTCACGCCCAAGCGCATATCGAGCGACAAACGCAGCCCCGGGTTCATGCAGCCAGGCCTGACTGCATTCGGGCGCTTCCGGCAGATAATCCATACGCACACTGATCACCCGGCAGCAGCCAGGCACCAGTTCATCAGGACTGACACGCAAAGCCGCACGATCAGCCATCCAGTGCATTTCTCCGTGATAACCCGCTTCCAGCCAGCGGGTCAGACGGATAGCATCTGCCTCAAGATCAATGTCGGCAATGCCGGCTTTCTGGAAACCCAGCGATTGCGCCCACTCCCTGATCTGCGCGACCGTAGGAAGCTGTCTGTTCAACGCACGAGTCCTGTCGCTCAGGGCAGCGTTTTCAGCAATTCAGGTACAAGCGCATGGATGGCCTCGTACTGAGCGTTGGGGAAATAGCCAAAATCACCGTCATCCTCAGCAGCAATCTCCCAGAGTATGGCACCGTCCGGAATGCTGGTAATTTTCATGCGGAAATCAGCTGTCTCGTAATCAGGCGAGTAAGGATCAACACTGGGTGGAAGTGCATGTGCGGCATCATGCACGGGTGCCGTCACTGCATGCTGACCCGGCCGATCAAGCCCGGCACTTCCCCAGCCACCGCCTGCCGCAGTATGCCGGTGCTTCAGGGTTTCCGACATGACCCAGTCAATCTCCCAATCAGCCTTATTCCTGTCATGAACCTCTTCATATCCCCTGACAGCAAAATCGCTGGCGACCTGCGCATAGATCATACGGTTCATGGCATCGGTAGCTGCCGCGTGTTTCGAGAGTATCCAGTGGTGCCGTGCAGCAAAGGCATAATCCGCAATGGCCAGGTCATGAATTCTGGGGGCATGACAGCCACCCAGCATCAAGCCTGCAATCGCCAGGAAGAAAAGAAAGTAGCGGCTCATACGTCAGGATAAGTCAGCACTGCCCGATAGCCCAGTCCGTTGGCAAGCGTACGGATATCCGTCTCCGGCAGGGAAAGACGCACACAGAGACCATGCTCGGTAAAATGCTCTTCACGATTGACAGCATCAAGCTTGGAAAGATGGTGATAAAGACTGGCAGTAAGATCAAAAGGCACCTCAACCAGAACATTCCGGCGCATGACCATCATCACTCTTGGCGCCGTTCTCAGCAGTTGGGCAGCAGTTCCGCCATAGGCACGCATCAGGCCACCCGCCCCCAGTTTGACGCCACCAAAATAGCGGGCTACGGCAACCACTACATGATCCAGTTTCTGCCCTTCAATCGCACGCAGGATGGGCGGCCCACCGGTTCCTCCAGGCTCGCCATCATCACTGCAACGGTGTTGCCCGCCTATGCGGTAAGCCCAGCAGATATGCGAAACACCCGGATAGCCTGGAAGCAGGGAGCGGATAAAAGCCAGAGCATCCTCAGGCGTATCCGCCCTCTGGCCATGCGCAAAAAAATCAGACTCCCTGATTTTTTCATGCCAGACCACAGCTTCCGCCAGCGTTTCCTGATCACTCATCCATGTCCTGCAAGAGGGCAAGATGACGCTGGGCTTTGCCGGCATTTTCAGCGGGGCGCCTGCCGGATGCCTGACTGCCCCCCCCGCGCGGGAAAAAACTGCGGATACCTGCAAATATGGCACGAGCCAGCTCATCCTGATGCTGGGGATCGGCAAGGTGCCGCTCTTCATCCGGGTTGGAAATAAAGGCTGTTTCTATCAGCAGGGATGGCATATTAGGAGATTTCAGCACAGCAAAACCAGCCTTCTGCACTTCTGCGTGCCTGACCTGGCGATGTTTCTGCAGCTCCCTGAGAATACGGCTGGCAATACGGTCACTGGATTCCAGTGTTGCTCCCTGGGAAAGATCAAGCAACACCGACGCCAGCATATGATCATCTTTGTCCTGCACACGCGCACCGCCTGCCTGATCAGCCGCATTTTCACGATTGGCCAGCAAACGCGCCGCTTCACTGCTGGCACCATTTCTGGAAAGCGTGAATACGGAAGAGCCTCTGACATCATTGGCAAGATGGGCATCGGCATGCAGGGAAATGAACAGGTCTGCGTGCGCATCATGTGCCAGTTCAACCCTGTCCCTGAGCGGAATGAAATAATCACCTTTCCTTACCAGATAGGCCTTGAAACCAGGTTCACTGTCAATAAGTGACTTCAGCTTTTTGGCGATCGACAGCACCACCTGTTTTTCCAGCGTACCATGAGGGCCAATAGCACCCGTATCCTTGCCACCATGACCTGCGTCAATAGCAATCACCCTGACCCTGTTGGCAGCGGGTAACGCTTTATCCATGGAAGGAGTGATGGCAACTCTGGCCTCTGCATGACTGCTTTGCGGATGCTTCTCCCGAACCACCTGGGTTGCCCCTGCAAGTTCAACCACCAGCTGCAGCGTAGAGCCTTCCCGTCTGAGACTGGCTCTGGGTTCTACAGGTTTCAGCAGATCCACCACCAGATTCTGGGCCTTGCCATCGCTCGCCGGCTCAAAATGAAGGCGGCTGATACTGGAATCCCTGTTCTGAGGCTGTCTGAGATGGCGTGAACGGGTCATGCCCTGCAGGCGTATCAGCAGACGCTCAGGTTTTTTCTGGTGCATAACCCTGCAGGTTACACCACCCTTAAGATCAAGGATAAGCTTTTCCGAATGCGCCCCTGGCTCCAGTTTGATCAGGCCAAGCCCCGCCTCTTCCGCAAAGGCTTGCGAAAAATACAACAGTAAAAGCAGGCATGAAAGACCGGACAAGAAACGCTGCATGGCCATGGATCTCGGGAATATGCCTTAAAAGTAACCCGGACCGCTCTCATCTGCAATAGGCAATTCTGCAACAGATGAAATCATGGCACTCGACCGATCACCTGGTGATAGGCAGCAATATCCCGCTGCATGATGATCTCGCGTAGCGTGGCATCCCAGATGGAAGCCTGGGCCGCAGACTGCACCTTGAGAAAATCAATCATGTGGATCTCGCCAGCCTCGAAAGCCAGACGGTTCAGACGGATCTGGGTTTCAGCAATTTCACGCCGGCGCTGGGCTATATCCAGAGCCTTGCGGTCTGCCGCCAGGCTCTGCTCCGCCTGATTGAAGCGTCGCTCAAGGTCTCTTGCCAGCGTATTGCGCTCGGTAATACGCTGATTCAGCGTCAGATTCGCCTGAGCCACAAAAGGTGCATTGTAGTCATCCCCGCCTAATGGAATCTGGATGACCACATTGGAATCATTCTGCGTGCCTTTGGTGTAAAAATTCCGGTGCTGGGTACCAATCAGCAGCGTTGGCTGGGCGCCCTGCTTCCATTCTCTGGTAAATGACACATCGGCCTGCGCTCTCTCCACCATGGCATTCAGGGCGAACAGTGCTGGATGGTCCTCCGGCACCGACTTCACGGTATGCAGTTCTTCCTCAATATGGACAGGTGCCCGGTTCAGACGGCTCAGATTGGCATAAGCCTGATGCGCATGCTGGAGGTCAAGCTCTGCCTGTGTCAGGCCCGTCTTTTTTTCCAGGGAATCGCTTTCTGCCAGCAGAAGATCCTGAGGTGCAAGATCGCCAAGCTCGACACGCCTTTTCACTGTCCTGACCAGTTGCGTGGAAACCTCGTAAATACTGCTGGCAAAAGCAAGACGGTTTTCTGCCAGCTTCATCTGCCACAGCCTCTCGCGCAGCATGCCTGCCACTTCAAGTCTGACCGCATGGGCAAATGACTCAGAACTCTGGATAGCCTTGTCAGTCACGTTACGACTGACATCACGCTGTCCCCAGCGCCAGAGCGGTATCTGGTAACCGGTCTGGGTCATGCCCTCGCCATCACCTGCCACATTCTGGTTATTCTGGAGATAGATCTGGGAATATCCGGGCAACCAGCTGTCCGATCGCTGTTCCAGCGCCTGACTTTCCTGCTGCATCGCATCAATGATGGCCTGCTGGGGATAGCTGGCATAAGTCGCTTCCACGACCTGATGCAGATTGAGGGATGCGTCAAACTGCAGCAGGCCAGGCACATCAGATGCAACCTGATCTACTTCAGACATGGCGGGCACGGGCACCATGAACATGGTGAATATCAGCAGGAGCGGCGCGACACGCCATAGTGAAGCCTGCAGCGGATAAGGGGACGGGGACGATAGCGGCATGACAATCCTGATGCTGGATGATGTTCAGTCTACAGACACCCCGGGGGCTTTGGCAATCCAGCAATCAGGCAGGCCTGCCGTAACGGCCCGCCAGGAAACAGCTGATGCAGATAGAGATTGTTTCCAATCTCGTGACCCAAGGCTTTTTGCAGTGCTTTCACAAAGACTCTGGCATTGGGGAGCTGTCTGTACTGCGCATGGTAATCACGGATAAAACGGATAATCTGCCAGTGCGCATCACTCAATATCAGCGACTGACTCGCCGCCAGCGCAACAGCCAGATCTTCATGCCAGTCATCACCGCGCAACAGGAATCCCGCTTCCGTTCGCGGAATCTGCTCAAGCTGCAACGGCCATGTGTCCACGATTCAGCTCCAGTTCAGCGTATGCCTGTAACTACGCACAAGCTCCACCATGCCAGCATAATCCAGAGGCGTACAGCTATCAGCCAGTCTGGCATCGGCCAAACCCAGCCAGGCCAGATGCGGACTGAGGACATAGAAAACCACACCCGAACCAGCAGCATCACAAGCATCCAGCGCACCGCCATGCAGCGCATGAATGACAGCGTCCTGCATCAGCAGGACCGCATCACCCTCTGCAAGACGCGCCAGACATGACTGAAGTCCTGGAGCCCGGGCGACCACACAATGCAGGATACCTTCCATATCAGACGCCTTGCAGAATGTGATGTTGCCGCATCCAGGCGGCAAGCTCAGACCGAGGCATGACACTGACCGGCAGGCAGAGATCCTCCGCAACAAGATGTAAGGCATGCATGGATTCAGCCTCGACCACCATGGTCACATTATCGTGAAATGCCAGTGCACCATACATACTGGCAACTGCGGGCGGTTCTCCGTCTGTCTGCCCAAGCGTCAGGGTGACGACACCTTCATCCATGAACAGGATACTGACAGGCATGTCAAAGGCTGCGGCCATAAGTATCTGATCCAGTATCTCAGCCGCCACCGTCAGCCTTGCCGGCAGATGGCGAATGACAAAAAGACAGGAAGGCTGCATGGGCATCATGCAAAAACCATATGCCGGTCAGCACGCATACAGGCATCGACCCACAACCCCAGACCGCCAAGCTTGAATTCTGGCATCAGAATCCCCATATCCCTTCCACTGGCACCAAGAAGCCCTCTTCGCTGTACGGCCGAGACACAAAGCACCAGTTCCACATCCGCTTCACGCGCCAGCGCACACCAGTCAGGCATGGCAGGAGACATATCGTGAATCCGCACCGCATGGAAAACACCATCCTGATAGAAAAAGATTCGTATGATTTCATCGCCACCAGCCAGAACAGCTCTGCTAAACTGGTAGGCGGTTCTGGCTCCCCAGCTGCTCCAGGGGTTGGCATTCACCTGTATCGCAAATTTCATGCATCCTACTCCACGCGGCGCCACTAGATCCCGTCTGCAACGCATCCAGAATGCTTCTGGCACAGTCCTGCTTGGATTGATCCTGCTGTCAACGCCCCCCGCCATGGGAGGCGAGCCACTCAATCTGGATCTTCCTGACATGGGAGATCCGACCGGGACGCTGTTTACCCCGCAGCAGGAAAAAGAACTGGGTGAAGCCTTCTTCCGGAACCTGCACAATCAGACCGAAATATCAGAAGATCCTGAAATTACGGATTATATACAGTCTCTGGGACAAAAGCTGGTGGAGCATAGTGATACGCCGGGACAGGCATTCCACTTTTTCGTGGTCAAGGATCCCAACATTAACGCTTTTGCAGGACCGGGCGGCTATATCGGCGTCAATTCCGGATTGATCCTGACCACTGAATCCGAGAGCGAGCTCGCCTCGGTCATGGGTCATGAAATCGCTCACGTCACCCAGCGCCATCTTTACCAGACATTCCAGGCCGCCAGCCGCATGTCCATCCCGACCGCCGTAGGCATGCTGGCTGCCGCCCTGCTTGGCGCAGCCGGTGGCGGACAGGCCGCCCAGGCCGCCATGATGGGTGCCATGGCCGCCAGCTCCCAGTTCCAGATCAACTTCACGCGTGACAATGAAGCTGAAGCTGACCGGGTGGGCATGAAGATTCTGGCCTCATCTCAGTTTGATCCGCGCAGCATGCCCCTGTTCTTCGAACGCATGCAACAGTCAACCCGCTTTGCCAATGGCAACCGCCTGCCCGAGTTCCTGCTGACCCATCCAGTCACAGTATCCCGTATTTCAGATACCCGCGGCAGGGCCGAGCAATATACCTACAAACAGTATCCTGACTCCTTCGCCTATCAGCTGACGCGAGCCAAACTGCGGGTCGCCACCATGCGCAGCCCAGGCGATGCCGTCAACTACTTCAAATCAGTGGCGGGCATTGGTACCCCGCAGCAGCAGGATGTCAGCCGATATGGTCTGGCACTGGCCCAGGTAGGCGACAACCAGATTGAAACCGGCAAGGCCAGCCTGCAAAAGCTGGTACAGAAATACCCGGAACAGGCCAACTTCTACAATGCACTGGCAGAAGCCGAATACGAGGCTAAGCACTACGATGCGGCGCTGGAACTATACCGCCTTGCATTGCAGCGCTTTCCCGACAATCAGGCCATGCTGCTCAACCAGGCCATTGCCTATCTGAGGGCCGGCAGGGCAGAAGAAGCACGCCACCACCTTATCAACTACAGCAGCCGCTTTCACGATACCCCTGACGTCTATGCGCTACTGGCTGAAGCACTGAGCAAACTGGGCAGGGAAGCAGAGTCACACCGTTATATTGCCGAATACTATTACCTCGCAGGTCAGCCACGGGCTGCTATCATGCAACTGCAACTGGCACTGAAAACCGGCAGTTCCAACCAGCAGGTCATGTCGACCATACACGAGCGTCTCCGTGTTCTCCTTGAAGAAGAAAATGACATGATACATAACCGCTAAACCACCACAGTTAAGGTGAGAACGATGATCCTGACGTGCAAACAGCCTGTACTGCTGCTTCTGCTACTGCTGGCTGCTCCGATGACAGCCAGCGCTGAAGAACACTGTGGCGCCCTTATTGATACCGAAGAAGGCCCTGCCATGCCGGCGGAAGCCGTCTGCCCTGGCAGCGCCGTTCCACAGGGCACTATCAGCAATCCCTCCATCCAGCGTAGTGACCAGGCGGCGTGGGAAGCTTTTGCGGAAGTCAGCAGTCCCCAGCCCTCCAAGAGGGTAAAAAACTATCCTTTCTGGCGCTCCTGGCCTGAAATATCCGAGATATTTCCCGCAGCACCTGCCCCTGACCGCCCCCCTGCCTGGAAAACCGTGGCAGACATCGAACACAGCTTCAATGGCCGGCGATCGCTACTGCAAACCTTGCGCATGGAAGGATCAGAGACCGCCCCATCAACCAGTTGCAGCATTTTTGCCTCTGGTGCTTCCGAAGTACGCATGAATCAGGCTGCCTTCAAGTACATCATCGACCGGCAACTATGGTTCACTTCCGGCAAGCGCGCCAGTTTCGAATCGGGCCTGGCAGCCAACCTGCCGGCTGACGCCGTGATCGTCAAGGCCAACTGGATAACGCTGACCCAGGCTGAATCCGCTCTGGCTAAAACCATCGATATTGAAAATTATTACTGGCAACAGGATACCCGGGGCAATACATGGCTGCTGATCAGCCTGCAGATCATGAAGAAATCACTGCCTCAATGGTTCTGGAGCAGCTTCGAACACAAGGACAATCCCTGTTTCAACCGCTTCCTCAAGACCAGCGACCAGTTTGCGACTACTGACAAAGGCAAGATGTCGGGCAAACTGCTGCAGACTTTCCGTAAAAACCGTCTGAACAGCAAACTCTGGTCGCACTATGCGCTGAATGGCACCATGACCAGTTTCACCACCCCTCAGGGACGCCCCTTCATTCTCGGCAACTCTGTCAGCGAGTTTGGCCTGCAGACCACCTCCAGCTGCCCAACCTGCCATGCGCGCGCAAGCACGGATGCCACAGGCGATGCGACTCTGATGCCTCTAACAGCTATGGGACAGAGCTATTACGGCACCCCCGACCCAGGATGGTTCTTCTCGGGTTTCACGCCTGTGGTTCAGCCGATATTCCAGCCCGTGGATTTTCTCTGGTCACTGGCGCTGTGTCCTAACGCTGTCGGCAGCAAAACACAGAACTGCCCGCTGGATGCCGTGACGCCATGAGAAACACAGAAGCCGCCAACATGCTGCTGCAGTTCATCCTGGCAGCATGCTGCCTGTGCATGGCCGCCGATGCCAACGCAAGCGCAAGAAAGATCCTCAAATACCAGATTGATCATGCAACACTCGCAGGCTACATGCCGGGTAAACGGGCTGAGGAGCATATCATCCAGATATTTCCTCTTGCCAGCGGCGGCGCGGCTGCCGTTGTGCAGGGAGCAGGAAGCCTGAAGCTTCCCGCGGCGGAAGCCTCCACCGCATCATTGCCGCCCACCCCTGCCTTTATCAGCCTGTTCAATACACAGGGCGATCTGGAACAGACCGGCCTTCTTCCTGTACAGGTTACCCGACAGGACTGCCTCGCCCTTTGTGCCGAACTTGCCATCGAAGTCGCCAGCATTCAGGGAGAAACCAGTCACCACTATATCCGCATCACCAAAAGTCATGGTGATGCGGCAACCCATTACGATTACATACTGGATACAGGCACCGAAGGCAAACTCAGCTGGGTCATGCTGGGCAGCCAGAACAGTTCCCAGGAGCAGAGCAGCTCAACGATCAGACACAGTCAGGGGCTCTACTTCAACAGGCGGGAACCTCTGCTTTACCTCGAAACCGACCGCGCCCGCATGCGAACACGGGTCTATGCGCTCGATCTGCAATAGCAGATCCACCCTGAAGAACAGGCGGCACTAGCGTCGGTGAGCGGGCGCACCGGCAACAGGTGCAACACCCACACCCGGTGCACCCGCACCTGCCGTATTACGCGACACTGGCGTACCGGGAGCGCCGCGGCCTGCTGCACCCGGCACAGGCGCAACACCCACACCGGGCGCACCAGCACCTGCCGTATTACGTGACACAGGCGTACCCGGTGGACCTGCTGGTGCCCATGCATGGGCCGTGGTTGACAGCAGTGAAACCATTAACAGCAGATAAAACCGACTGGACTGACGCGCCATAGGAAATCTCCTTCAGACATCCGGATGAATGTCCGGCAAGCATAGGTTGCCTACCCCGCAAAAATCAAGTGACCCACCAATCTGGATCCAGTCTCATCCCGCCCCGGTGAACCTGACCGGCCAAAAACTGCGAAACCTGTCACTGATCAGTCATCACCGCTTCGAGAACAGAGAACTCAAGCGCCTTGAGATGTATCATAGATAGAGGACAGACAGACTGCCCCCGGCAAGCGAGGCGTTACTCATGCTAATCAAGACTCCCTTCGATACACCAGCCCCGCTGACGGGTGAAGCCAGCATTGATATCCGAGCGGATCAGAAGGATATATTTGCCTTTGTGGCTGACAGATTTTTTGAAAACTATACCCGATGGGCGCCAGAGGTTGTTGAATTTGAACCTATCGACGGCGATGTTGTGCGTCAGGGAGCCAGAGCAAGACAGCTGAGAGTAGAGCGCGGCTGTCCCGAAGAAAGTATTTTGTGCGTGACCACCTATCGGCCGAATGAAGAATTTGTGGTTGAGGGTGAAGAAGCGCCCTTCTCACAGTGCTACATGGTGGAACGATCCGATGAAGATCAGGCACTGTCAACCCTGACCTTCCGTTTTGAACTGCGCCAGCTCGAACTTTTCATGCGGCCGTTCCAGAAGCTCATCCGCATTGCCATAGAAGAAGGCGCCGAAAAAACTGTGGAAAACATAGGCCGCCTGCTGAATGAATCACCAACCCTCCAGACCCGAGGATGACACCATGAGTTTTGTTGTAAGCAAAGATAACGGCCTGATCCCACAGGTACTTTCAGCCATACTGGATGAGTGCGTCAATGGGGTGACACTGGCAGACCCTGATATCGAGGATGCCCCCATCGTCTATGCCAACAAGGCTTTCGAAAGGCTCACCGGTTACACTCAGGAAGACATCATAGGCAAGAACTGCCGCTTCCTGCAGGGCAAGGATCGTGATCAGGAAGCCAGAAGACAGATCCGCCAGGCGGTCGACAGCCACTCAGCCATCGAAGTGACGCTGCGCAACTACCGCAAGGACGGCACGCTGTTTCATAACCGGCTGAAGATTGTCCCGCTGCTTGATCACAAGCAGAGGGTGCTGTATTACCTCGGTGTGCAGTACGACATCACGGCACAGGTCGATGCCAGAAGCGAGATTGACTCATTAACTGCCATCATTGGACAGTTCACCGCTGCCTGACAGCGGGCAGGAGACAGGACATGAATACACCAGCAGAAACTGCCAGCAATATGCTCGTCAACAGCGAGGTGGTATTTCTTGTTGCCATCTTCGCCTTCTTTGGTCTGATGTATGTGGAAAAGAAACATCCACTCATCACTTTCCCAGGAAAAACCTACAAGGAATCCGTAGTCACCAATACGGCCTCCTACCTGATGAACAACGTGATTCTCACCATTCTGCGCGCCTCCTCCATGTTTTTTGTGGCGCAGCAGTTCTCGGGATTCGGTCTGCTGTCCGGCCTGGACAATGGCCTCGGCAAGTGG
>JBEBBU010000006.1:0-11118 GCA_041158225.1 Pseudomonadota bacterium | reverse complement strand
ACAGTCTTTTTTGCAGGCTGATACAGTGGCTCTCAGGGCATTGCTTTTTCTGTTTAATCTAGTGGGAGTTTTTGATGAACAAATCTGATTTAGTGGATCGCGTAGCTGAACTGGCTGATTTGACCAAGGCAGATGCCGGTCGCGCGCTGGACGCAGTCCTTGATGCGATTACCTCGGCACTCAAGGAAGGTGATAGCGTGGCTCTGGTGGGCTTTGGAACCTTTGAAGTCAAGGAGCGCGCCGAGCGTCAGGGGCGTAATCCGCAGACGGGAGCGGCGATTACCATCAGTGCAGCAAAAATTCCTGGTTTTAGGGCTGGTAAATCGTTAAAGGATGCAGTAAACTAGCCTCTCTTACTTGGGGTGCTTAGCTCAGCTGGGAGAGCATCGCCCTTACAAGGCGAGGGTCGTAGGTTCGATCCCTACAGCACCCACCAAGTTTAAGAGCGATTTTAGGAGCGGTAGTTCAGTTGGTTAGAATACCGGCCTGTCACGCCGGGGGTCGCGGGTTCGAGCCCCGTCCGCTCCGCCAACTATGTAAAAAACCTTGGTCAAGGCCAAGGTTTTTTTATGCCTGCTTGCCAGCAAAGGAAGGTTTTATTCTTATGATGCAGTTTATACGCGAGAAAGCGCAGGGTATTTTTGCCTGGGTCATGCTGGTGTTGGTCGGTATACCCTTTGCCCTTTGGGGGATCAACAATTATCTGGATGATGGGCACGAGACCCCTGTTGCCAGTGTTGGTGACAGGGATTTCTTTGACCGTGACGTCAATCGTGCTTTTGAACAGGATCGTGCCAGCATGCCGGCACTCGCTGAGCTGGATGAGACGCAGTTGCGCAAACAGTCCCTGGAGCGTTTGATCCGTGACGAGGTCATCCTGCAGAAAGCCCGATCCGAGCGGATGCGGGTGGGTGATGAGGGGCTGCGCCTGTTTGCCCAGTCTCTGCCTTATTTCCAGACGGATGGTCACTTTGACAAGGACAAGTACAAAATGGTCCTGGCCAGCCAGGGTATTTCCCAGGAGCAGTTCCTGCTGCAGGTACAGCAGGCGGTGATTTCCGAGCAGTGGCAGCACGGCATCATGGCATCGCCAGTAGTGACCGAGGCGGATGTTACCCAGTTCCTGCAGTTGCAGCGTCAGTCGCGTGAAGTCGAAACCATGACGCTGCCACTGGTCACCCAGTTGCCAGCGGTCAGTGACCAGGCGGTTGAAGACTATTTTCGTGAGCATGGCCGCGATTTCATGACGCCTGAAAAAGTCAGCGTCGATTATGTGGTACTGCGTATGGCGGATGTGGCAAAACAGGTAACGGTGAGCGAGGATGACCTGCAGCGCTTTTATGAAGAGCAGAAGAGCGCCTTTGTGACAGAAGAGCGTCGCAGAGTCAGTCATATCATGTTTGCAGCCGACCCGGCCAAGCCGGAAACCATGCAGAAGGCCATGGAAAAAGCCGAGGCAGCACTGGTGAAGATCAAGGCTGGAGAAGATTTTGCGAAGCAGGCCAAAATGCTGTCGGATGACAAGCCTTCGGCGCTGAACGGCGGTGATCTGGGTTTGCTGGTCAAGGGATCCCAGGATCCTGCCTTTGAGGCTGCTGCCATGCAGCTGGCGAAGGGCGCGGTATCATCGCCCGTCACTACGGGTTTTGGTGTACATCTGATTCAGGTGACAGAACTGGAGCCGGGTAGTGTCAAGCCGTATGCGCAGGTCAAGGCGGAGCTTGTCGAGGCTTATCGTCGCAATCAGGCCGAAAGCCGTTTTTACGAACTGGCGCAGAAAATCAGTGAGCAGGCCTTTGAGCATCCCGACAGTCTGGATGTGGTCGCGGCAACACTGAATGTTGCCATTGAGCATAGCCAGATGTTTGCGCGTACTCAGGGTGATGGTATCGCTGCAGAGGAAGTTGTGCGTAAGGCGGCATTTTCTGAAGATGTGCTGGCCGGCAAAAACAGTGACGCCGTGGAAATGGGTGATGACCAGGTGGTGGTCCTGCATATGAACCAGCATGAAGAGGCGCATCAGCAGACGCTGGATACCGCCAACCGGATTGCCATCCGCCTGCTTCTGCAGCAGCAGGCAGCGCAGGAGGCAACGCACAAGGCGCTGGCCGCTGCCATGGAGGCTGCCCGTGCCGGCAAGACGCTTGAGGAACTGGCGCGGGCCGGTAAATATACCTGGAAAGCGGCTGCTGTGTGGCAGCGGGATAGTGCGCAGATTCCTCCAGTGCTGTTGCAGGCGGCGTTTACAGGTGGTGGCGATGGCAGGCTGGCCAGTGTGGCGCTGCCATCCGGAGAGCAGGTGGTGTATCGGGTGGTGCGGGTGATTGAGCCTGCCGCTGATACGCTGAAGCCGGAAGACAGGGAGCGTGCCCGTGCTTTCCTGCAGCGTGGAGAGGGGCAGCAGGAGTTCCTGGCTTACCTTGAGAGTCTGCGTGCGACTGCTGATGTCAATGTCAGGCCTGTCAAACAGAAGTGAGTGATTTGACACGCTGTAGTGCGTGAAATCACGCGCTACGGTGCTGGCTCAGCGTGCAAGCCGGCATTCTGCGGGCAGGGTGCGTATTTTGCATGCAGGATTGGGTAAAATTTTCCGGAAGATGTCATGTTGCTGAATCGTCTGTCGCTTGCCTTTATTTTACTGCTGTCCGCATCGGCAGCAGTGTTTTCTGCCGATGCTCCTGTGCCAATGCCTCATTGTGAACTGCAGCTGCTGCAAGGTGGCCAGCCCGTCGATCTGGCAAAAAAATATGCGGGTAAAGTGGTCTATCTGGATTTCTGGGCTTCCTGGTGTGGCCCATGCCTGCAGTCTATGCCTTTCATGCAGTCCATGAGCCAGACCTATCAGGCGAAGGGGCTGGAAGTAGTGACCATCAATGTCGATGAAAATCACGAAGACGCACTGGCGTTTATCAGTGAACATGAGGTGACGCTGCCCGTGCTGGTGGACAGGAGCGGAGAGTGTGCGGGGCGGTATGATGTGGCTGCCATGCCATCCAGTTTCCTGATTGACCGCAAGGGCAGGATCCGGCATGTGGAAGCCGGCTTTCATCTGGAAGAGCGTGATGCCATCACAAAGCGTGTGGCTGAACTGCTGGCAGAGTAATCCAGGGGGCGGCATGAGGATACTGTATTTCACCCGGGCGCTGGTTGCGATCCTGCTGGCAGCGACAGGTATCGCCTGTACGCCGGTTCAGCCCTGGGAAAGAGGCACACTCGCCAAGCCACAAATGGCACTGGTACCTGATATTCAGGACAATGCACTGCGGCTGCATACCTACTCTTCCAAAGAGGCATCTTCTGGTGGTTACGGGGTAGGAGGCGGTGGCTGTGGCTGCAACTGAGCATGATGACAACGCTTGCCTGGCTGATGGCGATGTGCCCCTGCAGGGGCTTGCCATCCTGACAGCTGCTGCCATGGCTCTCCCGGGCATGGTGCTGGCTGAGGGTATTGATCTTCGTCCTAACGGACTGGAAACCAACAGCAGCTATTCCAACTATCAGGAAAGCAACCAGCGTATGTCGGTCCAGGCTTTCCAGAACGATGGCGCAGGTTTTCTGGGCGATCGCGTCAACTTCAGGGTGAACAGTACCATCGATTACATTGGTGGCGGCAGCAATGCGGTCAACCGTGACTCGGTAGGTGGTGCCTCTCCGGTGTTTTACTGGGGTGAAAATGGCTGGGACAAAAAGCCTGGCAGCCTGGAGCTTTCCATGGCTACCAGTGGGCCCTATGTGGGTAAGACTGGCGGTATCCATGACCAGCGCACCGCTGTTGATGGTACAGTCAATTTTCTTCTGGATGACCTTACGCTGGGGGTTGGTGGCGGAAACTCCACTGAATGGGATTATGTTTCCAACTTTTTCAGTGTCAATTCCCTCTGGGAAACCAACCAGAAGCAGACAGCACTGGCGACCGGGTTTTCTTTTGCCTCGGACAGGGTCTGGGCAGATGCGGGTGATCAGGGCCAGATTCATGGCCGTTACAGTAATGGCGAAGCCATTGGCGGCGACAAAAGCACCTTTCAGGGCTTGCTGGGGGTGACACAGGTGCTCGACAAGCAGTCGCTGCTGCAGGCGAATTTTACTGTCAGTAGCAGCAGTGGTTTTCTCTCGGATCCCTACAAGTCCGCCTGGGTGAATAATCCTGAGCCTGACAGTACCTGTATCACTACCTGGCTGAATAATCTCTGTGCCGATACGCGACCAGGCGAGCGCATGCAATACGCCTTCCTGATGCGCTATGTGCGCAGTTTTTCCAGTCTTGATGCGGCAGCGCTGCATCTGGATTACCGTTTTTATGCCGACACCTGGAATATACACTCCCATACCATGGAGGCCAGCTGGATGCAGCCACTGCCATGGGGTGTCATGCTGACGCCAAGGCTGCGTTACTACACGCAGGGCTCAGCCGATTTTTACCAGCAGGTCTATGATGCGCCTACCGCTGATGGCCTTTATTCCTCGGATTACCGTCTTGCCAGTTTTGGTGCTGTCAGTGGTGGTGCGCTGCTCAGCAAGGAGTTTTTCAACCGGGTCAGGGTGGGCGGCGGCGTTGAGCTTTACCAGCGTACCCAGGGCATGGGGTTCATGGGGGGGCGCGGTTCTGCCGTGGACAATTACAGTTATGCCATGTACTCGGTCAGTGTCAACCTGAAGTTTTGACCGCTCATCCGGATGCAGGCCCTCTGCGCCATGTTTTCAGGGCCATGGGGGCGCCATGTTCCATCCGTCTCCATGCCTCCGACAGACAGGCTGCCGCCGTGCTTTTCAGGCAGATCGAGGCTGATGTTGCCACACTGGAACAGCGCTATTCCCTTTACCGTCCCGACAGTCTCCTGAACCGTGTCAATGCCTCAGCCCATTCACGGAATGGGGTGGTTCTCGATGAGGAAATGTCCGGGCTCATGGATTATGCCGAGGCCTGCTGGCGGCAGAGCGATGGCCTGTTTGATGTCACCTCAGGATCATTAAGGTCGCTCTGGAACTTTGGTCAAAGGCCTGATGGCCGAGGGCCCAAACCCATAACCCGTCTGCCGGATGCACAGCAGGTGGCATCACTTCTGGCTTGTGTCGGCTGGGATAAACTCAGCTGGAACAGGCCGGTGCTCAGGTTTCATGTACCTGGCATGGCGCTGGATTTCGGCGGGATTGTCAAGGAATATGCGGCTGACCGTGCGGCGACGCTCTGCCATCAGCAGGGCCTGTCATCGGCACTGATCAATTTTGGTGGGGATATCCGCGTGGCTGGGCCCCAGGCCAATGGATCCCCCTGGGATATCGGCATCATTCACCCTCGTAGGCCTGATGCCCTGATGGCGCAGCTGGAACTTTCATCCGGGGCGCTGACGACCAGTGGCGATTATGAGCGCTGTATCGTGATTGACGGTCGCTGTTATTCCCACCTGCTGGATCCCCGTACCGGCTGGCCAGTCGAAGGGCTGGTCAGTGTTTCCGTGGCAGCGCCGCAGGCGCTGGTGGCGGGTAGCGCCAGTACCATTGCCATGCTGCGTGGCAGGGATGGTCCTGCCTGGCTGCGAGGTCTTGGATTATCTGCCTTATGGATGGATGATCTCGAAACGGTTCATACCTGGCACCGATAAATCGAAAACTCCCTGTAATGCCTCTGTCATGAATGGCACATAGCATGACGCCTATCCTTGGGCGTTGACTGTGTCTGCAGTGGTTCGCCTTGAAGAAATCCATCCAAACTGGCTGAAAATCTGGAGAAGGCAAAATGAGTATGACCACTGAAATCACGGATAGTAATGGCAATGTCATCTGACGGACCAGCCGCTGTCAGAGGATGCTGACAACAGTGGTGTGCTGTATTTCAATGTGAAGACGCATATCCTGGTGGGTAGCAGCAATGCGGATGCGACGCCGGAACTGCAGATCGCCCTGACAGGTGTCAGGATACTGGTGGATGAGGATTTCCTCTTCTGATCTTCGGCAACGGATCAACAGGCTCTATGAAAAGCCGCCCTTCGGGGCGGTTTTTTATTGGGATGTGGCATATCACACACTTTTGAGGGATATCCCTCATTGTGTGCACTGATGCTTATCAACCTGATCTTATGAGGAGACAATAATTAACGGGTCTCCGCAATGATTTCCGTTTTGGCCTGAATCATGCACCAATCCAACGAATCTAGCCGCCCACTGTTGACTGTGCAGGTGGTGTTCGTGACAACGATGAGGAAAGCGCATGACTATGGAAGTAATCAAAGACCAGAACGGCAATGTCATCCAGACCGTGGAAACCATCGAAGCCAGTGTGGCCGATGGTACGGCTGTGGTGCTGATGCGTACCGTGCTCACCCGACAGTACGCCGCTGGCCGTTATGATGCAGCCTTGCCTTATCAGTGTGATGAACTGATCCGCGATGTCACCGAGATGGACACTGACGGCAATGAGCTTGCCGTGCTGACGGCGCGTACGCTGTTTGACGAAGTGACCCATCTGCCAGTATCAGTGGAAACGCTTGGCAGTCGTTATGACATGGAGGGCATGCTTCTGGAAGAGAGCAGGTCATCTGCCGTCTATGACTATCTTGAGAGTGGCGCCTATAGCGTTGTGACTGAAAGTCATGTCAAGGATGCCCAGGGGATGGAAACCAGTAGCGGCGTGCGTAGCGACAGTTTTTCAGGTCCCGGTGTCATCACGGGCAGCGAGATCACAGATACTACCTACGCCTATGATGAGGATGGCCTGCTGCTGCTTGAGACCCATGTATTTTCCAGTCTGGGTGATGCTGGCCAGCTGCTTTCATCGCTGGTCATGGAGACCAGTTATGACCCCGATACCCAGCTGATCAGCGCGATTCAGCGCGAAGAATCCCTCTATGAAGGCGATGCGGAAGGCGATGCGCTGTTGCAGCGTACTGTCACGGATGCCAGCTATGAGCATAGGGTCGATGGCTACAGTGAAATCGCGACCAGTCGTATCACGGACGGAAGCGGGCTGGTGACGGGTGAGCGCTATAGCGTTACCGTTTACGATGCCAATGATGCAGTTGTTCATGTCCAGTCGGCTGATACCAGCTTCGTTTATGATGATGAGGGTTTCCTGATCCAGACCACCATGGAGCAGCTGGAGCAGGATGGTCAGGAAATGCCACTGTCCCAGCAGACCGTTGTCAGCAGTTATGACATGGAAACGCATCTGCTGGCTATGGTGATCAGTGATGGCACGCTATTTTCTGCTGGGGATGTGCTGGAAATCCTGCATGAAGAAGCTGTCTATACCTACGACGATACGGGTGCTTATACTGTGACTACGCTGTCCAGTACCCAGAATGTATCGGGCAGTGAAATCAGCCGTCGTGAGCAGGTTCAGGCATTCAGCGCGGAAGATGCGCTGGTTTCGGATCTGCAGTCAGATTCAGTGTACGCTTACGATGCTGGTGGTCTGGTGGCGCAGGTCACGACGAATACCGAAGAGCGTAACGGTAATGGCATTGTGCTTGCCGACAGCATCACCATCCAGGATTTTTCACCTGATACTCATCTGCTTGTGGCAACAGGGACTGAAGCCAATCGTTACTCGGATGAGGGTGATCTGCTGGAGCACACTTCAGCGCTGGCTGTTTATACCTATGCGGCCAATGGCTATACTGTTGTCACCGGCATTGAGGTCACGGATGCCGATGGTATTCTTATCAGCCGTCATGAAGATAGTCAGGCTTTTGATGGCAATGATGTTCCCGGTGTCCTTTCATCCACTGATACAGCGCTTGCTTATGATGATGCGGGTATACTGCAGTCTGTCGTTGAAACCCGTCAGCAGGTGAGCGAGGCAGGTGTCGTTCTGGCTGTGACGGTCACTGAAACCAGTTACGATGCAGACAGTGAACTTCCCGTTACCAGCCATGAAGAATCCTCGGCGTTCAATGCCGCTGATGGCGAACTGCTGGCGACGACATTCACCGACAGTAGTTATGAGTATACCGATTCAGGTCATGCCGTCATCAGTCAGGGACGTACCCTTGATGCTGCCGGGCAGTTGACGGCAGAAAGCAGTCTCATTACCCGCTATGACGCTGATGGTGTCACTGCATTCATCGTGCAGGAAAGCACTGCCTATGCTTATGATGCACAGGGCGTGCTGGTCAGTACCACCGTGAATGCCAGTGAGACCGGCATGGATGGTAGCGTGCAGAAGACGCGCGAGACGGTGACCAGCTTCAATACTGCAACCGGTCTTGCTGCCAGTGTTGCCACGACAGAAAAGCATTTTGCCGCCGGTATCCTGCTGGACATTGACAATGAATCTGGCGTTTACGCCCATGATGACAGCGGTTATACCCTGACGACAACCGGTAGTCTGCTGGATGCAGCTGGCGTCGTGACCGGAAGTTACAGTCTGTTGGCGACCCATCAGCTGGATGAGGATGGCTTGCCGCTTGAAATCCGTCTGGAACGTCAGGATTTCGGTGTGGCAGGTGAAACGCTGGGTGACAGCGTGACGATCAGCAGTTTTGATCCTGACAGTCGTCTGCTGGATGCCGTGAGCCGCACGGGTAACCGTTATGGTGATGGTGAGCTGCTGGAAACTTTCCAGGAGCAGCGTAGCTACAGTTACGATGATACTGGCGCCTGGACCATGGCCAGTGAAACCCGTGTGCTGGATGCTGAAGGGCTTGAGATACTCGTAGCGACCGAGTCACAGGTCTTCTCGTCTGCAGGTGTGCCAGGGATGCGGGAGATTTCCGAGACGGCCAGCAGCTATGATGCATCCGGCAGTCTGGTGGGTACGCTGACAACCACGCAAACACTGGATGCCAATGGCTACCGCATCAGGGAGCTCAGTGCAGAGACCGAAGTGGATGTGTCCACGCAGCTGGTGGTCGGGATCCAGACCCAGATCACCCATTATGCCGCAACGCATGCTGGTGATGTTCTTTCAGTGGACTATGCCGATACCCGGTACAGCTATGCTGCCGAGGGCAGGACCGAAACCAGCCAGGGGCGTACTGAGGATGCAGAGGGTGTGCTGCTGTCTGATTTTTCAGCCACCACGCTGTATGATGCCAATGATGACGTCGTCGATGCCCAGCTGACAGAAACGGACTATGCGTATGATGAGGCAGGCAATCTGCTGCAAAGCGTTGCGGTCTGGAAGCAGCATGATGGTGCCGGTGTTCTGCTGGCTGACAGGACTACGACCAGTATCAGCGATCCTGATACCCAGATGCTGGCCACTGTTACGGCCGTATCCAGCATTTACGACGAAGGTTCACTACTGGAGCATACCGTTGGGGAAAGCGCCTATGTCTACGCTGCGGATGGCAGCGGTTACACAGTTACTACCAGCTCCGAAACATTCGATCCTTCAGAAACCCTGATCAGCAGTTCGCGCACGACGCAATCGTTCGACCCTGAAGGCGTTGCGGGAGCGCTGGTGCGCAGTGTTGCTGGCTATGAATATGATGATGCCGGTAACCTTGTGCGCAAGGTTGAGGCTCGGGAATCAGTGGATGCGTCAGGCAATGTCACCGCCGATGGCACTACGGAAACCAGTTACGATACTGGAACCGGGCTTTCCATGGATGCACATGCTGAGGATTCCACTTACGCTGATGGCAGCCTGACGCTGCTGACGGTGACTGACAGTCATTTTGATCATGACTCGCATGGTTATACCGTTACCAGCCAGGCGCGTACCACCAATGCCGCCGAGGTATTGACGGGTGTAAGTGACATCACTACCCGTTACGATGCTTCGGATGCGGTGGCCTATGTAGACAGTGAGATCACCAGTTACCAGTATGACGCTGAAGGCGTTCTGGCCAAAATCAGCATCAAGTCCAGTGAGAGTGATGCCAGTGGTCAGCTGGTCACGGCACAGGAAACTGTCAAAACGATGGATACTGTATCGCAGCTGGTCACAGCCGTGAGTAATAAGGCGTTGCAGTATAGTGCGGGGGCTTTGGCTGAAACTTCCATCGAGGAAGGCATTTATACCTATGATAGTGACGGTTATGTCATTGCCTTTACTGGCCGTACGCTGGATGCTGGCAATGTAGAGACTGGCGCCTATACCAGAACGGAAAGGCATGTTCTGGATGAGGACGGATCACCACTGGAGATCAGTGTTGAGCGTCAGGATCGCGGCACAGATGGTATTGTGATCGCAGATTCATCTTCGGTGGCCGAGTTTGATGCCGAGACTTTTCTGGCTGTGTCAGTCACTACCCAGGCGAGTCATTATGCTGCTGGCGATCTGCTTGAAACTGTCGATGAGAAATCGGTTTATGTCTACTATGACATGGGCGGCTATGCCATTGAGACCATCCGTCATGTGAATGACGCTGCAGGTAGCGAAATCGGTCTGCTGGAACAGGTGCAGTATTTTCTGCCCTCTGGCGCTCCCGGGATGCAGGAGAGTACGGAAACAGCCTTCGATTACGACGATAACGGCCAGTTGCAGCGTAAGGTGGAAACTATCCGGCTACTGGATGAAAACGGCTGGCTGTCCAGCGAGACTACGCGTGAAACCAGTCTGGATGTGGCGACCCAGGTGGTCGATGCTGTTCATAGTGAGACCTTTGAATACAGTGTGGGTGAGGTATCCCGTCACAGTGTCAGCGACAGTGATTATGTCTATGGTCAGGATGGTTACACTGTTACTTTGGACAGTTCTACCGAGAATGCCAGTGAACTGGTACTGGAAGAAGTGGCCAGTACCTTTACCTATGATGCTAATGATGCTCTTGTGCATTCGGTGGTAGAAAACACTGCCTATCAGTATGATGATGAGGGGCTGCTCAGCCAGACCACGGTTGAATGGACTGAGCGCTCAGCTGATGAGGTGCTGGTAGCTGAGAAGCTGACCACCAGCACTTTTGATCCTGATAGTCATCTACTGTCTGTGGTGACGGTTGAAGCAAGAAAATATGACGAGGCAGGTGAGCTGCTCGAGCAGTCGGTAGAGGAGGCGGATTATGCCTTTGAAGAAGACGGCAGCTATGTGGTGACCACCAGTCGTCATATCACGGATGCAGCTGGTCTTGAAATCAGCAGCCTTGAGCAGACACAGTGGTTCAGTGCGGATGACGTGCCAGGTGCGCTGAGCCAGACCGAGACTGCTTACAGCTATGATGCTGAAGGCAGCCTGCA
>JBEBBU010000005.1:0-4563 GCA_041158225.1 Pseudomonadota bacterium | reverse complement strand
TTTTTCCAGAAGGCGTCTGACATCGCCATCAGTAAATATACCCGTTACAGTCTTTTGCTCATTGGTGACTGCGGTCATGCCGAGTTTCTTTTCTGTCATTTCTTTAAGCATCATGCGGACGCTGCAGTCCATATCTACTACCGGGACAGCAGATCCGCTGTGCATGATGTCAGATACTCTGACAAGCAGGCGTCTGCCCAGCATGCCACCAGGATGTGAAAATGCAAAATCTTCCGGGGTAAAACCGCGGGCCTGAAGCATGGCGACAGCCAACGCATCGCCGAGCGCCAGCATCGTCGTGGTGCTGGCTGTGGGCGCAAGTCCCATGGGGCAGGCTTCATGGCTCACACTGGTATCCAGATGCACATCGGCCTGTCTGGCAAGGGTTGAGTCTGTGCGGCCACTCATGACAACCAGCGGAATCCCCTGACGTTTGAGCATGGGAAGTATGGTGAGCAGTTCGTGTGTTTCGCCTGAATTGGATAGAGCCAGCACCGTATCCCGGCTGGTAATCATGCCAAGATCCCCGTGACATGCTTCACCCGGGTGGACAAAGAAGGCTGGATTTCCTGTGCTTGCGAGGGTTGCTGCAATTTTGCCGGCGATATGTCCGGATTTGCCCATGCCAGTTACTACAATACGGCCTTTGCATGCAAGCAGCAGGTTACAGGCACTGGCGAAGCCTGTTTCCATACGATCGCAAAGGGCGAGGATGGCTGCTGCTTCGGTTTGTAAAACCTGTCGGCCCTGGTGGCAGAGCTGTTGATCATCAATGGTGTTCTTCATTGAATCCATGTCGTGGATTGATTCATAAGCGATTATGCCATGAAGCTGGTTGAGCAAGTTGAATTGAGGGGGAAGTTGCCTGTTGCATCAGGATCGTCAGCAAATATTGGCTGGCAAATGCTACTTGGGCTGATGGATGACCATGATGTTGATCAAGTATTTTTTCTGTTTATCTTGTTGAAAATAAGATGTAATTTTTGGTGATGCCATGATTTTGTCCGTTCTTTCATAAGTATTTTCAGTGAAAATTTTGCCTGCGGGGTGTTTTTGTTTATTATAAGCTTTGTTACTGTTATGGCTTGAAAAATGAGGGAGGTTGATGATGCAAGTGAAGGACTGGCTCATCAAAGGGGGCGTGGCTCTGGCATTGCTGGCCTCTGCCCAGTTGGCGGATGCTCGCGGGCATGGCACACACCACCGAACATACAAAATCCATCTGGCTGCCAAAGCAACCGGTTCGCACCAAAGTTTGCAGCGAACGGCTCACCGCCACAAAGAGGTAGGTATCGCATCGTTCTACCATGACAGATTTCATGGGCGTCGTACGGCAAGTGGTGAAATCTATGATCGCAATGCAATGACCACGCAGCATGCACACCTTCCTTTTGGAACCATTCTCAAGGTCACCAATCTTCATAACCACCGTACCGTGCATGTCAAGGTGAATGATCGTGGCGGACACATGGGAAAACGTATCCTTGATCTTTCACACAAGGCTGCCAGAGAACTTGGTTTCACTGCCAAGGGGCTTGCGATGGTGAAAGTGGAGATCGTATCACAGCCATCCTTTCCGGGCTGAATCTTGACTATTTAGCTGGGAAAAGTTAGGGTTGGTATGCATGTGAATGTTGTGGAGTCTAACGATGACTGATATCAGCCCTATACTGTTTTCCGATCACGCAGCTGCCAAGGTGGGTGAACTCATTGCTGAAGAGGGAGATACCTCACTTAAGCTTCGGGTTTATGTTACCGGTGGAGGCTGTTCCGGCTTCCAGTACGGTTTTACCTTTGATGACAATGTTGGTGATGACGATACGCTTGTCGAAAAGCATGGTGTCACTGTGCTTATCGACTCCATGAGTATCCAGTACCTGCGTGGTGCCGAGATTGACTATAAGGAAGATGCTTCTGGTTCCCAGTTCGTCATTCGCAATCCGAATGCATCGACAACCTGTGGCTGTGGTTCTTCCTTTTCGGTCTGATGACTGCTTTCAGTTCTCTGACGTCGGGTTAGCTTAGGTCGGGTTAGCTTAGATAGACTGCCCCCAAAAGACAGGGTCTGCTTGCCCCGGTGATCTGGGGGGTGTTTATGGCAATCCCGCGCAGTCGCTGATCAGCCAGCCATGCGAATGCACAGGCTTCAACCCATTCTGCAGGTATCCCGCAACTGTCGCTTATGTCGACATTGCAGCTGAACTGCTGCTGTATCAGGTGGCGTAGAGTCTTATTCCTTGCGCCGCCTCCACATAGTAATACCCTATCGGGCTCAGGCATGTGCGAGAGTACTGCTCCCTTGATGCTTGTTGCCGTCAGTGCGCATAGCGTTGCCTGGACATTTTCTGCTGTGGGCGCATGCGTGAGTCTGCTGATCATCTTTTTTAGCCAGTCAAGCGAAAAATAGTCTGTGCCCGTGCTTTTCGGGGGTGGCGCGGCGAAATAGGGGTCGTCCAGCATATGCTGTAGCAGTATGCTATCGACAGTGCCTTCCTGTGCCCAGTCTCCGTTGTGGTCGTAATCCTTCCCCCTATTGATCTGGATCCACTCATTCATCAGTGTATTGCCGGGGCCGGTATCGAACCCCAGAAGCCTGGCATGTCTGGAGTTGCCGGGTAGCAGGGATACATTGCTGATCCCCCCGATATTGATAATGGCCTGTGATCTGCCCATGGCGCCGAATGCAGCCTGATGAAAGAGTGGTACCAGAGGTGCTCCCTGGCCGCCATAGGCAATATCCATGCGTCGGAAGTCGGCGACTGTCGTGATGCCCGTCAGTGCAGCTATACGGTTAGGATCACCTATCTGCAAAGTAAAGCCCAGATTGCCTGTAGGTGCATGAGCGATGGTCTGGCCGTGCGAGCCAATGGCGCTTATTGTCTGGGCTGGTACCTGATACCTTGCAAGCAGGTCGTTGACGCAGTCGGCAAATAGTGAGCCCAGCATGGCGTCTGCGCGTCCAATGTCGCCTGGCTGGCAGGATGCTGCGCTGGCCAGCTTTTTCAGGAGATGGCGGGTGGGGGTGTCGTATTCATGGTAGTGCGTATGTAGCAGTCTGGTGTCCTGTCCATCTGTTTCGACCAGCGCTGCATCAATGCCGTCCAGGCTGGTGCCTGACATCAATCCTACATAAAGATTTTTCATGACTGTCTCCTGAAAACATTGCATAGGTTAAACTGACGGCATCAAGTGGGGAAGTTACAAACTGGAGTCTGGAGTCCGATGGAAATGCAGGAAGTATTGCAGGCGCTGAAGCGGGGCGCGCAGGAAGTTATCAAGGAAGATGAATTGCAGGCGCGTCTGGCAAGCGGGCGCCCTTTGCGCATCAAGGCCGGATTTGATCCTACCGCACCGGATCTTCACCTTGGTCATACCGTGCTGCTGAATAAGCTGAAGCAGTTTCAGGACATGGGGCACGAGGCTGTGTTCCTGATTGGCGATTTTACCGGGATGATCGGTGATCCAACCGGCAAAAATGTCACGCGCAAGCCGTTGACCCGAGAAGAAGTGGCAGAAAACGCGAAAACCTATGCCCGCCAGATCTACAAGATTCTTGATCCGGAAAAAACACGTATTGTGTTTAACTCAGAGTGGATGGGAAAAATGACGGCAGCCGATCTCATTCAGCTTTCTGCCCGATACACTGTGGCCCGCATGCTGGAGCGGGATGACTTTACCAAGCGTTATCAGGGTAATCAGGCGATTGCCATTCATGAGTTTCTCTACCCGCTTATTCAGGGGTATGACTCGGTTGTTCTGAAAGCCGATGTGGAACTTGGCGGAACCGACCAGAAATTCAATCTGTTGATGGGGCGTCACCTGCAGGAACAGCATGCCCAGAAGCCACAGGTTGTATTGACCATGCCACTGCTGGAGGGGTTGGACGGTGTAAACAAGATGTCCAAGTCGCTGGGTAACTTCATTGGTATTGATGAGTCTCCCGACGAGATGTTCGGAAAGCTCATGTCGGTATCGGATGAGCTCATGTGGCGCTATTACGAGTTGCTGAGCTTCCTGCCCTGGGGCGATGTTGTTGCGATGAAAGCTGCCTGTGATCAGGGTGCTAATCCGAAAGAATGCAAGATCCGTCTGGCCAGGGAAATCACGGCGCGGTTCCACAGCAGCCAGAAGGCCGAGGCCGCATTGCTGGCATTCGAAGCCAGGTTCAGTCAGAAGATCATCCCTGAAGATTTGCCACTACAGGTTCTGTCTGCGCCTCTGGGTGGCTATCCGCTGGCTAATCTCTATAAGGATGCAGGGCTTGCGGCTAGTACCTCGGAGGTTATCAGGGCTGTTTCTCAGGGTGGCGTACGCCTTGATGGCGAAAAAGTGGCAGATCCAAAATGCGTGATTGCTAAAGGCACTTATGTGCTCCAGCTTGGGAAGCGCAAGATTGCGAGAGTGCAAATAGACTAAAAAGTTCCTCAGGGTCTTGACGGTCTTTGTAGGTCATGTATAATGGTCGGCTTCCGAGGGGCTGAAGAGGCGCTGAGGAAAAGCTCTTTAACAAGTTGGATCAGAAGATGGGTGTGGGCACTCCGTTGGTTCTGGTGATACTGGAAC
>JBEBBU010000004.1:0-3336 GCA_041158225.1 Pseudomonadota bacterium | reverse complement strand
GTTGCAGGAATGTTTTGACGCCTGCTTTCTGGACACGGTTCAGTTTTGCAATAAAGTCCGTGTCTGGCTGGTAACCTGGCAGATATGAACTGATGGCCTGCATAAGATATTTCCATAATTCTGCCGTCATCAGACAATCTGCCAATGCGCGGTGCGCCCGCATGCCATCAGCACGGGGCAACCCAAGGTGGTTTATCAGATTGCCCAGTTTGTGATCTTGCGCGTCCTGTATCAGGCGGCGTGCCAGTAGCATTGAGCAGAGGAACGGTGGGTGACAGCCAATACCGGCCCTTCTCATTTCAGCGTTGAAAAAACGCTGATCAAACGACGCATTGTGTGCAATACAGGGGTTGTCGCCGATGATGGCCGCAATCTTTGGCATGACGGATTCAGGCGCTGGCTTGCCTTTTACCATGGCGGTTGTGATGCCGGTCAGTTCAGTAATGAATGATGGAATCTGTTGCCCTGGATTCATCAGTTCACTGAATGTATCCACCACCTGATGATGCCTGACCAGCACGACACCCACCTCAATGATGCGATCGAACTCTTGCGACAGGCCCGTGGTCTCAAAATCAATGACAGCGTATGTATGCATAAGTAGATAATGCCTGCGCAGTGATCACTTCGCAAGTTTATCGGGATGCGCGGAAAACACAGCCGTTCAGGGCGGGGATGGACAACGCGGACGGCAGAGCCTTCCTTGGTGTGCTGCCAGCGACGGTTGGCAGGCGCGTCGCTGGCAGGTTTCTATTCCTGTTATCTGGCCAGAGTCTGCCAGGTAGGAAGGACGGTATCAGGATTGAGTGAGATGGACTGTATGCCCTGATCGACCAGCCACCTTGCAAAGTCAGGATGATCCGATGGACCCTGTCCGCATATTCCCACATACCTGCCCAGCCGGTTGCAGCTGTTGATGGCCATGCTGATCAGTGATCTGACAGCAGGATCTCTTTCATCAAAGCCCTGCGTCATCAGGCCTGAGTCACGATCCATACCCAGTGTCAGCTGCGTCAGGTCATTGGATCCAATCGAAAATCCGTCAAAATATTGCAGAAATTCCTCTGCCAGTAGCGCATTGGACGGCACTTCACACATCATGATCAGGCGCAGTCCATGTTCGCCACGTCTGAGTCCATAGTCTCCCATGATCTGGACCACTGAGCGCGCTTCATCCAGTGTCCTGACAAAAGGAATCATCAGTTCTACATTGGTCAGTCCCAATACTTCCCTGACTCTGCGCATGGCCATGCATTCCAGTTCAAAGCATGCCCGAAAATCCTGTGCGATGTAGCGGGCAGCACCTCTGAAACCCAGCATGGGATTCTCTTCGACGGGCTCGAAAACCTCGCCTCCCACAAGTTTGCGATACTCATTGGACTTGAAGTCCGACAGACGAACGATCACTGGCCTTGGGTAAAAAGCGGCTGCAATAGTGGCAACCCCTTCAGCCAGTTTTTCGATATAAAAATCGCGTGGGCTGGCATAGCCTGCACTGCGACTGGCAATCTCATGCTGTACCGTGCTGGGCAGGCGCTCAGGGTGCAGAATGGCTTTGGGGTGTATGCCGATGACATGATTGATAATGAATTCAACCCTCGCAAGTCCGACGCCATGATTGGGGGTATTGCAGAAAGTAAATGCCAGATCGGGATTCCCGACATTCATCATGATCTTGACAGGCAGTTCGGGTAGTTCGCCCACATTGCCTGTTTCGGTTGCAAAGGGCAGCAGACCCGCATAGACATAGCCTGTCTCACCTTCGGCACAGCAGACGGTAACCTCCATGCCATCTTCAAGTATCCCGGTGGCATCACCGCAGCCAACAATGGCAGGAATGCCCAGTTCTCTGGCAATGATGGCGGCGTGGCAGGTGCGTCCACCACGGTTGGTGACAAGGGCGGAGGCTCTTTTCATGACGGGTTCCCAGTTGGGATCTGTCATGTCGGCGACCAGGACATCACCTTTTTCCAGGCGGTCCATTTCTGCTGGATCCCTGATGATGCGCACCCGACCCTGACCAATACGCTGGGTCACGGCACGGCCTTCGATCAGAACATTGCTCTTGCCCTGTAGCCTGTAGGTCTCAATCTGTCCGGACTGTCTTGACCTGACTGTTTCCGGTCTGGCCTGCAGGATATAGATCCTGCCATCCTGACCATCCTTGCCCCACTCAATATCCATGGCCTGGCCATAGTGTTTCTCAATGATGGTGGCATAGCGTGCCAGTTCCAGAATTTCTTCGCTGCTCAGGGAAAAACGCCTTGCATCTTCTTCAGCAACCTGTTCGGTCACAGTCGATCTGCCAGCTTCAGTGGATGTTCCAAAGACCATCCTGATCTTTTTGCTGCCCAGTGTACGACGGATGATGGCAGGGTAGCCTTTGTCCAGAAGTGCCTTGTGCACATAGAACTCATCAGGATTCACGGCTCCCTGAACCACAGACTCGCCGAGACCGTAAGATGATGTGATGAACACTACGCCATCGAATCCTGATTCCGTGTCCATGCTGAACATGACACCGGCACTTCCCTTATCACTGCGTACCATGCGCTGCACACAGGCAGACAGTGCAACATCCATATGGGAAAAACCCTGGTGAACCCGGTAGGCTATGGCTCTGTCATTATAGAGCGAGGCAAATACCTCCCTGATGGCAGTCAGGATATGGTCAGCACCTGAAATGTTCAGAAAGGTTTCCTGTTGACCTGCAAAGGATGCATCAGGCAGGTCTTCCGCCGTGGCAGAAGAACGTACTGCAAAAGATGCATCAGTACCGTAACGCTCTTCGAGCTGATGGTAATGCTCGCGGATGGCACCTTCCAGAGAAGGAGGAAATGGTGCGTTTGCGATCCAGTGGCGTATGGTGGCACCAGTTCGTGTCAGCTTCTGGATATCATTGACATCCAGATCAGCCAGCAGTGCCTGAATGCGCTGTTCCAGATCGTCATGCTGCAGGAACTCACGAAATGCTGCTGAAGTGGTGGCAAATCCGCCGGGTACCCGGATACCACGAGATGACAGCTGGCTCAGCATTTCGCCGAGTGATGCGTTCTTGCCGCCCACCATGGCCACATCGTTTCTACGGACTTTTTCCAGTGGCAGGATCCATGCAGATGCTGATTCACGTTTTTTTGGCGTTGATCGTGAGCGCTGTCTGCCACACCTGGTGTCTGATTCCTGAGGCATGGAAATGGATGCAGAGCGGCGCGCTATTGTCAATGTATCCGGAAGCAAGAGATCAGACCTGCCAGCCTGGTTGTTGATTGCACTGGATACCGCATGTGATAGAAGGGAATGACTGGCCATGTTGACTGACTCCGCAGTTTAGATTGG
>JBEBBU010000003.1:0-4192 GCA_041158225.1 Pseudomonadota bacterium | reverse complement strand
TCCAGGAAGTGAATATGTCCGTGTCTCCCCAGAGGCGTAAAAGTCGCCTGAAATCCTTCTTCGGAGGGGTTGTCTATGTGTTTCATCCCAGAACCATGCGTGAAAAGGGGGCCGCCTGGACCATTGGGGTACTTACTGTGCTGGCGCTTGGTGTGATGCTGGGTATTGCCGAGTACTGGGGAGAGGAACCTGAGCCATTCGATGTGCTGGCGCTGTCCGTTGAGGCTGCTGATGTCAAGAATGCGCGCGAACTGCCACTGGGATACACCTATGCGACAACCCTGATTGAAATTGCAGAAACCCTGCTGCATAAACCAGGTGGGTTGCTGGTCAACGACATGTTTCCACCGGGGGTCTTCGAAGACAATATGCCCATGTGGGAGTACGGGGCACTGACCGCCCTGCGTGATGCCACCTCGGCGCTGCGCAATCACATTGCCCGTGCCCAGTCACAGTCCAAGGAAGACGCAGATCTTGCCCAGGCAGAGCCCTTCTTCTACTTCGATCATACCTCATGGCAGTTGCCATCCTCCGAATCCGAGTACGAGAAAGGCATTGAGGCCATGACGCGTTACCGCAGTCGACTGATCAAGCGCGAAGCCAGTTTCTTCTCGCGCGCTGACAATCTGCGCCAGTATCTGGAAATCCTTGAAAAGCGCATGGGCAGCCTTTCCAACCGTCTGAGTGCGAGTGCTGGCGATGCTGCTCAGGGGTCGGCGCTTGAACCGCGTACAGTGGCGAGTGCCCAGACCTCATGGTGGAATGTGGACGATATTTTCTTTGAGGCCAGGGGTTATACCTGGGCTGCCATGCATATCCTCAGGGCTATCGAGTTTGATTTCCGCGATATTCTGGGTAACAAGACTGCACTGGTCTCGCTGCAGTCCATTGTTCACGAACTTGAAGATGGTCAGGCACCTTTCCTGAGCCCGCTTATCCTGAATGGTGGTGGCTTCAGCATCTTTGCCAATTACTCGCTGACCCTGGCCAATTATATTGCCAGAGCCAACGCCGCTACCATTGACCTGAGAACGCTTCTCCAGCAGGGTTAATTCGCTATGATGCAACAGGCACATCCTCATATCACGCACCTTGGCAAGCGTTTCCTGCTGATGCTGTTTTTTGTGGTGATGCTGGGGCTGGTGAGGTTTGTGCTCTGGGCTATATTGCTGGTGCAGTTCTTAAGTCATCTGACGACTGGCAGGGTACATCCCTCGGTCACCAGAGCTGGTGCATCAGTTGCCGATTATGTTTACAGGATATGGCTGTTTCTTACCTATAACACGGAAATGACGCCATTTCCTTTCAACCGGAGTACCGGTAGCAGGGCAGATCGTTACTGATCTGCTGCTTCATCTTGATCCTGGCGTAACAGGTCACGGAGATAGCGATACAGCTTTCTGGCTGATACCGGTGGTTGCCCGCCGGCATGTTCCCTGCCCGCATCCTTGACGAGTTGTCGTAGTTTCTGGCGATCGGCATCAGGGTGGAGCCCCATGAACTGGTTGACAGCCTCTTCCCCGTCATTCAGCATCTGGTCGCGTATTTTTTCCAGCCTGTGCATAAGCTGCACATCCTGTCTGCTATCCTGTAGCACTGCTTCATAGCGCTCGCGGATAGGATCAGCATCGATGTTGCGCAACAGTTTGCCGAGAAATTTTTTGTGGCGTTTGATGGCACCATGATCCCTGATGCGTGCGCCAAGCTGTACTGCTTCCCTCAATTCATCGTCAAGATCAAACAGCGCGAGCTGCTCTCCTGAAAGCTGGGTCAGTGACCAGCCAAGATCCTGAAGCGCCTGGCTTTCCAGTTTGATGCGGGTTTTACTGTCACGGCCATAAGGCGAAACCTCAGGATCATCAGGTGTCTGATCAGGCAGTTGCTCATGTGAGCTGCGAGGTTGTCGTTTCTTCATGGCTGTCTGTTGTTATTGATGTGTACGGCTATTTCATCAGAGAAACGAACCAGTGCATCGCTCATGGCCTTGACGATGCTGTCGACATCGGTACCCGTGGCCTGCATGGCAACCTGCGAGCGGTTGCGGTCCAGAAGTCTGTCATTATGCAGTAGAGACCAGTCAACAATCAGCATGCCTTTGCCAGTGTGCCGGTCGATATGAAACTGTTCGACATTAAGCTCCAGTTGTAATGCAGGCGCTGTGTGACGGCTCCATGGATAGGTTGATACATGAAAAGCATTACCAAGACGGTGCTGCAGGTCAAGCGTCAGCGTCCGGCTCAGGCCGTCCCGCAACGGTTCTGACCACTGGTCAGTATCTTCCAGCCGTACCAGGCTGTCATGTCCATCTCCCACCAGGATTTCTGTCCTGTCAAGATACTCGGCCAGTCTGATCGGGCCAACGCCCAGCACTGTCTGCTCCCTGCCGGATGCGGGGTCATGAACGGTCAGTGGAGCTGTGGGGGTGACAGAACTGTGCAGCATGTAAAGGCTGTGGGGGCCGCCGTGTGAGAAACAGCCACTCATGATGCCTGTAAGCATGCTGATGGAAGCTGCGGTCAATATCTTTTTAGGTGTAATTGGCATATGCACTAGTCCGCAAATGAGCTTTTTCCGGTGATCAGGGAGTTGGGATGACGCTGGATGAAATCACTGAGCGTCCTTACCGAGCGCGCGGTGCTGGCCAGTTCGTCCAGACTGTTCTGGAGGGCATCATGAGTACGCGGATCATCAAGCCAGCGTAAAGTGCTGCTGGCCTGAACCAGTGTGGAGTCGCCATCAAGTATGGTCTTGTCAAGATGGGCCATGACAGGTGGAAGTTCCTGATTGACATGGTGCACCATCTGCTGCGTTTCCAGAAGGGTCTGGTCAAGGTGGGTGAGTATGGGGCCAAGGCGCGTATTTACACTATCCAGGGTCTGGTTCAGACGGCTGACCGCTATATTGCCACCTTCAATCATGTTCAGCAGTTCCGGGCGGCTGAGCAGGAACTCAATGCGTTTCATGCTGGCCAGTACGGATTCACTGGTGTCATGAATCGGAAGCTTGCGGAATTCGGCTACCACCATTTCAACGGTATTGCTGAGCCTTTCCTTGCCGGAGGGAATGCTGGGTATTTCCGCCAGATCGCGTCTGAAACTGAAATGGTCGGCCAGTAAGGAAGCGGTCGTTTCAGGATGAAACTCGATATCGACATAGAGCTGTCCGGTCACAAGACTCTGCAGGTTGAGCTGGGCGCGTAGTCCCATCTGTGCAATATCCTGCCCTGTTTTCTTTGCGGGGCTGCCAACATTGACTGCCTGGCCCACCGCGTTGAATATCTTGCCTTCTTCAACCTCAATAATGACGGGCGTAACGACTCTGGCTGTTTCCTGATCGGCCAGCACCACAATATCGGTGACGGTACCAATGGAGACCCCCCCCATCTTGACCGGAGCGCCTACATTCAGCCCGTTAGTCGATTCAGTGAAGTAAATGATGAAAGGTCGACCGCCCTTGGTGCTGAGATGCGCAAAGTAAATCACGCTGAACAGCAGCAGGCAGATGCCGCCTATGACGAAGGCACCTATAAGGGCGGGATTGGTTTTATTCATGCAGGATTCTCCTGACGGGCAGACTCGTGGTGGGGCTCGCTGGTTTCGCCTCGGGTGAGAAAAGACAGCACACGTACATCCTGGCTTTCTTTCAGGAGTGTATGTGGATTGCCGCCAGCAATCATGGTCTTGCTTTCCGGGTCGAGAAACACAGAGTTGTTGCCTATGGCGAAAAGGCTCGCCAGTTCATGGGTGACGATGACGACAGTACTACCCAGGCTGTCGCGCAGCCTCAGGATCAGGTCATCCAGCAATTTGGAACTGACAGGGTCAAGCCCGGCCGATGGTTCATCGAAAAACAGGATGTCAGGGTCGAGCGCCATGGCTCTGGCAAGTCCGGCCCTCTTCTGCATGCCACCTGATATTTCAGAAGGATAATAATCCTCGAATCCGGCAAGTCCCACCAGCGCCAGCTTGAGGCTGGCCAGTTCACGGATGGAGGCAGGACTGAGGTCAGTGTATTCTCCCAGAGGTAATGCAATGTTTTCTGCCAGTGTCATTGAGCTCCATAACCCTCCGCTCTGATAAAGGATGCCGAAGCGGCGCATCAGTCGTTTTCTGTCATCCTCGCCGGTGCGCCATAAACTTTCTTCACCATAGAACACATCACCACTGGCCGGTTTCTGCAGGCCAATGAGGTG
>JBEBBU010000002.1:0-10223 GCA_041158225.1 Pseudomonadota bacterium | reverse complement strand
GAACGATTTCCGTGTACAGGAAGTTCATCCAGTAGGTTTCGAACTCAGGTGCGAAGCTGTCCAGACCAGCGGACCAGCCGTAAACGCCTTCGTACCAGCGAACCCACATGTAGAACACGGTGTAGATCGTGAATGCAAACGCCAGCCAACCCTTGTCCAACAAGGGCTTATCAGCCGCCGCTACACCACCAATGGTTGTTGCAGCCATAGTTAACCTCCTTAAGGTATCAAAAACCCGACTAGTGCCGGAGCGATTTGGTCCATGCTTATTGTTCTGATGTGTAACAGGTACGACACCCGAGGTGACATACACTGAAACCACCACCTGATCCTTTGGTGCATGGCAGTCTATCATTTCGCCTAGCCATGTCAACGAGCAGATTGAACTTTTTTGCCTTTCGACGATACAGAATCTCCGGCAACGCACCGTCATCAGCCGCTCCCACTGTCATGCCCGCCAGTTTTGAGGCATGATAATCCCTGGTTTCGAACAGCCCACAGCTCTGGATCACACCATGCCTCGTTACCTGCCAATACTGTCCGCAGTTGTCGCATGCCTTGTCTGGCATCCTGCGCAAACCGCCCCCCCTCCCACGCTGATGGAGCAGTGCGCATCCTGTCACAGCGTCAACTGGCAGGACGATGACTATGACTCTGGCGCTACCATTGATCAGCTTGAAATGACCCAGGCCTGCCGCGTGCTTGCCCAATCAACAGGCACCCACAGCGGCATCATGCCACGCATACTCACCGGACTGTCAGACATACAGATGTCTCCCTGCTCATGATCACGCATGTTTCCCGGCGCCATATACTGAAACAGTTGGGGCTCGCTGGCACCGCAGCCCTACTGTCACCACCAGCCAGCGCAATATTCGCGTCCACATCAAAAAAAGCCCGCATCCTGATAGTGGGTGGCGGCTACGGCGGCGTCACAACGGCCCGCTACCTTAAAAGGCATCTTCCAGACGCAGCCATCACCATCATCGAACGCAACCCCATTCATGTCGCCTGCCCCGCCTCCAATCTGGTCATTGCCGGCTGGCGCCCCTACATCACGCTGTTCAGCCACTATGACAATCTGGCCAGACTGGGCATTCGTATCATCCATACCAGCATTACCAGTATTGATGCTGCCCGCCGCCTGGTTGAACTGGACTCCGGCGAAAAACTGCCCTTTGATCGCCTTGTCATGGCCCCCGGCATACAACTCGACTGGAATGCCATCCCAGGCACGGAAAACGGCAGGCACCAGCAACTTGCGCACGCCTGGATCGCCGGCCACCAGACGCTGTTAATGCAACGCATGATCACAAGCCTCCCAGCAGGTGGCACATTGATCATGACGATCCCCCCCTCGCCCTATCGCTGCCCTCCAGGGCCTTACGAGCGTGCATCACTCATTGCCTCACGCCTTCGCATCACCAACCCGCGTGCAAAAATCCTGCTCATTGATGGAAAAAAATCATTCAGCAAACAGCGTGGATTCATGGCTGCATGGGACGAACTTTACCCCGGCATGATCGAATGGATCAGCCTCGAGCAGGAAGGCCCTCTCGATCATATAGACATCAGCACCCAGACCGTTCACACCGCCTTCGGCAGGCACAGGGCAGATGTACTCAATGTCATCCCACCCCAACGCGCCAGCCAGCTTGCTGCCGCAAACGGCCTGACAGACGCAAGCGGCTGGTGCCCGGTGGATACAGCAGACTTCAGCTCAACTCTGGCTCCGGATATTCATGTCATAGGCGATGCATGCCAGGCCGGGCCAATGCCAAAATCAGCATTTGCTGCCAACACTCAGGCCAAGGTATGTGCCGCCGCGATCAGCGCCAGCATGCACGACCAACCTCTGACACCCACGCCTCTCATCAATCACTGCTACAGCCTGGTCAGTCCTCAACAGGCAATTTCCATCACCGGCATTTATCTGCACGATAACGAACAGCATCAACTCAAAACCATCAGCCTGACCGAGTCGACCAGAAGTGACGACAGAACTGCCGAGGCGAACCAGACTTACCAATGGTATGAGCATTTCAGACAGGACTGCTTCGGTTAAATATGCCAGACTATAGCCGCCAATCTTCCCGCTCATTGCGATTCAGGAACCGTCAAACTCATGCATAAAACACCACCCAGTCTGACAGCCTATGCATGGCTTTCCATTCTTGCAGCCATCACGACCATGAGCATGAAAGGCGCGGCATTTTACCTGACACAGTCTTCAGGGCTGTTCTCGGACGCACTGGAATCACTGGTCAACCTGGCAACCGCGCTGGCCGCCCTGATCATCCTGCGCATTGCCGCACGCCCAGCCGATGACAAACATCATTTCGGCCATGGCAAGGCTGAATATTTCGGCAGCGCCTTTGAAGGCGCCATGATCATGGCAGCAGCAGGCGGCATAGGCATGAATGCCTGGCACCACCTGTCATTACCACATCAACTCCTCAATCTTGACACAGGCTTTGCCATTACCGGCGCTGCCACCATCATCAACCTCATGGTGGCCAGAGTGCTGATCCGCGCCGCAAGGCGACACCATTCCATCGTTCTGGAAGCTGATGGAAAACACCTCATGAGCGATGTCTGGTCATCCATAGGCGTCGTCGCCGGCGTCGCACTTGCTGATATCACCGGCCAGCTATGGATGGATCCGGCGGTCGCCATACTGGTGGCGGCCAATATCATATGGGCGGGCCTGCAGCTTATCAGTCGCTCGGTATCCGGCCTGCTTGACAGCACACTCCCGACCTCGGAAAACCGTAAAATCCGCGCACTGCTTGCCGAGTTCCGCCAGGAAGGCGTTCACTTCCACGACATGAGAACACGCCAGTCCGGTTCGCAACGCTTTATGACAGTGCACCTGCTGGTACCTGGCAACTGGACAGTCCAGCTCGCCCATGATCATGCAGAACGGATTGAGAACCGGATTCAGAATGAAATTCCCAATCTGGTGGTCATTACGCATATTGAACCCATTGAAGATCCTGTTTCATTTGCCCACCCCGAACCCTATAGAGACTGAAGCCATGATCCAGACCAAGACCATTGCCTACTCTTCTGGCACCATTGATTTTCATGGCTTTCTGGCCTATAAACCGACAGACACGCCATCCTCCAGGCCGGGTGTGCTGGTAGCACATGCATGGGGCGGGCGAGACAGCTTTGCAGAAAACAAGGCACGCCTTTTAGCCGAAATGGGCTATACCGCCCTTGCCATAGATCTCTACGGTAAAGGCGCGAAGGGCTCAAACCCAGAAGAAAACGCGGCGTTGATGAAGCCCCTTATGGAAAACCGCAACGAACTGCAAAGCCGCATGGCACTGGGACTGGAAACAATCAAGCAGATCCCTGGCGTAGATGCCTCACGCATTGCCGCCATCGGCTTCTGTTTTGGCGGCCTTGCCGTACTGGATCTTGCCAGAACTGGAGCCAATTTCAGGGGCGCAGTGAGTTTTCATGGCCTGCTGACCCCGCCTGACAACATTCCCAAACCCGCCATCCGTGCCGCCATCCTTGCCCTGCACGGCTATGACGACCCCATGGCCACACCAGAACAGCTTGCAGGTTTCGCAGATGAACTGACAATGGCAGGTGCTGACTGGCAGATCCACGCCTATGGCGGAACCGTTCACGCATTTACCAATCCTGAAGCATACAATCCGGATTTTGGAACCGTTTACAATGAGCGCGCCGCTACCAGAGCCTGGGAAAGCATGCAACGTTTCCTCGATGAAGTGTTAAAATAATCAGACATGAATCACACTACCCGGCACAAAACACCATGGATCTGAAATTTCTTGACTTTGAACAACCGATCGCCGAGCTTGAAGCCAAAATCGAGGAACTTCGCCGTGTCGGTTTCGATAACGAGATCAACATCAATGATGAAATCAGCAAACTGGAAGAAAAAAGCCACAAGCTGACAGAATCCCTGTTCAGTTCGCTCAGCGCATGGCAGATATCACAGATTTCCCGTCATCCGCAGCGGCCTTACATGCTGGACTATATTGAAACCGTGTTTGACGAGTTCCACGAACTGCACGGCGACCGGACCTTTGCTGACGACCCTGCCATCGTGGGCGGACTTGCCCGCATCAATCAGATCCCTGTCATGATCATAGGCCAACAGAAAGGCCGCGACACCAAGGAAAAAATCCACAGAAATTTTGGCATGCCAAGACCGGAAGGCTACCGCAAGGCGCTGCGACTGATGCATATGGCCGAACGATTCAGACTCCCCCTGCTGTGTTTTATTGATACGCCAGGAGCCTACCCTGGCATTGGTGCCGAAGAGCGGGGCCAGAGTGAAGCCATCGCACGCAATCTTTTTGAAATGTCCAGACTGAATATACCCGTCATCTGCACAATCATTGGCGAAGGAGGCTCAGGTGGCGCCCTGGCCATCGGCGTTGGCGACCGCATCATGATGCTCCAGTACAGCACCTATTCTGTCATCTCACCTGAAGGCTGCGCATCCATCCTGTGGAAAAGCGCTGACAAAGCCGCGCTGGCTGCCGAAGCCATGGGGATCACTTCCGATCGCCTGATGGAACTGAATCTTGTTGATGAAATCATTCCAGAGCCGTTGGGTGGCGCCCATCGCAACCGCCTGCAGATAGCCGAAAATCTTAAATCTGCCCTGCTCAGAAACATCAGGGAACTACAAAAAATACCACTCGACAACCTGCTGGAGAAACGTCAGGAAAAACTGATGAGCTACGGTATGTTTGACGAGGCGATGGCGTCCTGAAACCGTCACGCTCCCGCCCGGAACAGACGCTGGGGCCAGAACTGATCGAGAATTTTTTCCATCTCCACCAGCCTCTGCAACACTACTGGATCGCTTTCAGCGGGGGCATGGACTCCTCCGTGCTCCTGCACCTGTTCGCCCAGGCTTTTCATGGAAGCTTACGGCAACTGACTGCGATCCATGTCAATCATGGGATACATCCTGACGCAACCATCTGGGCCGATCACTGTGCCCGCACGGCTGCCATACTGGGTGTTGCCTTTCAGCTGGTAGAGGTGGATGGGCGCCATCAACCAGGCGAAAGTCCTGAGGATGCCGCAAGAAAAGCGCGTTACGGAAGCCTTACAGGACTGATACAGCATGGCGACTGCCTGGTCACTGCACAACACCAGGATGATCAGGCTGAAACACTGTTACTTCAGTTACTAAGGGGAGCCGGACCTACTGGCCTTGCGTCCATGGCAGACTTTACCGCCTTTGGCTGCGGCCATCTGGCCCGCCCTCTGCTGAACACCACCCGGCACGACATACACACTTATGCGCTAAGGCATAAGATCAGCTGGCTGGATGATCCCAGTAACCTGCAGTCAGACTATGACCGCAACTATCTGAGACTGCAAGTTATCCCCATTCTGCGCAGACGCTGGCCGGCACTAACATCTACACTCGCCCGTTCCGCAAAACTTTGCGCTGAGTCGGCCTTGCATATGCAGATGTACGGACGGGATCAGCTCAGACACCTTCTCACCTCCCCCCTGCGCATGAACATCCAGCAGCTGCAGAAATTATCACGGCAGGAGCAGGCGCTAGCCATCAGGGCCTGGCTGGGGAACCAGCATCTGAAAATGCCATCCCAGCGTATCATTGCAGAGCTGCTTGACGGTTTCATCCAGGCAGCCGTCGACAGAAACCCGTGCCTGCAGTGGTCTCAGGGGGAATTTCGCCGCTATGACGGTCATATCTTCCTGATTCCCGGCGGCACACCTGCCCCCCATGTTCTGGATACACCTGTGTACTGGGCAACGCCTGACGCTCTGGATCTAGGCCCACACCAAGGAAAGCTTGAGGTTATCGCACCACCAGAACAGGTCGGGAAAAGTACGGACTACTGGAACAGTCATCATATATGTATCCGCTACCGGCGCCAGGGAGACCGCATCCTGCTGGGCAATGGCCGACACCAGCTCCTTAGCCATGCTTTCCAGGCATACCGCATTCCGCCATGGCAACGCGATGACTGGCCACTACTGTGTGTAGACAATGAAATCGTGACTCTGGCCAGCCCTCACCGGAAATCCACCCTCCACATGGCTAGCCATAAAGCCCCGCATATTGTCTGGCATCATCCGGAAGCGGCAATGCGCTTCGACTTCTGGCCCGAATTGCGCTAGAATCCACGAAGATTGAATACTGATCTGTCCACCTCGACCCCCATGACAAAATACATTTTCATCACCGGTGGCGTTGTATCGTCACTGGGTAAAGGGATTTCAGCGTCTTCTCTTGCCGCTATTCTTGAAGCCAGACAGCTGAAGGTCACCATGACCAAACTGGACCCCTACATTAATGTGGATCCAGGCACGATGAGCCCCTTCCAGCATGGCGAGGTATTTGTCACCGATGACGGTGCCGAAACCGACCTTGACCTCGGTCATTACGAGCGTTTTCTGCGTTCACGCACCAGCAAGGCCAACAATTTTACAACGGGCCAGATCTATGAACAGGTCATTCGCCGCGAGCGTCGTGGCGAATATCTGGGGGCAACAGTGCAGGTCATTCCTCACATCACGGACGAAATCAAGCGGGTCATCCAGGCAAGCGGCGAGGGATCTGATGTTGCCCTGATCGAAATTGGCGGCACCGTTGGTGATATAGAGTCACTGCCTTTCCTTGAGGCCATCCGGCAGATGGGTGTTGAACTTGGCCAGGAGCGCTGCCTGTTCATTCATCTGACACTGGTTCCCTGGATTCCAAGCGCCGGTGAACTTAAAACCAAGCCCACCCAGCATTCAGTCAAAGAACTCCGCTCCATTGGTATTCAGCCTGACATCCTGATCTGCCGTTCTGAAAAACAGTTGCCTGAAAGTGAGCGCCGCAAGATAGCACTGTTTACCAATGTGCAGGAAAATGCTGTTATTTCAGCGGTAGATGCCGATACCATTTACCGCATTCCCCTGCTGCTGCATGAGCAGGGTCTGGATGATATCGTGGTGCGACGCCTGCGTCTTGATGCTCCACCTGCCAATCTGGAAGAATGGGAATCCGTCGTTTCTGCCATAGAAAGCCCCGAGAGAGATGTCACCGTGGCCATGGTAGGCAAATATGTCAACCATTCTGATGCCTATAAATCACTGACCGAGGCTCTCCTGCATGCTGGCATACAGACAAGAACCCATGTCAACATCCGCTTCATTGACTCTGAAGACATAGAAACACAGGGCGCTCAGTTACTGGACGGCGCAGATGCCATTCTGGTTCCCGGTGGCTTTGGTGAACGCGGCATTGAAGGCAAGATTGCAGCAGTACGCTACGCACGCGAACATGCCCTGCCCTACCTTGGCATATGCCTTGGCATGCAGGTTGCGGTCATTGAATTTGCACGACATGTTGCAGGTCTCACCGGCGCGCACAGCACCGAATTCCAGCCACAGCCTGCACACCCGGTCATCGGCCTCATTACCGAATGGCAGGATGCATCTGGCCAGATCGAACAGCGGAATGCCCAGAGCGATCTGGGTGGCACCATGCGCCTCGGAGCTCAGGAATGTCAGCTTGAGAAAGGCTCACTGGCACAAAAGACTTACGGCCGGGACATGATCATTGAACGTCACCGCCACCGTTATGAGTTCAACAACGCCTATCTGGAAAAACTGCAGGCAGCCGGCATGTCATTCCCCGGCAGATCCGTTGATGGCCGTCTGGTGGAAATGGTAGAACTGCCCGGACACCCCTGGTTCCTTGCATGCCAGTTTCATCCTGAATTTACCTCAACCCCTCGGACCGGCCACCCGCTTTTCAGCGGATTCATCCAGGCTGCCCGTCTGACTCATCCGGAGCAATGCTGTTCATGAACCAGTCATCCAACCCCAGCATCGACCTTTGCGGCTTCAGGGCAGGCCTGGATCATCCGCTGTTCCTGATCGCCGGCACCTGTGTGATTGAGTCTGAACAGCTGGCACTGGATACCGCCGGCACACTCAAGGAAATGGCCGGCAAACTTGGCATACCATTCATCTATAAGTCATCCTTTGACAAGGCTAACCGGTCTTCTCACAGCAGTTATCGCGGCCCCGGGCTTGAGCAAGGTCTGCGCATTCTGGAAAAGGTCAAACAGCAGATTGGCGTTCCTGTCCTGACCGATGTACACGAATACACGCCTCTCGACGAAGTTGCCAGCGTTGTCAGCGTTCTTCAGACACCCGCATTTCTCTGTCGCCAGACTGATTTCATCAGTGCCGTTGCTGCTACCGGACTACCTGTCAATATCAAGAAAGGCCAGTTTCTCGCGCCATGGGACATGAAACATGTGGCAGAAAAAGCCAGACAGACGGGCAACCCGTCCATCATGGTATGCGAACGCGGAGCCAGCTTTGGGTATAACAACCTGGTCACTGATATACGCTCCCTGATCGTCATGCGTGAAACACGATGCCCGGTCGTTTTTGATGCTACGCATTCAGTACAGCTTCCGGGTGGCCAGGGACACGCATCAGGTGGTCAGAGAGAATTCATCCCGGCGCTTGCCAGAGCAGCAGTTGCTGCAGGGATTGCCGGACTATTCATGGAAACGCACCCGGATCCTGATCGTGCACTGAGCGATGGTCCCAATTCATGGCCTCTGGCTTGCATGCAGGAACTACTGGAAGTACTGATAAACCTTGACCGGCACGTCAAGTCAGCATCATTCCTGTAATTTCAGACAACTTAATCAGAGGTAAGTGATGAGCAAGATCACTGGAATCCAGGCACAGGAAATTCTTGATTCAAGAGGCAACCCAACCATTGCAGCCACCGTCATACTTGAAAATGGTGCAAAGGGAACTGCGATGGTGCCCTCGGGTGCCTCCACAGGCAGCAGGGAAGCCATAGAACTGAGAGACGGGGATCCTTACCGTTACAACGGCAAGGGCGTCAGGAAGGCCATTACCCACATTACAGATATTATCCAGCCGGCAATCATCGGCATGGATGCCTCTTTCCAGTCAGAACTGGATGCGCGCCTCATTGCCCTGGACGGCACCGCCAACAAAAGCCATCTCGGCGCCAATGCACTGCTTGCCGTATCTCTGGCCAGCGCTCATGCTGCGGCCGCATCAGATGGACAGCCGCTGTATCGCCATCTGCACCGCGATGAATCGTTTATTCTGCCAGTTCCCATGATGAATATCATCAATGGTGGAGCCCACGCCGATAACAGTCTGGATCTGCAGGAGTTCATGATCCTCCCCGTAGGCGCACCAAGCTTCAGCGAAGCCCTCCGCTACGGTACTGAAATCTTTCACTCACTCAAAAGCGTACTCAAGAAAAACGGCTTTGCGACCACAGTAGGCGATGAAGGTGGATTTGCTCCCAACCTTCCTGGTAACGAAGCAGCCATCACGATGATACTTCAGGCCATAGAACAGGCTGGGTATCGCCCGGGAGAAGACATCTGGCTGGGTCTGGATGTTGCCAGTTCGGAGTTTTATAGTGGTGATCGCTACTGCCTGACCTCTGAAGGACGCAGTCTCGATTCAGATGGATTCTGCCAGTACCTCGCAGACTGGTGCTCACGCTATCCGATTCTCAGCATTGAAGACGGCATGGCGGAAAATGACTGGGCCGGATGGAAGCGCCTCACGGATCAGTTGGGCAACAGTCGACAGCTGGTAGGAGATGATCTCTTCGTCACTAACCCCGTGATTCTGCGCGACGGCATTGATCAAGGTGTTGCCAATGCCATCCTGATCAAGGTCAACCAGATTGGTACCCTGACTGAAACGCTGGAAGCCATATCGCTTGCAAGACAGCATGGCTATAACGCCATCATTTCCCATCGGTCTGGTGAAACTGAAGACACGACCATTGCAGATCTGGCCGTGGCGACATCAGCGGGCCAGATCAAGACAGGATCACTGAGCCGCTCCGACAGAGTCGCCAAGTACAATCGCCTGCTGGCCATAGAGTATGAACTGGGTGATCAGGCCGTCTACGCAGGGCGTAGTGCCTTTTCAAGGTTTCCGGGCTGACACACAAAACGTAGCTGTTGGCTTTGAACTGGACACTGATGAAAAAAGTTGTGCTTGCACTGGTCGCACTGACCGTACTGTTGCAATACCGACTCTGGTTCGGTGATGGTAACCTGCTGGCTCTTCACCGGATGCAGGGACGCATTGAAACACTGAGAACTGAAGTAGAAAAGCGTCAGCAGCGCAATGCCGCACTTGAAGCCGAGGTCAGGGATCTGAAACTGGGCAGCGAT
>JBEBBU010000001.1:0-47208 GCA_041158225.1 Pseudomonadota bacterium | reverse complement strand
TTCATGCTGGAACGCCATTCTGCGTCAATCAGTACATCATTGACACGGAAAGGACCTTTCCGCCAGGGATGCAGTGCTTCCAGAAAATCGGACAGGGAGGTATTGGTATTGGTGCAAAGAGTCCTGATGCCGATTTCATCTTCATTCATACAGATCTTGCCGGGGGCTGGGTGCGGTAGTGCCAGCAGTATCTGCTCCCAGCGTGTCCAGTCGCCATGTCGCGTTTCTGTAAACGCAGTGCGCAACTGGTTTTCCAGAACCGGTTTCCAGTGTTGCAGTACAGGATGGGTTTCCAGTGCTTGCAGAAGCGGGGTATATCGTTGCAGGATTGGTTGGTTCATCATGATTTTGCCCTTACAATCAAACCTTCTTTATCAAGGGGGAATTGAAGTCATGGGAACACCGGATATTCACCTGGTCAAGGCCTATCTCATGGATCTGCAGGACAGGATCTGTGCCGAACTGCAGGCAGAAGAGGGCGTGGCCAGTTTTCAGGAGGACATCTGGGAGCATGCTTCCGGAGGTGGGGGGCGAACCCGTGTGATGGCTCAGGGGCAAACCATAGAGCAGGGTGGGGTCAATTTTTCGCATGTCATGGGCACTCATCTGCCTGCTTCGGCAACGGCGCACCGTACCGATCTCGCGGGGCGCAGTTTTCAGGCAGTGGGTGTTTCTCTGGTGATTCATCCGCGTAATCCTTATGTACCTACCTCGCACGCCAATGTGCGCTTTTTCCTTGCTGAAAAGGAAGGAGAGGCGCCTATCTGGTGGTTTGGGGGAGGCTTTGATCTCACGCCCTATTATGCACAACTGGATGATGTCATTGCCTGGCATCGTCAGGCAGAGTCAGCCTGTCGTCCTTTTGGTGACGATGTTTACGCGCGTTACAAGGCCTGGTGTGACGAATACTTCTACCTCAGGCATCGCAAGGAAACGCGCGGTGTGGGGGGGCTGTTCTTCGATGATCTCAATGAGTGGGGTTTTGAGCGCTGCTTTGCCTTCATGCGCAGTGTGGGAGATCATTATACCCGTGCATATCTGCCTATTGTGCGCAGACATAAAAACACGGTTTATGGGGACCGTGAAAGGGATTTCCAGCTTTATCGCCGTGGACGCTACGTGGAATACAATCTTGTTTACGACAGGGGCACGCTGTTCGGACTGCAGAGTGGAGGGCGCACGGAATCCATTCTGATGTCGCTGCCGCCGGAGGTGCGCTGGCGTTACGATTGGCATCCGGATCCTGGAAGCGCTGAGGCCGATCTTTACGAGAACTTCCTGATGCCAAGGGACTGGCTTTCGCTGGAGCGGGCGGGGATCGTGGCGTCAGGGGGGGGCTGAGGCGTAAACAGAAAAGCCGCACAATGTGCGGCTTTTCTGTGATATTGACATATGCCTGTCTAGCCTGGTTTTTTACCGTTGCTGTCCGCACTCATGGCAGAGGCATTGCGTTTAGCCAGGTCGCTGATCAGCTTGTCGATGGATCCGGTCTGTGCAATCTGGTTGGTGAAGCTGGTACGGTAGTTCTGCAGCAGGCTTACACCTTCAATCATGACATCGTAGACTTTCCACTCGCCGTTGCTTTCCTGCAGCATACGGTAATTGACCGATATCGGTTGCGCGGCTTCCTGCAGGATCTCGGTTCTTACTATGGTCTTGTCAGCGCTGCTACCAGCCTGATCTGGCAGGTAGTTGATGGTCCAGTCCGAGTATTCGGTAAAGGCCGTGGTATAGGTTCTTACGAGAAGCAGTTTGAACTGTCCCTTGAACTGCTCCCGCTGTTCTGCGGAGGCATCTTTCCAGTATTTGCCCAGTACCAGCATTGAAACACGGTCAAAGTCGATGTGAGAGTCAAGGATCTGATCGACAAATTCAGTGGCTTTGCGAAAATCACTTTTGTACTCAGGGCGCTGCAATGTAGACTGCAGCTGGCTGGCTGTCTGCTGGATGATGTGCTGCGCGGATGAAAGATCCTCTGCCATGGCGGAATGGCTGATCAGTGTGGCCCAGACGACGAATAGGAAACCTGCTGCGCGTGGCAGCAAGGCAGTCAACCGGTTCATGTAATTTTCTCCTCAGGCACCAAATCACGTATATCTGACTATGATAACCTGTGGTGAGGTCATACACTATAGTATTATCTTTCTAATTCATCGGTATTTATGTCCAGAATCCAGCAGAATCAGGGCGTGTTCCCTGCCATCCGGATGCGCAGGATGCGTATGCAGGCATTTACCCGGCAGCTTATGCGTGAGCATACACTGTCACCATCCTGTCTTGTCTACCCGCTGTTTGTCTGCGAAGGCAAACAACAGAAAATTGCAGTACCTTCCATGCCGGGTGTATTTCGCCGCAGCCTTGACCTGCTACTTGAAGAGGCGGCACAGGCAGCACAGCTGGGTATCCCGGCGATTGCCCTGTTTCCGGTCATTGATGCTGCCAGAAAGACCACCAGCGCCGAGGAGGCGTGGAATCCTGAAGGGCTGGTACACCGGACGGTCAGGGCGCTCAAGTCTCAAATCCCGGAACTGGGCGTTATTACTGATGTGGCGCTGGATCCTTATACCATTCATGGTCAGGATGGGCTGATGGATGATGCGGGGGTCATTGTCAATGACGAGACGGTAGCAGCACTGGTCAAACAGGCTCTTTCACATGTCGAGGCTGGCGCCGATATCGTTGCGCCCTCCGACATGATGGATGGACGCATAGGCTGCATCCGGCAGGCGCTGGAAGCTGCTGGTCATGCCAATGCCTGTATTCTTGCCTATTCAGCCAAGTACGCGTCCGCATTTTATGGGCCTTTCCGCGATGCCGTTGGTTCTGCTGCCCAGTTAGGTGGCGGCAATAAATATACCTATCAGATGGATCCGGCCAATGCCCTGGAGGCTATTCGTGAGGTGGCACTGGATATTCAGGAAGGCGCTGATATGGTCATGGTGAAGCCGGGCCTGCCTTATCTGGATATTGTCAGCCGGATCAGATCCGAATTTGGTGTACCTGTGCTGGCTTACCATGTCAGTGGTGAGTACGCCATGATCAAGGCCGCTGCCATGCAGGGCTGGCTGGATGAGCGAGCTGTAGTGATGGAGTCGCTGCTGGGGTTCAGGCGTGCGGGCGCTGATGCCATTCTCAGCTATTATGCGCTTGAGGCTGCACGCTGGATGCAGCAGACATGATAACCGGGAGCCGCCATGAAGCCACTGACCGTTATGCTGTCATGGGTCATCCGGTTGGTCATAGCCGCTCACCATGGATCCATGCCGCTTTTGGCCGCCAGTATGGTATTGCCATCAGCTATGAGGCGCTGGATGTTCCACCTGAGATGTTTGAGGCGGAGGTGTCTGCCTTTCTGGCTGCAGGCGGCAAGGGATTCAATTGCACCATTCCGTTGAAGGAAGCTGCTTTTCGCAGGGCTGATGTGCTTACAGAGCGTGCTTTGCGTGCCGGAGCGGTCAATACCATGCAATCTCTTGCCGATGGCGCCCTGCTGGGGGATAACACCGATGGTCATGGTCTGCGTGCCGATCTGGAAATCAATCTGGGCATCAGTCTGGAGCAGGCGCGCATCCTGATACTGGGTGCTGGCGGCGCAGCGCGTGGCATTGTAGCTCCTCTTCTGGAGAGGGGGCCGGCTGCCCTGCATATCGCAAACCGCACCGCTGCACGCGCTTTGGATCTGGCGCGGGTTTTTGATGATCTTGGCCCAGTCACTGGCGGTGGTATGGATGCCATGGATGGAGAGTATGATCTTATCCTCAATGCGACTGCCGCCAGTCTTTCACAGGCTTTACCCCCGCTGGGTGATGGTCTGCTGTCCAGGGAGGGGGTGTGCTACGATCTTGCCTACGCAGCAACCCCCACTCCATTTGTCATCTGGGGCAAAGAACAGGGCGCGCGCATCAGTTGCGATGGCCTTGGCATGCTGGTAGAGCAGGCGGCACTGGCATTCGAACTCTGGTTTAGGGTTTTGCCTACTACCCAGCCAGTCATTGAGGCATTGCGTCTGAGTCTTGCGCGGTAATCTCACATAGCCAGATAAGCATTCTTGAGGCGGATATAGTTGCGACTGGACTGGGTCAGAAACTGCCGCTCTTCATGGCTCAGTTCCCTCGCCTTCCTGACCGGCGCGCCTACATACAGGAAGCCGCTTTCCAGCCGTTTGCCGGGCGGTACCAGCGAGCCAGCACCTATCATGACCTCGTCTTCAATGACGGCACCATCCATGATGATGGCGCCTATGCCTATCAGGCAGTAGTTGCCGATACTGCAGCCGTGCAGGACGGCACGATGGCCTACGGTAACCCCTTCACCCAGCGTCAGCGCATAACCTTCAGGTTGGCTGGCGGTAGGCTGTGTGACGTGCAGGACGCTGGCATCCTGTATATTGCTGTATCTGCCGATGGATATGCTATTGACATCACCTCTGATAATGCAGCCGGGCCATAGAGATGCGTCTTCGCCAATGGTGACGCGGCCTATGACTGTGGCACCAGGCGCAATATAAACACCCTGTTCCACTAAAGGCAGGTGTTCCAGATAGGGCTGTAATCCAGACATCATGATCCCTCTTTCTGCCGGGATGCCTTTTCAGCCAGTCCAGACAGACCAAAACGCCGGGCCAGTTCAGCTTCAACATCTCCGGGATGGAGTCCCTGCTGAGCGAGCAGTACGCAGCAGTGAAACCAGAGGTCCGCCATTTCATAAACCAGTGCAGCAGGATCATCATTTTTAGCGGCAATAATGGTTTCTGCAGCCTCTTCGCCTACTTTCTTCAGTATGCCGTCGATACCTTTCTGGTAAAGGCTGGCAACATATGACGATGAGGGATCATGAGACTTGCGCGCTTCCAGTGTGGCGGCAAGCTGATCAAGAATATCGGTCATGAGGGTTTCCGGTAAATCTCGGAGGGGTCTTTGATGACAGGGGAGATGATTTTCCATTCATGCTGCATGGCGTCGCCTGCTGGCGAAAGTTCGCGGTAGAAACAGTCGTGTCGCCCGGTGTGACAGGCCATGCCTCCCATCTGCTCCACTTCAAGCAGGATGACGTCGGCATCACAGTCAAGGCGCAGGGAGATAACGCGCTGACGGTGTCCGGATTCCTCCCCTTTGCGCCACAGGCGCTTGCGGGAGCGTGACCAGTAAACCGCAAAGCCTTCATCGACCGTGAGGTGCAGTGCTTCGCGGTTCATCCAGGCTACCATCAGTACCTGATGCGTTCCCATTTCCTGGGTAACTACATTCACCAGTCCCTGATCGTCGAAATGTACTTCATCAAGCCATTGCATTACAGTCGTACCCTGATGCCGCGGGATGCCATATGCCGTTTGGCTTCCGCGATGGTATGTTCACCAAAATGGAAAATACTCGCTGCCAGCACCGCATCGGCAAGCCCTTCGCTGATGCCATCCGCAAGATCATCCAGCGAACCCACACCCCCGGAGGCAATCACCGGGACGGATACAGCCTCGCTGATAGCTCTGGTCAGGGCAAGATCAAAGCCACTGCGGGTGCCATCCCTGTCCATGCTGGTCAGCAGGATTTCACCAGCTCCAAGTGCAACCATGTGGCGGGCCCATTCCACTGCATCCAGGCCTGTAGGTTTGCGGCCGCCGTGTGTAAATATTTCCCAGTGGTCATCGACCCGTTTGGCATCAATCGCAACCACAATACACTGCGAGCCAAAGCGATCGGCGGCCTGTCTGACGAATTCCGGGTTAAATACGGCTGCGGTATTGATGCTGACCTTGTCCGCGCCGGCGTGCAGCATGTTGCGTATGTCATCCAGTGTGCGGATGCCACCGCCAACCGTGAGTGGTATGAAAACCTCGCCCGCAACCTGCTCGACAACATGAATCATGGTGCCCCGGTTGTCGGAACTGGCGGTAATATCCAGAAAGGTCAGTTCATCAGCACCTTCGCGATCATAGCGGCGGGCAATTTCCACGGGATCACCCGCATCGCGGATATCCACAAACTTTACCCCCTTGACGACCCGTCCCTGATCAACATCCAGGCAGGGAATGACGCGCTTGGCCAGCATGTCAGAAACTTTCCGCCAGTTTGCGGCCTTCTTCAAAGTCAAGAGTACCTTCATAAATGGCGCGGCCAGTAATAGCGCCCATGATGCCGTCCGAGGCATATGCGCCCAGCGCCCTGACATCCTCCAGCGTATGGATGCCACCAGATGCAATGACCGGAATCCTGACAGACCGCGCCAGACGGGCGGTAGCCTCCACATTGACACCCTGCATCATGCCATCACGGCTGATATCGGTGTAAATGATGGCTTCAACACCGTCGGCTTCAAATTTCTGCGCCAGATCAATGACATCATGATGTGACAGCTTGGACCAGCCATCAATGGCTACCTTGCCGTCTTTCGCATCAAGACCAATGATGATGCGGTTGGGAAACTCTGCCGCTACATCACTGACAAAGTGAGGGGCACTGACGGCTTTAGTACCGATGATCACATAATCAACACCGGCGTTCAGGTAAGCCTGTACCGTTTCTTCGTCGCGGATCCCCCCTCCAACCTGGATTTCAACCTGGCTGCAGGCTTCGCGTATGGCATGAATGGCCTCCGCGTTGCGTGGAGTTCCTGCAAAAGCGCCATTCAGATCGACAAGATGCAGGCGTCTGGCACCTGCGTCAACCCAGCGTCTGGCGACGGCAACAGGATCATCGGAGAACACGGTATCATCTTCCATGCGTCCCTGTCTCAGGCGCACGCATTGGCCATCCTTGAGATCGATAGCAGGTATAAGCAGCATATGAAGCCCTCAAAAAACTTAAGGTAGTGTGAACGTAGCGCCCCGAATGCTGATCATTCGGGATTCCATGCCAGAAAGTTGGCCAGCAGTTTCAGGCCTGCTGTCTGGCTTTTTTCGGGGTGAAACTGGACGGCAAACAGGTTGCCGTCCTGTACGGACGCGGTGAAAGGGGCTGGGTAATGGCTGATGGCCGCGGTGTGTGCAGCATCAGCAGGCACCACATGGTAGCTGTGAACAAAATAGAACCAGCTGCTATTATCAATCCCATGCCACAGGGGATGATCCGGTGAAGAGAAGATGACCTGATTCCAGCCCATGTGCGGAACCTTGAGACGGTGTCCCAGTTCATCCTGAAGATGTTCACCAAAATGCCTGACCTGCCCCGGTATGCGGGCCAGACAGGCGACACCGCCATTTTCTTCGCTTGAATCCATCAGGGCCTGCATGCCCAGACAGATGCCGAGCGTGGGCTTCGTACGGCTGGCTTCCAGCAGGGTGGGGATCAGTTCATGTGCTGCCAGCGCTGTCATGCAGTCGCGTATGGCACCTACCCCGGGAAATACCAGCCTGTCTGCCTGGCGCAACTGGCTGGCATCACCGCTGATCACTATGCGGACACCGGCGGGCGCTACTTTCTGCAGGGCTTTGGCAATGGAATGCAGGTTGCCCATTCCATAGTCGATAATCACTACCTTGGTCATGCTGTATGGTTTTTGTTATTTCAGCTGCTGTTGCATGGAGTCAGTATGCCTTGTGCGTCGAAGTCAGAGCAATCCCTTCGTTGAAGGAATTGATCCTGACATACGCTCATCGCTGGCTACTGCCTGTCTGATCGCCCTGCCGAATGCCTTGAAAAGCGTTTCAGCGATGTGATGGGCATTTTCACCCCGCAGGTTATCGATATGCAGGGTTGCCTGGGCATGATTCACAAATCCGCGGAAAAATTCGACCAGAAGATCAACATCAAAGCGTCCGATATGGGCGCGGTTGAATGTCACATGGTAAAAGAGTCCGGGGCGACCTGAAAAATCAATGACAACCCGTGACAGCGCTTCGTCCAGGGGTACATAGGCATGACCATAGCGCAGGATGCCTTTCCTGTTACCCAGCGCTACATGAAAGGCCTGGCCAAGCGCTATGCCGATATCTTCAACGGTATGATGGTCATCAATGAGTACATCACCATCTGCCTGAATATCTAGATCAATGGCGCCGTGCCTGCATATCTGTTCAAGCATATGTTCCAGAAATGGAACACCGGTCTGGAAGTGGCTCTTGCCTGTACCATCCAGACTGATCTGGACCCTGATACGCGTTTCCAGCGTATTTCTTTCAATCGTTGCGCTACGTAAGGTCATGTGCCCTGCCTGAGAGGCGTATTTCACGGGGTCTTATGATATAACGAGCCGTGCGGATTCCCAAGATGATTTGTCCTGGGCGCAACCTTAAAATGATCATGAATGCTGAACATGTGGTGAGGGGAATGCTGTCATGAGTGAAAAAAAGAGTCTTGCAGACTGGTGGGCCGAGAAACAGCGCCGGGAAAGTCAGGTTAATCAGAAACTGGATGATGAGGATACGGTTGAAGAAATTTATGCCCGTCTCGGCAAGCAGCCAGCAGTTGATGTATCGGTGGAAATCATCCGCAAGGAGATGGCGGCCGTCTATCGGGACATGCGTAGCGGGCGCATTGACTGTAATGACGGTACGCGCCTCGCCTATGTTCTGGATCTGGTTCGGCGCACTCATGAGGGACATTCTGTTCGCAATCGTCTGGGTGCCATCGAAAAAGCCATGGGGCTGAATCAGGATGATCGTCCTGACTGGCTGGGTCTGTCTTTTGGCGACGATGCAGGGCCATAACCAGGTTCGGGGGCTGTATCCCACCCCCTTCCCTCGAAAGATGGCGGGTCTGATCAGAACATGGCCTGGAAGCCGCTGTTGATCATATAGGAGTTCTTGAGCTGCAGGCCGTTCAGATCCTGATATACGGGAATGCCGCCTTCCAGACCAATGTTGAAGCTTTTGTACTGCCAGCTGCCGCCCAGCAGCATGTTGACCACCTGGCCACCTGTATTCTGTGTGGAGTAATCTGCCATGAGGTATTTGCCATCCTCCATATTCGGGTCTTCCCCCCTGATCATGGCAAAATTGCTGTAGCGCGCCCTGACCCAAGTCGTGGCGGGGCCAAAGGCCTTTTGCAGCCATGAGCCTAGCACGATGCCATTGCCACGGCTCCAGCTGTTCTGGGTGTTCAGACTTATATTGCCCTGAGCATTGGCGCCAATGTTCCAGTCTTCATCACTGGATATCCAGTTATACGTGACATCGGGTTGCAGTATCCAGGTGCCGGCACCGTTCTGCATGTCATACGGCGCATAGTAGGTTTTGGAGGATCCCTGTTGCGCGACCTTCTGGTCGATACTGCCGGTAGGTATGCTCAGGCCGAGGGTGGCGGTGACATTCTTGTGTACCCGGTAGATGGCATCAATCTGGGTATCAGCGAGTCCCCCGGTGGCCATGGGGGCGTTGCCGGCGCTCTGTCCCATCATGTTCATGACCATGGGCATGTTCATTGATGAATAATTGATCATGCCCATCAGCGTAAGATCCTTGGTCACGCCGTACATGGGCATCAACATGAACATGTCCATGGTCATGGAACGGCTTGGCATCATATAGGGGTATTTGTAGTCTCCCATGGCACCGACCTGATTGCTGTTGACATTGGCGGTGCCATCGATCAGCCCATTCCACTGGTTATGCATCCACTTCAGGTTGGCCATCCACATGCCTTCGGGATGGTTCCAGAAGGCATCCATCCCTCCCCAGACAGGGTTGTAAAGAAATCTTGATCCTGGCTCCATCTGCATGTCGCCCATATAGGCATTCATGTTGGCACCACAACTGCCGGTTGCCGGTGTATGGCGGTGGGTTGATGTGCTGACGATTTCAGTGGCACCAAAGCCAGCAGCAACCGCACGGCTGCCATTTGCCGCTGCTGTCGTAGCTGCTGGCGGTGTATTTTCCAGTTTTGCCTGCAGCGCCATGAGCTGGCGTTTGAGTTCGGCGTTTTCGGCTGCGAGTCGTTTTTCTTCCGGGGTAGGAGAGGCAGACGCTGCCTGGGCATTGGTGATGGTGCCCGCAACCAGTATGCCCAAAACAAGTGTGCGTGATGTTTCTGTTTTCATCATGAGTGTTCTGTGTGATGGGGTGGAATGGTGAGAATCTAATGCTAAAAGTTTTTTAGCATAAATCATGCCCTTTTATGCAAGGTCAAGGCAAAAAAAAAGGGCGGTCTGCACCGCCCCAGGAAGGGTATTTAGGAGGATAAACATGATGGCGTTGAGCCTCAAATCACGTTGGATAAAAGACTACATGAGCTAAGTCTCTGATTCAATGTGACAAATTGTCGCACGGGCAAGTTGCGGGATATCGCATGCCTGTTGTGTGATTTGACGCAGGGCTGGTATGCGGGAGAGCAATATCGGGTGCTGGATGCCTTTATCTAGTGGCTTTTCGAGATTGGCATGACTTTTGTTTGTATGATCGTGTAGCCTGCCTGCGGCTCGGATGGCGTCATGGCCGGATGATGTTGCCTGGTTTGTCGGGTGGGTTACGACCAGTTTTCTTAATGCAATGATGCGAGGGGTGTGTCTCCGGTCCTGTATGATCTTGTCGTCCGACATGTTCCAAGGCTATGCAAGCCGTCCGGAGCGTATGCTCCGGTCAATCCGATATATCCCGCATTTTTACCTTTCCAGGCATATCCCCCTATCGCATTCAGTGGTCAGCGAAAGTCATTGCTGACCAGTTCTCTTACCCATGCTGAGCGCTTTTCTCTCACCAGAACTTCGTTCCTGGCTCTGAGCAGCAGTAAGGTCAGATAGTAAAGCTTGCACGCGAGAGCCATGACCAGCAGCGGGATAAGCATGCTGATATGGATGGATGGCTTGTCCAGTTTGGTTACGGTGGGGCCCTGATGCAGGGTATTCCACCATTCTACTGAATAATGAATGACGGGAATATTGACGACCCCCACCAGAATCAGCAGACCACCAGCACGGGCCGCTGTTCTCGGATCTTCGATGGCGGCAACCAGTGCCATATAACCAAGATAAAGGAAAAGCAGGATCAGTTCCGAAGTGAGACGGGCGTCCCATACCCACCAGGCGCCCCACATGGGCTTGCCCCATAGCGAACCTGTTGCCAGCGCAAGAAAAGTGAAGGCGGCGCCTATGGTTGCCGAGCGGTACATCAGGATTTCTGCCAGCTTGATGTTCCAGACGAGATGGATCACGCTCCAGAATGCCATCAGCATGTAAATGAAAAGTGACATCCAGGCAGCGGGTACATGGATGAACATGATCCTGTAGCTCTCGCCTTGCTGGTAGTCGGGTGGCGCAACACCCAGTCCGAGATAGAGGCCAGCTGTAAATGCCAGCCCGGTCAGCCAGACAAGCCAGGGAAGCCAGCGACCTGCCATGCGGTAAAAATAAGGGGGGGACGCCAGTTTATGCAGGAATGACCACATGATTTCAACTCACACTGATACGAAGGGCTGAGGCAATGGCCCAGGGGGCGAGGGAAACGCCTAGCAGGGACATGGCGGCAAGAAAATAAAGCTGACCGGACACGGGTAGTCCGGATGCTGCTGCCGTAATGGCTGAGGTGGCAAAAATCAGCACAGGAATATACAGGGGCAGAATGAGGAGGCCCAGCAGCATGCCTCCGCGTTTCAGCCCGACGGTGAGTGCTACACCTATGGCGCCAATAAGGCTGAGCGACGGGGTGCCAAGGAGCAGCGTCATTTCCATGATGGTGATGGAAGTTGGTGGCATCTGCAGCAGCAGTCCCATCAGTGGCGCCAGCAGCAGCATGGGCAGACCACTCATGCACCAGTGAGCCACGACCTTGCCCAGTACCAGCAGGGCAAGAGGGTGGGGACTGAGTACCCACTGCTCAATACTGCCATCATCATAGTCGCTGCGAAAAAGGTTCTCCAGCGACAGTAGTGATGCTATCAGGGCGGCGATCCAGACAATGCCTGGTGCCATTTTCTGCAGGAATACAGGTTCAGGATTGATGGCCAGAGGAAAAATACTGGCAAACATGAGGAAAAATGCCAGCGGGTTGGCCAGTTCATGATGGTTGCGGTAGGCCAGTATCATGTCGCGACGTATCAGCGCAGCAAAAGCAGAAAATGCGGGATTCATGACAGTTGTAGCGTCCTTAACGGAACCTGTAGTTCAACTGGCTGGTGAGAACTGACGATGGCCATGCCTCCTTTTGCCGAGTGCCGTTCGAGCAGCTGGTTCAGCATGTTGATGCCCTGACGGTCAAGTGCGGTATAGGGTTCATCCAGTATCCAGAGCGTGCCGGGATGGAGTATCAGTCTTGAAAGCGCGATACGCTGGTTCTGGCCTGCCGAAAGGGTGCGTGATGGCTGCTCCATGAATGCGTCAAGTCCCGTATCCGCAAGTGCCCGTATGGCATCTTTGCGCGGCAGTGCCAGACCTGAAATAGCCAGGGCATGCTGCAGGTTTTCGAGTGGGGTGAGATCACTTTTGATGCCCAGTCCATGTCCGAGATAGACCGTGGACTGGCAATAGGCTTCCCTGCATTGCCGGATACAGATGCCATTCCAGCGGATGGCTCCTTCAGTGGGAAGCCCCAGACCTGCGACCAGGCGCATCAGGCTGGTTTTGCCGCTGCCATTTGCGCCTTCAATCTGCATGACTTCGCCGGGGTGAAGCGAGAATGCCAGCTCAGTGAAGAGTAGCCTTTCTCCTCTGATATATTCAAGATCATGCACTGACAGCATGATAAATCAGGGTTGCTGAAGCTGTAGCAGCAGGGGGCCGGCGCCCTGGGCAAGCAGTTCATCCGCAACTGCAATGCCCAGTGCGTGTGCTGTGCTGACAGGGCCTGTTTTTTCCGCGTACAGGATGGTAGTGCCGTCCACGGATCCCACCAGCCCTCTCATGCGCATCTGCTGTGTCGGTAAAAGTTCGGCATGACCGGCAATGGGTATCTGGCAACCGCCTTGCAGACGCTCATTCATGGCGCGTTCGGCTTCCAGTACGTTGGCTGCATCCTGATCATGGAGTGCCTGGATCAGTGACATGACGGCGGTATCGTCTTTCCGGCACTCAATGCCTATGATGCCCTGACCAATGGCAGGAAGGCTGATGTCCGGCGTGATGGATTCACGGATACGGTCCGCCATGCCCAGACGGATGAGGCCGGCGGATGCCAGCAGTATGGCATCAAATTCATCCTGATCCAGCCGTGCGAGCCGGGTGTTGACATTGCCGCGCAGACCCTGGATCTGGAACCCCGGAAATCTGGATTTGAGCTGACACTCACGACGCAGGCTGGAGGTGCCAATACGGGCATTGGCAGGCAGGGCATCAAGACTGTCATAATGCACACTGACCAGCGCATCGCGTGGATCCTCGCGTCGGAGGATAGCGCCCAGATGCAGGCCTTCCGGCAGTTCAACCGGCACATCTTTCATGGAATGGACGGCAATGTCTGCTATGCCTGAAAGCAGGCCCTGTTCCAGTTCCTTTACAAAAAGGCCTTTGCCTCCTATCTTGGCCAGAGGTGCGTCAAGAATGCGATCGCCCTGGGTGACCATAGGCAGAAGATCGACTTCGAGCCCTGGGTGAGCTGCCTTGAGGAGGGATGCCACATGTTCAGCCTGCCACATGGCAAGAGGGCTGCGGCGTGTCGCAATACGGATGCGTGAAGGCGCCAGATTCATTCGCTTTTTCCCGTGGATCTGAACAGGTGGGCGAGCCAGAGCGCGGTCAGTTTTTCCTGGACTGAGTTCTGGCGCAGGCGCTCAGCCAGATGAGGGAAGTCGACCCTGTCCAGAGCCTGATCCTGGTTGTTGCAGGAGTAGACAAAACTTTCTTCACCGGTGACCGGGTCAACGTGTTTGCAGAGACACTGGGCGCAAACGCCTTTCATCATGCACTGCATGGGGGAATTGATGGAGCCTATGGCTTCATGTTCCGGCTTGAGGTAAGGCGCCAGTACGGTGTACCGTGCCTCCTTGACCGCGGCCATCATGCGGTCTGAGCCTATGACGACCAGATGGGAAGCGTCAGACATGGACAGTGGCTGTTCACCCAGCATATCCTGGGCATAGGTCAGCATGGCCTGCACGATGTTGCCGACAAAGCTTTTGTCCTGGGGGCGTCTGGGCTCTATGGGGGTATTGCCAGGTTTGTCATCGACGGACCAGATGATCACATCGGCTGAGGCTTCGATGTCTTCCATTTTGAACACATCTTCGCGGTTACGGTAGCCGGCAAAGTAAATCACCCTGTTACCCGCGTGCTTCAGTGCCTTGCCAATGGAAAAGAGCACGGCATTGCCAAGTCCACCACCTATCAGTAGTACGGTCTGATTCTGGGGTATCTCGGTTGGGCTGCCGGTAATGCCCATCACCACCAGTGGATCCCCTGTCTTCCAGGTTGTGCAGAGGCTGGAGGAGCCGCCCATTTCAAGGGTAATCAGCGAAATGAGCCCCTGTTCCCGGTCAACCCAGGCGCCGGTAAGCGCCAGTCCCTCGGCTGCAAGAACGGTATCCTGAATTCTGGGGGCCAGTGATTCGAAGTTCTGTACACGGTAAAACTGTCCCGGTTCGAAGTGGCGGGCGGCCATCGGCGCTCTGACCACAACTTCGACAATGGTAGGAGTCAGTCGCCTGACATCGACAATAGTCGCCCGCAATTCAGTATCAAGTTGCGCATGCAGTGCGCGAAGGCTGGCGTCGCGGCTTGCCTGAAGCTGGGGATCCATGGCTGCCATGCGCTCGCGGAACAGTGAGACCACCGAAGGATAGCCGTGTTTGGCGCTCGCCATGGCTTTGACGACATTACCGGCATAGACTGGGTGGTTGTCACCATAGAAGCTGACATAGTGGCCATCCCGTGTATAGGAGGTGAAAGGTGCCGGACTGGACTGTTTGGGCTGTTCTCCATCAGCGCAAGGGGTCAGTATCAGCGCATTGTTCTGCCATTGCGCCTCATGCCGCTGGTAGAAGCGCCTGTCCATGACAAAGGATTCGGGGTGTTCGGTTTCGTAGATCGTATTGGGTGATGTCCCTGCTGCGATGAACAGGCTACGGAGGGGAACTTCACGTTCTGTGGTTTTATGCCAGCGTCCTTCAGCTTCACTGAACTGGTCAAAGCGTACGGCGCGCAGATGGCCGTATTCATCATCCAGCGCTTCAACCGGGCTCATGCCTTCAGCAAGCCAGATGCCTTCTTCCAGCGCCTCTGAGATTTCTTCATGATTCTGCCGGTAGGCAGGCGCATCTTTCATGCCTTTGCGGTAGAAGAGAGTAACGCCTCCCCAACTGGTCAACAGTGGCTGGAAGTGTGGCTTTTCCCCGACAGCCGCTGCGCGGCTGCGTTCGGCGCGTATGGCTTTACCGTGCAGGATAAACTCATCCAGAATGATGGTTTCCTCGGCATCGTAGCCAGCCCTGACGGCGGCTTCTCCATGTTCGCGGCAAAGGGTTTCATAACGATGCAGGATTTTTTCAACCTGTACCGGATAGTAAGCCAGTACTTCTGTGGCGGTATCAATCGCGGTCAGTCCTCCGCCAATCACGCCTGCAGGCAGTCGTACCTGCAGATTGGCAATGGAATCTGCTTTGGCGGCACCAGACAGCTGGAGTGCCATGAGAAAATCAGATGCCTTGCGTATGCCGCGTGTCAGATTGTTCTTCAGGTCGATGACGGTCGGCTTGCCAGCACCTGAGGCAATCGCAACATGATCAAATCCTTTGTCCCAGCAGTCTTCCAGGGTCAGTGTTCCACCAAGGCGCACGCCGCCGTAGCAGCGGAACGCTGGCCGTCTGAGCAGGTTGAGGTAAATAACCTTGAGGAAGTTCTTGTCCCAGCGCACGGTAATACCATATTCGGCAACACCGCCAAAGCCAAGCAGGATGCGTTTATCCAGAGCTTCGTAAATTTCCCTGAAATCCCTGATAGGCCTTGGTGGTGTGTCGGCATCACCTGTAAGATCACGCGGCAGGGGTTCGAGCTTGAGGGCGTCGATACCGGTGACAGAGAATCCTTCGTTCAGCAGATAGTGCGCCAGCGTATAACCTGCGGGTCCCATACCGGCAACAAGCACATTGAGCCCATTGTAGGGGAGGGCAACTGGCCGTTTCCTGTTCAGCGGATTCCATCGTGTCAGCAGGCTGTAGATTTCGAATCCCCATGGCATGAACAGTACGCCTGTCAGCACACTGGTTTCGATCTGGGGAATATTGACGGGTTCTGATTTCTGGTAGATACAACCTTTCATGCAGTCATTGCAGATGCGGTGTCCTGTGCCAGGGCACATCGGATTGTCCAGAGTGACCAGTGCCAGCGCACCGATGTTGTCGCCCTGGCGCTTGAGGGTGTGCATTTCCGATATTTTTTCTTCCAGCGGACACCCTGCGGCAGTGACTCCCAGCGCATTGGCCTTGAAGCCCGGCTCTTTCCGGTTTCTCATGCCTTTGGAGCATGAGTCGGCATCCCGGTCATGGCAGTAAATGCAGTGGTCTACTTCGTAGAGTACCCGTCTTTCCGGAAAACGTGGATCGGTAAGCGCGAAACCGTCGCGGCGCTTGTTATGACCATGGTGAGCGCTCCATGCGGTATAGCCGCCAAGATCAACAATGTCATGCCTGACCAGATTATGGACATCGGTTTTGGCGGGCATTTTTATGCACGACCACGAGCGGGTGGCGGCATGCATGGGCTCAATGCCTGACATGGCGGCGTGGCACCACTGAAGCAGTACCTCTTCAATGGCAGCCAGAAAAGCGGCATCATCCTCTATGCTGTACAGAGCGACTATCGTATCTGTACCTTCAGCTGCTGCCAGTTTTTTCCTCAGGGGAGCCGCCATCAATGCAGGATCCTGATCGGCCCCTGCTGCGCGGTGAATCTCAAGGATGCCACGGGCAATGGCAAATTCCCGGTCGTGGTCGAGATCCAGTCTGGGAAATATGCAGTCAGTCAGCTGCTGGAAGCGCTGATCCAGCGCGTCACCATCCCAGAGCGCTGGCGCCTGCCCCTTGAAACGTACGTTCAGTTTGGCAGCAATTTCGTTACGGAAAGCGAAGATGGTTGCAAAATCACGCTGTATGCCCAGCGCCTGGGTCTGTCGGGTATCTGCGACATTAAACAGCGTCGCTACAAACTGGCCGACATGAGACGCCATGCGCACCAGAAGGTCAGATTCAGCTTCTGCGCTGTGATACTGGTTTGCGTGGTCTTCGCGGTAGGCGCGGAATGCTGTCAGAAGATCTGGATCCTGTTCCTGCACCGATGCTTCAAATACCGTCATCAGATCCTGCAGTCTTTCGGGATTGTGCAGGTCAGGGTAGCTGAAACCGGCGATGCCAAGCTCAGGCAGGTTAGGATTCACGATATCCGTTTGTGGTGTTTGCACGTCCAGGCTCCGCATAGGGGGTTGAGGCAGGCAGGATCTCCCGCTGTCCTTTCATGTTACCAGTTGGTGTAACCCATTGGAAATATTCAGTGTGATTCATTAAATGCGGTGGAATAGCGCTCCCGGAGCTCTCCCTGTTCGCCATAAATGAAGACTGCGCGCAGGTTTTCCTGCTCGGCGATACGGAAACCGCGTTCTTCACCGAGGCATAGCAGTGCCGTGCTCCAGGCATCCGCCCAGGTAGGATCAGGGTGCAGTACGGTAGTGGAAAGCAGTTTGTGGGTGACTGGACGGCCTGTGGAGGGATCCAGAATATGCGAATAGGTTCTGCCGCTTTCTTCAAAGTAGTTTCTGTAGGTGCCGGATGTCATGATCGCAGTGCCTGAAGCCTGGGTAACTGTCAGCACCTCGCTGACTTCCTGGGTATTGGGTAGTGGTTTCTCGATGGCAACCCGCCATGGCTGGCCGGAAGCCTTGTGTCCGCGAGCCTTCATTTCTCCACCGATCTCTGCAAGATAATTGCTTATACCTGCATTTTCCAGTAGTTTTGCCATCTGTTCCACGCTATACCCCTGTGCGATGGATGACAGGTCAATGCGCAGGAGAGGCAGGTGTTTGCGGATGCGGTGGTTGGGGGGGTCCAGTTCAAGATAGTGGCCACCAATTTTCTGCAGGGTTTCCCTGATGGCCGTTTCATCCGGCACCTTGCCTTCATGTCGTGAAAACCCCCACAGATCAAACAGCGGCTTGACTGTAATGTCATAACAGCCATCGCTGAGGCGGTAGACCTGCTGGGCAACGACCAGTTCTTCCATGATTTCGGGTGAAACGCTGATCCAGTCAGTGCTGGTCTGGCGGTTGATTTGTGCTATCTCGGAGTCATCGCGGTAGTTGGACAATTTGCTGTCCAGTTCTGCAAACCTGGCTTCTATCTGTTTATGAAGCTCGGAGGCTGCAAGCGGCGGGGATGGCTGGACGAATTTGATGTGATAGGTTGTACCCTGAGCATTGCCTGCGAGTTCAATTTCCTTTGTTTCAGGTTGCTGGCAGGCGACTGCGATGAACGGAATGGCCAGCATTAGGGGCTTGAGCTGTTTATGTCGTGTCATGACGGAAGTCTCCTGCGGAAAACTGCTGATGAAGCCAGCGTTGCGTAGCACTCACCAGTGCGGGGATATAGACCGGGCCAAAGCCAAGGATTTCCAGGGGAGGCTGTGGTGATGGCGTACGGCTGTGTGCCAGCATGGCAAGCAGATCATGGCTGCCGTAGCAAGAGTATACATGGGCCTCTCCCCAGTTGTTGAGGCTGAGCAGTTCACAGCGTCCAATGATGCCAGGATTCAGTTCAGGTGAACTGGCGAGTGTATGTGTGCAGTCGCGTATCGCATGGCGGTCGCCAGGCAGGCTGAAGGTGGGCTTTGGCTGGACCAGAAGCATGCGGTGAGTCATCTGTGGAGGAACTGCATAGTGTTGCATCCTGTCTGCAAGGGACAGGGTATCCTGCCAGCATGCGTCAATACGTCTGAGCATATGATGCAGCTGACCGGTGTATACCCGTGTCGTACCCGTCTGCAGGCGGTCAGGGGGCATGTGTCGGTGCCAGAATCCATTGATGACCAGCCATCCGAGCAGATGCATAAGGCAGGTGTGATGGCTTTCCAGCAGCTGGTGTCCGTATTCATTAAGCAACTGGAGGTGCCAGTCCTGCGGCTGGTCAGTCTGCAGGATAATGCGGGTACGGTCTATCTGGTGCTGGCTCCAGATCTGCCAGTGGACGCGGTCGATCTTGTGATCTGCACCCCTGATCTGCGACCGCAGCCGGTTCATGAGAAGGATTGCATCGCTGGACTGCCCTGCATCAGGTCCCCATGCGTAAACCTGTTCCAGGATTCTTTCATGGCCGTTGACCAGTTCTGTCTGCAATGGAATCAGTATGGCCTGCCAGTCCTCAAGCTGCCATGTATGGGTGTTTTTAATGTGTCTGCATAGCGTCTCAGGCCATTGCCATTCATTGGCCAGCGTTTCCTGAAGATGGCGGGCAGGATGCTCGCGGTGATGATGTGGACGCAGTGCTGCGCATAATTTCATGTAAAAACATAATCTTGCGACATGCTGTCTTTCGGGTGCATGGATCAGCGCTGTTTCCACCTTGCGGAATAGCAGCAGGTATGGATCAGCTTCCAGCGGGAGGCGGCTGTCACCACTGGCTATACTCTGGTGGATGATCTGTTTTCTGGTCAGGCACAGCCAGTCCGGAGCTGGGAATTCTCTGGCGTAACATTCGGTAAGGAGCAGTTTCAGCAGTGATTTTTCGGGTTTATCCAGTGTCTTGCAGAGTTGCCATAGCAGCCCGCTGAAGAACTCCTGCCGTGTTTCCATGGTCAGATTACCCAGCTGGATCAGTTGCCCCACACCAGGAAACTGCCGTTGCAGCTGGTCGGGACTGGATTCAGGTTCACATATGTCCTGACTGAGCCACCAGACTGGTATCGCACCCGCTATCCACAGGGCAGAACGGTAAAATTCATCCAGAAGAAGATGCTGCTGGAGGGATCCGCAACTGTCGCTGTCTACCCGGCCGTTATCGCCTTTGCGGAAGCACTCTGTATCCACGAGGTAGATATGCAGTTCGATACCCTGACTGGCCGCCCAGCGCTCGAGTTGCGAGGCTTTTTCTCTGAGCAGTGTCCGTTGCGTCTGTCCAGACGGCTGGTGACAGATCCAGACGTCAATATCACTGTCAGGGCAGAAGGCCAGGATGCTGGTGGCGCTACCCATCAGGTAAATGCCCCTTATGGACGGGCTGTCCTGCCCGCTGTCCGCTGCGCTGGATTGCTTTCCTCCCAGCCAGAGTGCCAGATGGGGATCTGGATGATAGCCGGGAATACCGTGGGGGGCATGAACGGCTGTGGCATGGCCGGGGAGCCGGCTGCGTGCCATGTGAAAATAGACAGGCAGAATATCGAACAGTTGCCTGCGTGCGGGTGACAGATAGGTTTTGATGTCAGCCAGAAGATGCTGCTGGAGATGTATCCATTTTGCGGCAAAGCTGGCGTAGGTGCCTGCCAGTGTCTGCGTGGGCAACAGCGTGTCTACCGGTTATGATTACAAAAAAGATGACGGATTCAGGGCTGTGTGATGCGCTGCCGGTGTGGATTATCCCCGGTGACATCATGTGGAGCCCCTGCATCTGCGTGATCCGGTGCAAGTGTGGCGTGGGGTTGTAGCCAGCCAAGGCGCATGCCTGCGGCCAATAGCAGAAAAAGGCCGATGGACAGGGCTATTCTTGCTGTGAGTGCCCGCACCGTGCGTGGTGATCCCGGCTGGGATCTGAGCAGGTAGAACAGTGCTGATCCCAGGCTGGCGATAATACATGCAAGGATGAGTATGATCAGGATTTTCATGATGTACGTTAGTGGCAGGAGGCTGGGCTAAAGTGGCAAATTATAGCGTTAAACAGAAATTTATGGCGGTGATCCTGGGGGGGCTATTGCTGGTTCTGCTGACATCTCTGGGTTTCTGGCAACTCCGGCGCGCTGATGAAAAGCAGCGTATCGCTGAATTATGGGAAGCAAGAAAAGTTGCTCAGCCACTGGATAATGCCGGATTGCTGGCGAGCCAGCCCGCCTGGCAGGACACGAGATACCAGCCTGTCCTGCTTTCAGGGATACTGGATGAGGCGCACGGATTTCTTCTTGATAATCAGGTGCATGCCGGTCGTGTAGGCTATCACGTTCTTGTGCCGTTGCAACTGGAGGGCTCTGATGTGCATGTAATCGTCAATCGTGGCTGGGTGCCTGCTCCCGGCGATCGCAGCCGGTTGCCCCAGGTGCCGCTGTCGGGCGGTGTGCCGATCAGTATTCGCGGGCAGATTGCCCCTTTTTTCCGGGTAGGCCTGCGTCTCAAGGGGGATGATACGCCTGGTGATGGTTGGCCATCCAGAGTGCAGGTGGTGGAGGCCAGTGCGCTGGCTCTGAAGCTTGGTTATCCCGTGCTGCCTGTCCAGATACTTGAAGCGGGTGGGGGGGCGACAGAAGGTTATGTCCGTGACTGGCAGCCTGGTACGAGTGGTGCTGAAAAAAGCCGTGCTTACGCCGTGCAATGGTTTTCGCTGGCAGCAATGACATTGGCCCTGCTCATCTGGTATGGTTTTGTGAAAAAATCTGGCTCCGGAACAGGGCGCGACAGTAAATATTAAAGAGAAATCATGAATTCATTTTCAGTACAGCGGCGCAATCAGATGAAAATCCTGCTGATTGCTGCGATCAGCATTCTGCCTTTTATTGCCGCATGGCTTTACACGCTCCATCCTGAATGGCTGGGAAGCCGGGGTAACTATGGGCGTCTGGTGACACCTGCTCTGCCCATGAACTACAGTGAAATGCTTGAGCAGCCTGTGGCCAACAGGACGGCAGGTGAGGCTTTGCCGGGACGCTGGGTGATGGTCATGGTTACCGGTGACCAGTGTGGTGATGACTGTCTTGAACTGGTGAGCAAGACTTACCAGTTGCGGTTGATGCTAAACAAGGAGACGCTCAGGGTCAGACGCCTTCTGCTCATGGATGGCACTGGGTTTTCGGCCGGGCTGCAGCAGTGGCTGAGCCATGATGACCAGTTGGCCATAGCGTTGCTGAAGCCTGGTGTCAGGCGGCTTCTGGAACAGGCGAATGGCGGGGATCTTCAACCAGGGCAGATCCTGCTGCTTGACCCTGAGGCTAACCTGATGATGGTTTATCAGGCTGGCTTTGACCCGTATGGCGTGCTCAGGGATCTGAAGCATCTGCTGCGCGCCTCTCAAATAGGATAATCCATGTTCAGAATAACGGTTTTGCTGGCGCTGCTTTTAACTCTGGTTTCCCTTCTTCTGGGGGCTGATATCAGGCTGAGTGATGTAGCCATGGGCTGCCCCGAGTGGCCGGGATGCTATGGCGTCCTTCTGCCGGATGAGCCCCTGCAGGCCCTCAGGCATGCCGTGGATGCCAAAACGGCAGCCCGGACGCCTGATCATCAATGGCTGTCAGACATGTACGCTTATGGTATGGCAGCACTTGGCGCCCTGACCGTGCTGGCACTGCTGCAGTATCCGCTGCTTGTCTGGCGTCGTGAAGGCGGGCAAGGTGGCCTGGCCTTGCTGCTGGCGGTCATGTTGACATCCGTGCTGGCTTGGAATGTGACATGGTCACCTGATGTGCAGCTTATTCCGCTGGTGGCAAGCCTGAGGCTGTTGGGAGCGCTGCTACTGCTTGCCCTCTGGCAATGGATCTATCTGCGCCGCCGCCATGCCGGGCCAGTCGAGTGGCGGGCCGGTGTCATGCTACGCTGGATGGTTTACATCAGTCTGCCACTGTTTTTCCTGCAGCTGGCGACCGGTATCTGGACCAGTGTCCAGTCTGCGGGCCTTGCCTGTCAGGATTTTCCCGCCTGTATGGGATCCTATCTGCCACCTGAAGGACATTTTTTCGAGGCTTTTGATTTCTGGCAGGGTCTGGACGCCGAGCTTGCCAGAGGTGTGCTCTCTCCTGAATCCCGTGCGCTGATTCACTGGGCGCACCGTCTTGGTGCCCTGGTTGTTTACATCATGCTGGCATGGATGGGTATCAGCCTGAGTTCTGTGTCCGGAGCTGCCGCGCTGAGAAAATCTGGTGTGGTACTGAGTTTCCTGCTGCTACTGCAGGTTGCTCTGGGCATGGCCAGCGTATTGATGAGACTTCCCGTTTTTGTGGTGCTTGGGCATGATGTTCTGGCGGCGCTGCTGGTGCTGAATCTTGTTTATATACGCGTCGTCATGTTCTGGTCGCCCAGCGTGGCATCTGTTACTGCAGCGGCTGATGCGCCGCTACCTCCGGTCGTATCCCCGGTTGGCGTCTATGACCGGCTCAGGCAGCAGCTTGGCAAGACGCGCCGCGGCTTTGCCGCGCTCTGGGGTGGCGGGCATGATGAAACACTGGAAGCACTGGAAGAACAGTTGCTGATGGCTGATGTCGGTGTTCAGGTAACCCGTGAGATTCTGGCGACGCTGCGTGACCGGGTGGAAATGGGCAAGCCTGATACCGGCGAAAAACTGCGTGAGGCACTGAAGTCCCATCTCAGCGATATCCTTGAGCCCTGTTCTGCTCCCTTGCATATTCCAGAGACAACCCGCCCCTTTGTCATTCTGGTGGTTGGCGTCAACGGTGTAGGAAAAACCACGACCATTGGCAAGCTGGCCAAGCGTCTGCAGCTACAGGGGCACAGTGTCATGCTGGCGGCAGGTGACACGTTCCGTGCAGCGGCCGTTGAACAGTTGCAGACTTGGGGGGAGCGCAACCAGATACCTGTCATTGCCCAGCAGAGTGGCTCGGATTCGGCATCCGTCATTTTTGATGCGGTGCAGGCGGCTCAGGCGCGCGGTGTGGATGTGCTGATTGCAGATACTGCAGGACGTCTGCAGAACAAGTCGCATCTTATGGACGAGTTGAGCAAGATCAAGCGTATCATGGCGCGTCTGGATCCTGCCGCGCCGCACGAGGTATTGCTGGTGCTGGATGCGGGTACTGGACAGAATGCCCTTTCACAGGCGCAGTTATTCAATGATGCGGTGCAGTTGACCGGTATGGCACTGACCAAGCTGGATGGTACGGCAAGGGGGGGCGTCATCTTTGCGCTGGCCAGACAGTGTGGTATTCCCATCCGTTTCATTGGGATAGGTGAAGGAATTGATGATCTGCGTGACTTCGATGCCGGCCAGTTCATAGAGGCGCTGTTTGCCACAGAGGGTGAGGCTGCTCTCAGGGAAAGCGGCGATGCTTGAGTTCCGTGATGTCACCAAACGCTATTCTGGCGGAAGTGAGGCTTTGCGTGGCGTCAGTTTTTCCATTGATCGGGGAGAGATGGTTTTCCTGACGGGACATTCAGGAGCGGGCAAGAGTACGCTCATGCGACTTGTCGCTGTCATGGAGCGCCCCAGTCGTGGCACTATCCGTCTGGACGGCCAGATGCTGAATCAGGCCAGAGCGAGGGAAATACCTTTTATCCGGCGCAAGCTTGGGCTCATTTTTCAGGATTACCGGTTGTTGCAGGATCGAACCGTCTCGGAAAATGTGGCATTGCCCATGATGATCGCAGGATTTGCGCCCGACATCATTGAACGCAGGGTCAGAGCGTCCCTGGACAAGGTGGGTCTGCTGGGGCGTGAGAGGCGTATGCCACAGGGACTGTCCGGAGGAGAGCAGCAGCGGGTTGGCATTGCGAGAGCCATTGCCCATAATCCTCTGGTGATTCTGGCGGATGAACCTACCGGCAATCTTGACCCCGATCTTGCTGCCGAAATCATGGATCTGTTTGCAGATTTCAACCAGTCGGGAACCACCGTGCTGATTGCAACGCACGATCCCTTGCTGGTTGCCCGTCATCCCGTCAGGCAACTGGTACTCAGCAAGGGACATATGACCGAGGTGCGGGCATGAAAGCGCCAGTGCGCCAGCGTGTGCGCCCTGTGGCAAGAGCATCAGGGTCTACCCTGAGGGATCGCTTCAGTGGTTATCTTTCGCAGCACAGGACATGTGCTCAGGAAGCTCTCGGGCGTATCATGCACTCGCCTTACGCAGCCAGTCTGACGATCGCTGTGATTGCCATCGTTCTGGCGTTGCCTGCCAGTTTTCAGCTCGGTATCAATAATCTCCGCCATATTACAGAAGCGGTTGAGTCTGGCTATCAGCTTTCTGTTTTCCTGAAGCCGGAAATCAATGCGGATATTGCGCGACGGCTGAGTGAAAAAGTACGCAATCAACCCCATGTTGTGGATGTCAGGGTCGTCAGCAAAGAGCAGGGTCTGGAGCAGTTGCAACACTACAGCGGTCTGGGCGATGCTCTTAAAACGCTTAATTTCAATCCGTTGCCCATCGTCATCAAGATCAGTCTGCAGGATCGCCTGAGATACCATCAGGATGTGGAGCGTCTTGTGGCCCAGTTGCGAGATCTGCAGGAGACTGATCTGGTACAGGATGACCAGCAGATGAATGACCGCCTGCGTGCCTGGCTGCATCTGGCCGAGAGGAGCACTGAGGCACTGGGCCTGCTGCTTGGGCTGGGGGTGCTGCTGGTCGTGGGAAATACCATAAGGCTTGAGATGTATAGCAGGCGTGAGGAAATCCAGGTTCAGCGTTTTCTGGGCGCAACAGACGGCTATATCCGCCGTCCTTTTCTCTACACCGCTTTCTGGTATGGCCTGATTGGAAGTATGGGGGCCATCTTTCTTGTACTCATACTGCTGCTACTGGTTTATGGTCCTGCCAGGCAGCTGAGTGCACTTTACGGCGGTGATCTCCAGCTGGTTTTTCTTGGCCTGCCCGATTTTCTGATACTCGTGCTGCTGGCCTGCTCGGTTTCCGTGATGGCAGCCTGGACTGTGCTGACGCATTATCTGCTACAGATCAGTGCTGAGTAATATCCTGTGCTACCCGCTTAGAGTTGCGGAAGTCTTGAACTTGGAGTAGTTTTGGCACTCTAAGCAAGAGAGTGCTAAAGGTGTCTGTGTGACGCAGGTACCAAGCCAGCAAAACAAGGAATAATCAGTATGAATAATGCGTTGATATCGTCTGCCGGTATAGGCATTGGCAGTCAGGAAGATTATTTTTCTGCTATAAGCAGGATCCCTCGGCTTGACGCAGAAGAAGAGCGTGGCCTTGCCGAACGTTTCAGGCGTGAAGGTGATCTGGACGCTGCGCGACAGCTGGTGCTTGCCAATCTTCGCTTTGTTGCTTACATCGCCCGCGGTTACATGGGGTATGGCCTGCCATTTGCCGATCTGGTTCAGGAGGGTAATATCGGCTTGATGAAAGCTGTCAAGCGCTATGACCCTGATCAGGGGGTCAGGCTGGTTTCATTTGCGGTTCACTGGATCCGTGCGGAAATTCATGAATTCATCCTGCATAACTGGCGTATTGTCAAAGTTGCTACGACCAAGGCCCAACGCAAACTGTTTTTCAACCTGAGAAAGATGAAAACCCATGTGGGTTGGCTGACAGCTGGAGAAGCCGAGCAGGTTGCTCAGGAGCTCGGCGTTGCAGTTGGTGATGTTCACGAGATGGAGCGCCGGCTCAGCCAGCAGGATACCGCGCTTGAGTCTCACACGGATGATGCTGATGCAGATGTCATGTCGCCGATTGACTACCTCAATCAGGAAGGCGATGATCCTGAAACCCTGCTTGCTGACAGAGAGTGGGAGATGTCGCGACAGGATCAGTTAAAGAAAGCCATGGCAAGTCTGGATGAAAGGAGTCGTGATATTGTTTTCCGGCGCTGGTTGAGCCCCGATAAGGCTACGCTCCATGATCTTGCCGACAGCTATCAGGTTTCTGCAGAGAGAATACGCCAGCTGGAAAGTGGAGCCATGAAAAAACTCAAGGCTGCCATGGCAGCCTGAGTCTCAGTACTGCAGATAGTGATCAACCAGCAGAAAGCTGAAGATGCCGACGAGATAGATCAGTGAGTAAGCAAAGGTCTGCATGGCTGTTTTAGGGTCAGCAGAGCGCCATAGCCTGAATGCGTATACGAGAAATATGCCCCCCAGTATGATATTGCCACCAAGGTACAGCAGGCCGCTCATACCGGTGGCATAGGGCAGAAGGCCAGTCAGGAAAAGCAGTATCGTGTAAAGCAGGATGTGGAGCTGTGTGAATGCTATGCCGTGGGTCACCGGTAGCATGGGTATGTTGACCTTGGCGTAGTCGTCACGTTTGGCGATGGCGTAAGCCCAGAAGTGGGGGGGCGTCCAGACAAATATCAGCAGAAAAAGCAGCAGTGCATAAGGATGAACCTGGCCAGTGACTGCACACCAGCCAAGAACAGGGGGGGCTGCCCCGGCTGCGCCGCCAATCACGATATTTTGTGGTGTGGCGCGTTTGAGGTACACGGTGTAGATGACCGCGTAGCCGATAAGCGACAGAAAGGTCAGAAACGCAGTGGTGGCATTGACGAAAATCAGTAGCACCGCCATGCCGGTTACACCCAGAAGCAGGGCAAAACTGATAACGCCCTTGGGGGATATTTCGCCTGACGGTAGCGGCCGGTGACGCGTCCGGTTCATTTCGGCATCAGCCTGGCGGTCAAGAAAGTGGTTGATGGCAGCAGCTGACGCTGCTGCCAGTGCAATGCCTATGGATCCCCACAAGGCTGGCAGCAGTGGCGGCCATGCAGGAACGGCGAGAAACATGCCGACAATGGCGGTAAATACAATATGGCCAACGACCTTGAGTTTGCACAGCGCCAGATAGGTGCGCCATGAAACTGCCTGATGTTCTGTGATGTTTGAGGCTTTCGTCATGATGACCCGTTCTCGGTTAAAAAAATGGTTTTCCGGAAAAATGGAGTAACAAACACAATGTCCTGCCTGAAACTTTCGGTTCTGGGTGCTTTATGTACGCCCATGGTGCTGTCGGCCTCTCCGGTACAGGTGCATGAGGCTGTGCTTGATAACGGTCTCAGGATTCTTGTCCAGGAAGATCATAGGGCGCCCGTCGCGGTGACTCAAGTCTGGTACAAGGTTGGCTCCAGTTATGAACACGGGGGCATCACCGGTATATCACACATGCTGGAACACATGATGTTCAAGGGTACCCGTCATCATCCGCCTGGAGAGTTTTCCCGCATTATCTCAGCAAATGGCGGGAGTGAGAATGCTTTTACGGGTCAGGATTATACCGCCTATTTTCAGACACTCGGGAATGACAGGCTGGAGGTCAGCTTTGAGCTGGAGGCGGATCGCATGCGTAATCTCAGGCTGTTGCGCCCAGAGTTCGTCAAGGAGCAGCAGGTGGTGATCGAAGAGCGCAGAATGCGTACGGATGACCAACCCCAGGCAAGGCTCGAAGAGCACTTCAATGCGGTGGCCTTCAGCGACAGCCCTTACCGCAATCCGGTCATAGGCTGGCCGGATGATGTGGCCGGTCTGACTGTGGAAGATCTGCAGGACTGGTATCAACGCTGGTATGCACCCAACAATGCAACGCTGGTGGTGGTGGGCGACGTGCAGGCTGCTAATGTGTTCCGCATGGCAAAGAAATGGTTTGGGCCACTCCGGTCTTCCTCCATTCCCGTTGTCAAGCCTCAGGCAGAGGTACAGCAACTGGGTATTCGACGCATGACTATGCACATACCCGCAAAACTGCCTCATATCGTCATGGCCTGGAAGGTGCCATCCCTGCTGACCGCCTTTGATGACAGTGATGCTTATGCGCTGGAAGTGCTTTCCGGTATTCTCGATGGTGGCAACAGTGCCCGCTTCGCTTCTTCGCTGGTAAGGGGGCAACAGGTGGCTGCCGATACTGGGGTAGGCTATGAACTCATGGACCGGCTGTCTACTCTGTTCAGTCTTGAAGCTACGCCGGCAGAAGGACATAGCACAGAAGAGCTTGAGGTGGCTCTGCGCCAGCAGATCGAACGCCTGAAAAATGAACTGGTTGGCGATGATGAGCTGGCGCGGGTCAAGGCACAGGTGCTGGCGGGCAATATTTACCAGCGTGACTCCATGTTCTATCAGGCCATGCAGATGGGTATGGCAGAAACAGTGGGTCTTGGATGGGCTAAAGTAGATGAATATGTGGATAGGGTGAATGCGGTGAATGCAGGGCAGATCCAGCGCGTTGTCAGACGCTATTTTATAGATGATCATCTTAGTATTGCTACGCTTGACCCGTTGCCCATACCCAAAGGAAGTCATATAGGTGAGGCAGCCATGTCGGGAGGTCAGCATGTCCGTTAGACATTTATGGCGTGTACTGCTGGTGTCAGGATTATCGCTGGTTTCATGGAGCGCTCTGGCTTTGCCTCAGATCCAGCACTGGACCAGCCAGCGTGGGGCTGAGATTTATTTTGCGCCTATTGATGGTCTTCCGCTGCTGGATGTCCGGGTCATGCTGGATGCAGGGACCGCCCGCGATGGTGACAGGCCTGGCATAGCTTCGCTGACCGCCGCCATGCTGGATGCTGGTGCTGGCTCAATGGATGCGGATGCCATTGCTCGCAGTATGGACAGCCTGGGCGCCCAGCTGGTGACAGGAGCAGGGCGGGATTACACCAGTATCAGTCTCAGAGCGCTGACCCGGCAGGATATCCTGACGCCAGCACTCGAAACAGCGGCACTGGTACTGGCAAAGCCAGTATTTGCTGACGCTGACTTCCAGCGTGAAAGACAGAATGTCCTGCTGTCACTCCAGCAGCGCGAGGAGTCTCCCGGAGATATTGCCGGCATGCGTTTTTTCGAGCAGGTTTATGGCAGCCATCCCTATGCGCATCCCAAGGAAGGTTATGCGGATAGTGTGTCCGCACTAACGCCTGAGGATCTGCGCAGATTTCACCAACGCTATTTCGTCGCCCGGAATGCTACGGTGGTGATGGTGGGTGCTATTGAGCGACAGCAGGCAGAGCAGATTGCCGAACAGCTTGTGGCAGCCCTGCCAGAAGGCCAGAAACCAGAGCCTTTGCCAGGCGTTGCGGCAGGTACCGCAGGTGCTGATGTGCGCGAGCCATTTCCTTCGGAACAGACGCATATTTTTGTAGGCATGCCAGGCCTGAAAGTTGGAGATCCTGATTATTTTCCACTGTATGTAGGGAACCATATACTGGGCGGTAGTGGCCTGGTTTCCAGAATCAGTCACGAGGTGAGGGAAAAACGCGGACTTTCCTACAGTGCTTACAGCTATTTTTACCCATTGAAAGTTGAGGGGCCGTTCATGATGGGATTGCAGACCCGGAATGATCAGGCTGAGCAGGCGCTATCTGTGCTCAGGGACACCCTGGCTGCTTTCATCGCAGATGGGCCAGGTGCTGATGAACTCAAGGCCTCCAAGAGCAATATCACGGGTGGATTCGTGCTCCGCCTGGATAGCAACCGGAAATGGCTGGAGCAGGTATCCCAGATCGCTTTTTACCAGCTACCGCTGAATTATCTGGATGTGTTCACGCAAAAGGTCGAGGCTGTTACCCTTGAGCAGATAAAAGATGCGTGGAAGAGACGGATCAATCCCCAGTCCATGCGGACGGTGCTGGTGGGTGGTGGTGCAAGGGGGGCAAATGGAGTGACTGGATCCAATGCCCGATAATGAACTGCGTATTATCGGGGGCTCATGGCGTAGTCGCCGGCTGCACTTTTCGCCTGTGGATGGTCTCCGCCCTACTCCCGGGCGGATACGCGAAACGCTGTTCAACTGGTTGCAACATGATATTGCGGGTGCGCGCTGTCTGGATCTTTTTGCTGGGAGTGGTGCGCTGGGTTTTGAGGCAGCATCGCGCGGTGCTGCCAGTGTGATGCTGATTGAAAAGCATCCACTGGCGGTGCAAGCCCTGCGGGATAACTGTGAAAAGCTTGGGGCAGGTCATCTGTTGCGTGTGGTTCGGGATGATGCCTGCAGGTTTCTCAGGCATAACGGTCGTGGTGAGCAGTTTGATCTCGTTTTTATGGATCCACCATTCAGTTCGGAACTGCTTGAGCCATGTCTGGTGTATCTTGAGCAGGGGGGCTGGCTGGCCTCCGGTGCCTGTATTTATGTCGAGACAGCGGCAAAGCGGCAGGCTCTGCGTATGCCCGCATCTTGGGATGTATGGAAAGAGTGTCGCGCAGGGGATGTCAGTTCCCGCCTGTTCAGGCGGTCTGTACAGGTAACAGGGTTAGTAGAGGAACTGGTTTGATGAAGGCTTTGGCAATTTATCCGGGTACGTTTGATCCCATAACACTGGGGCATGTGGATCTGCTGGTCAGGGCCAGCCGTCTGTTTGATGGCGTTATTCTGGCGGTGGCGGAAAATAGCAGCAAGGCTCCTCTTTTCACGCTTGAAGAAAGAATATCGCTTGCTGAAAAGGCAACGGCGCATATTGCTGGAGTCAAGGTACTGGGCTTCAACTGCCTGCTTGTGGATTTTGCCAGAAAGCAGCAGGCCAGTGTCATCCTGCGTGGCCTCAGGGCGGTTTCGGATTTTGAGTTCGAATTTCAGCTGGCGGGTATGAATCGTGCGCTGGCACCGGAACTGGAAACCCTGTTTCTTACCCCCGGTGACCGCTATACTTTTGTGTCTTCAACCATCATTCGTGAAATAGCACGTCTGGGTGGTGATCTTAATGAATTTGTGCCCGACCATGTCAGTCGTGCGCTGGTGGAAAGATTTGGATCATCCTCCGCCAGAGTCTGCTGAGCATGCTTTTTTCTGGAGTTGATTTTTCATGGCGCTCATTATCAATGACGAATGCATCAACTGTGATGTATGTGAACCCGAGTGTCCCAATGGAGCCATCCATCAGGGAGAACTCATTTATGTCATCGAACCTGGTCTGTGTACCGAATGCGTAGGTCATTTTGACAAGCCTCAGTGTGTTGAAGTCTGTCCGGTCGAATGTATTGATCCGGATCCTTCCCATGTTGAGAGCAGGGAGACGTTGCAGGAGAAGTTCCAGCGACTGAATGCAGCCAGCCAGAAATAGGGCAGGAGCGCTTTTTCATGGACTGGAATCTTTCACCAGTAGCCTTCACCTTTGCCTGGCATGAAATGATCTGGCCGGTGCGCTGGTACGGCCTGTTTTTTGCCTCTACCTTCATCTATGGCCTGCTGTTGTTCAGATGGATTTACAGGCGTGAACACAGGGATGCAGATCTGGTTTATGATCTGGCACTTCTGGTGATTGCCGGTACTCTTGTCGGCGCCCGTCTTGGTTTTGTGCTTTTCTATGACCCTGGTTACTTCCTGGCACATCCCATGGAGGTATTCAAGGTCTGGAAAGGCGGTCTTGCCAGTCATGGAGCGGTGGCCGGTATTCTTGCCAGCATTCTCCTTTATGCAAAGTTATATCCCTCCTGTTCCTTCCTCTGGTTGTGTGACAGGATTGGCATGGCGGTTCCACTGTCCGGTTGCCTCATCCGTCTTGGAAATTTCTGTAATTCAGAGCTTTACGGTATCCCCGCCGGAGATATACCTTGGGCGGTACGCTTTCTGCGGGTGGATGACCTTCTGCGCCACCCCGTCCAGTTATATGAATCATTTGCTTACCTGCTGATTTTCATCTACCAGTGGCATGCTTACTACCATCGCGGAGCAGGTGCCTGTCGGGGGCTGCTTTTCGGAAATTTTCTGGTCATGGTTTATGGTGCCCGCATCCTGCTGGAGTTTTTCAAACCTGAGCAGGCGCGCTGGCTGGTCAGTTCCCTTCCGCTTACGATGGGGCAGATGCTCAGCCTTCCACTAGTGCTGACTGGCAGTTATCTGATCTGGCGTGCACATAAGCAGGACAGAAATCCGGCCGGATGACACGATCTGCTATAATCCGTATCTGTATCCTGCCATGCATGAATAACGGAGTCTGCTGTGGAAAAACCCTATATCCTGCACATGTTCACCCCAGAAAAAAATATCAGCCCATTTGATGCCACCATGGCCGCTGATGCAGGCTGGGAGACATTGCTGTCCTACACCCAGCTTGATGTTCGGGAAATTACCGCCATGGTGCAGGATGTCATTTTCTGCAGAAGTCCAGGCGCCGTGCGCCGCAGTGGTATTTTCATTGGGGGGCGCGATGTTAAAACAGCGATGGATATGCTGGATATTACCCGAAACTCCATGACGCCTCCTTTCGAGGTTTCAGTTCTGGCAGATCCCAGCGGTGCATTTACCACTGCCGCCGCCATGGTAGCGCTGGTAGAGCGGGAGTTAATGGCTTCACATGGCGCAGGTTTCATGGACAGGGAAGTTGCTGTTCTGGGCGGAACCGGGCCTGTAGGCCAGATTGCGGCCATACTGGTTTCCCAGGCTGGCGGCAAGGTGACGCTGGTCGGACGTCAACTGGACAAGACACAGGTAATTGCTGACACATGTAATGCAACCTATCGCATGGGTAAATACCCTCTTGTAGGTATGGCAGATGAAGGCAAGGACGGTCTGCTAAAGATAGCTGAAGTTGTTTTTGCAACGGCAGCAGCTGGTGTTGAGGTCATGAGTGCGGCGCAGATAGCATCGGCGACCCGTCTCAAGGCTGCAGCGGATGTCAACGCCGTTCCTCCAGCCGGAATTGCAGGGCTGAATGCGCTGGCTAATGGAGAACCTGTACATGGTTCTACATCTGGCGCCATTGGTTTTGGTTCTCTTGCTGTAGGGAACATCAAGTCGCAGACCCAGCACCGTCTGCTTGAAATGATGCGATCCAGAAAAAGCAAGGAAGACCGCCCCGTGTTTCTGCACTATGAACAGGCTTTCGAGATTGCCAGACACCTTGTGGCTGGTTGAGACAACGAATTCAACAGAGTAAGAGAAACCATTATGGAAAAGCGATCAGTCCTGTACATGCTGGACCCGATGCCCCACAACAGTCCTTTTGACCTGAATATGGCCGTCGATGCTGGCTATGACGTTCTTTTCCCCTTCAACAATGTCGAGCTGGAATCCGTCAGAGGTCTTATCCAGGACGCAATCTTTTCCCGCGGTCCTGCTGGTGTCAAGAGAACGGCAGCGTTTATTGGGGGAAGGGATCTACGCCTTGCCAGAGACATGATGGAGGCAGCGAGAGCCGCCATGGTGCCTCCCTTTGAGATTTCAGTGCTGGTGGATCCCAGCGGTGCCTTTACGACGGCTGCTGCTCTGGTGGCCCTGGTAGAAAAGCAGTTGCGTCTGCAGCATGGGCTGGAACTGGCTGGATTGCGGGGTGTCGTTTTTGGCGGCACAGGTCCTGTCGGGACCGCTACCGGCATTATTGCTTCGCTTGCCGGCATGAATGTCAGTATTGTGGATCACCTCAGTATTGATAATGCGCTTGAGCGCGCCAATGAATACAATGCGCTTTATGGCGTCAATATGCACGGTACCCATGCAGGCTCGGAGGCAGACAAGGCCAGACTGCTTTCTGATGCGGATGTGGTGTTCTGCACTGCTAAAGCTGGTGTCCAGGTGCTGGGGGCCAGTGTGCTGAAAGACGCACAGCAGCTCAAGGTGGCGGGTGATGTCAACGCGGTGCCACCTCTGGGCATTGAGGGTATCAGCTCAAAAGACAATGGTGCGCCTTTCGAGCTGGCCGTCAACTCGCCCGGTGCTGTCGGCATTGGAGCACTGGCGATCGGTGATATCAAATACCAGTTACAGCACCGTCTGCTGGTGCTGATGCATGAATCAGACAAGCCCAGTTATTTTGACTTCAGGCAGGCTTTTGAGCAGGCCAGAAGTCTGGTCTGAGCAGGAATGCCCCCGTGGTGGGGTGAGGGCGGTGGCTCTCACCCCATGTCACCCCAGAGCAGCTGTAGTGCGGCCAGCGTCGCCAGTACGGCGGTTTCTGTTCGAAGAATACGGGGGCCAAGTCTTACTGGCGTGAAACCTGAAGCTGTAGCCACAGCATGTTCCGCATGACTCAGTCCGCCTTCAGGGCCGATAAGCACTGTGCAGCCTTGCTGATGACAGGGAGGGGGTATGCTGGCAAGGCCGTGGTCAGACTTGGGGTCCAGTACCAGTGCCCGGCCCTGTAAGCTGGTAGTGTCCATCCATTCCGGCAGTTTCTCTGCCTTGTGCAACACAGGCAGGCTGGTTCTTCCCGACTGTTCGCAGGCTGAAAGTACAATACCATGCCAGTGTTCATGACGTTGCTGACGCTTCCGCTCGTCAAGCTGAACCACGCAGTGCGCGGTCAGCAGTGGAGTGATGGTGCTGACCCCCATTTCTACTGCCTTCTGCAGTGCAAAATCCATACGTTCAGCTCTCGAGATACCCAGCGCAAGGTGAATGGGCAGCGACGATTCACGGTTGGCTTGCTGTACGGTGTCAATCTCGATCATCAGCATGTTCCGCTCAGTCTGCGTTCCAATTCTGGCTGATGCTTCCATCCCGCGTCCATTGAAGATGACCAGTTCATTGCCTGGTTTCAGGCGAAGTACATTTTTGATGTAATGAGCCCTGTCGCCATGAATTTGCAGCAGATCTCCATTCTCCAGATCCTGATCCAGATAAATCCGTGAAATGCGCATCAGCGTATGACCTCTTCAAGTGCCAGAAAAGCCTCACTGAACAGCCAGTCAATTTCATCAGGAGTAATGACATAGGGGGGCATGAAGTAGATCACATTACCCAGAGGTCTCAGCAGTAGTCCCCGCTTCAGGGCTGCATGGTAAAATCTGTATCCCCTTCTTTCCTGCCATGGAAAAGGCTGTTTTGACCTGCGATCCTGAGCCAATTCAATGGCCAGAACCATGCCGCACTGGCGGACATCTGCAACATTCGGGTGATGCCTGAATGGTTCAGCAGCCCGTGACATATGAGCGGCAAGTTTCCTGTTACTGCTGAGTGTATTGCCGGATGCGAACAGTTCGAGCGTCGCCAGTGCAGCGCGGCATGCCAGCGGATTGCCTGTATAGCTGTGAGAGTGCAGAAAGGCCTTCATCTGGGTATATTCAGCATAGAAGGCATCATAGACTGATTGCCGGGTCAGTACTGCGGACAGTGGCAGGTAGCCGCCGGTAAGTCCTTTCGAAAGGCATAGAAAATCAGGCGTGATATCTGCCTGTTCACACGCAAACATGGTGCCGGTTCTGCCAAAGCCTGTCGCAATTTCGTCCGCAATGAGGTGAATGCCATAGCGGTCGCAGAGTTGGCGTGCCCGCACGAGATAGGTTGCGGGATACATGCGCATGCCGCCAGCACATTGCAGTAGGGGCTCCAGTATCAGGGCGCATACTTCTTCGGCATGAACCTCAAGCAGTGCTTCAAGCTTTGCGGCGCACTGGCTGACATAGGCATCTTCATCCACACCCAGTACCGCAGCCTGCCAGCGGTCGGGTGCAGGGACGGTCAGGGATGACATCAGTAGCGGCTGATAGGTCTGCCGGTAAAGACTGACATCGCCTACGGCAAGCGCTCCCAGTGTTTCACCGTGGTAGCTGTTTTCAAGCGTGATGAACTTCTGTTTGCGGGTGGTGCCTGTCTCGTTGAGCCAGTAATGAAAGCTCATCTTCAGCGCTACTTCAATGGCCGATGAGCCATTGTCCGCATAGAAACAGCGTTGCAGGCCTTCAGGGGTCAGGGTCACAAGCTGCTCGGCCAGCAGGATGCCGGGTTCATGGCTGAATCCGGCAAAAAGCGTATGCTCCAATGTCTGCAGCTGAGTGCTCAGGGCCTGTGTAATGTGTGGGTGAGTGTGGCCAAACAGGTTAACCCACCATGAACTGATGGCATCCAGGTAACGCTTGCCAGCATGGTCTTCAAGCCATACCCCATCGCCCCGCTGGATGGTCACGGGTGGAAATGCCTCGTGATCCTGCATCTGTGTGCATGGGTGCCAGAGGACTTGCAGATCGCGGCTGGCCCACTGCTCAGAGCTTGAGAGATGCATGGCAGAAAAATGCTTTCAGATAATCTGTTTCGGGTATGGAGGGCAGCACTGGGTGATCAGCGCCCTGGCCTCCCTGGGAAAAGACAACGAGATGACGGTCAAGATGTCTTCCAGCAGTTCGCAGAATGTCCAGCAGCTGGGTTCGGGGCAGATTGTAGCTGCATGAAGCCGAGACAAGAATTCCGCCAGGATTCAGCACCTGTAGTGCTGCCTGATTCAGGCGGTGGTAGGCTTCAAGGCCGGCCTTGAGATCTTTTTTTCGCTTGATGAGGGCAGGAGGGTCAAGCACGATAAGATCATAGCGGTTACGTTTGCTCCGCGCCTGCTTGAGAAACTCGAAGACATCTTCTTTCCGGAAGCGCATGCGGTCGCCAACCTGATTCAGGCGTGCGTTTTCACTGGCGAGGCCAAGCGCTGCTTCTGAACTATCAACACAGTCCACGCTCTCAGCACCGCCAAGGGCTGCCTGTATCCCCCATGCACCTGTATAGGAAAACAGATCCAGTACCCTAAGGTAACGGGAGGATGCTGCAACTCGTGCGCGATTGTCGCGGTGGTCAAAAAACCAGCCGGTCTTCTGTCCCTCGACCGGATCAACCAGGAAACGGGCGCCATTTTCCTGGATACACACGGGGCCTGTGAGTGGTTCGCCTTCAATGCGGGTATAAAGATCAAGTTTTTCCAGATGACGCAGGCTGGATGTATTCTTGATGACAATGGTTCTGGGTGACAGCAGTTTGACCAGCAGCGAGAGCAGCATGTCCTGCAGCTTTTCAGCGCCAGCGGTACTGGTCTGCAGTACCAGGACATCCCCCAGTCGGTCGATGACAACACCTGGCAGCCCGTCGCTTTCACCATAGACCAGCCGGTAATACGGTTCAGGGAAAAGCAGTTCCCGCATATGCAGAGCTCTGCTTAAGCGTTTAAGCAGAAAGGCTTCATCAATGGTGCTTTTGCTATCCCTGCTCAGCAGACGCGCGCAGATCAGTGAATCAGGATTGACATAAGCTACACCAAGTGGCTGTTCCTTGCTATCCTGAATGAGGGCGAGCCCACCTGCCTGATGCTGTCTGAGTGGAGTCTTGTCGGTATCCACTTCGTTGCTGAATATCCACAGATGACCTGTTTTAAGGCGGCGTTCTTCGTTTTTGCGCAGGCGCAGGACAGGTAAATCAGACATGAAAGGATTCCTGATCAGATCAATACAAAAGTGAAACCGCCAACATCACGTACAGTTCGGCTGAGTTGCAGGCGTATTTCGTAGGCTTTTCCCAGCGGCATCAAGGCATTGTTCATGGGGGGAGGCAGGTATTCTCTGGGAGAAAATATACGTTGTGCTGTAGGATGTCCTGACTTATCCATAAATGTCAGGCGGATTCTGGGTAATGCCTGCGGCAGACTTGCCTGATTGGCAATCACCAGCAGAAAGTCATAGCCTGGCTTATCTCCAGCGATGGGGCGCAACTGTCGCGCCAGAATCTGCAATGCGGACGGATCGTGAAATGGCGGAAGTCTGCAGTGGGCATAATGACATATTTTTTCCAGCCAGGGGCGGCTGCTTTCTTCATTGGCCTGATGTTGTATCAATATAAAGCCAGATTGTAGTGCCAGTGCCAGCACAAGTAACAGATTGCCTGTCATCCATCCAAGGCTGCTTGACCAGTGTTCTACCGGCGCTATGTCCACGGGATAAGACGCCGGTTTTGCCACAGGTGGGCGCTGTCCGGTGATGATGCCACTCATGGTGTCTTCTAAACCAAGTACCGGGATGCGACTGGCAGAAAGATCAGCATTGACAGGTCCAGCCTGTGCTTCATCTGAGATATGATCGAGCGCATCAAAAATCTGGCTGCAGCGGGAGCAGTAAACTTCACCATGGCCCCCGGCCAGATGTCGTGCCAGCAGGCGGTAGCAGGTTTTGCATGCGGGGCAATGTGTATACATCGCTCAGATGATCCTTCTGCCTGAGAGTCTGCTCCAGTCCTCCCTCTGTGCGGGCAGATCAAACTGGATCCGGCTTTTATAGGCAGCGCTGACTTCTTCAGCCTGTTCTGCGAGAAGTCCCGACAGGACGAGGGCTCCTTCTTCAGCCAGTAGATCTGTAATGTTTTCCGCGAGTTCTATGAGGGGCCGTGCCAGAATATTGGCGATGACCAGTGAGGCCCTGATATCCAGACTGGCCGTCCCGGAAGGCATCAATGTGGTGATCTGGTGTTCAACCCCGTTTTTGCGGGCATTTTCCATGGTTGCAGTAAGTGCCTGGGGATCAATATCGATGGCATAGACATGCTGGGCTCCCAGCAGCAGGGCTGCTATCCCAAGGATTCCTGAGCCGCAGCCATAGTCAATAACGGTCGCTCCAGCCAGAGCGTCACTATTCTGGTCGAGCCATTCAAGGCATAGCGCGGTGGTAGGATGCGTGCCGGTACCAAAGGCCAGGCCTGGATCCAGTTGCATGATGGTAGCATCCGCTACATCCAGTTCATGGCCAGTCGGACAGACCCAGAGGGTCTGGCCAAAGCGCATGGGTTTGAAATGATCCATCCAGGCACGTTCCCAGACCTGATCTTCAAGCCGCTCCTCAAAGCAGGCTCTTATGGCTTTCGCTATTTTTCTTCTGGCCTCAAGCCGGGTTCTGATAGCCTGCAGATCTGCATTTTCATCAAACAGGCCTATAACGCGCGTTTCATTCCAGATAGGCGTCGTACCGGGAGGGGGCTCAAAAAGGGGCTGATCGCCATCGTCCTGAAAGCTGACCGAAATCGCCCCAAGGTTCATGAGTGCATCCGAAACTTTTTCGGCGTGCGCCTCGTCGACGCACACCGTCAACTGTTTCCAGTAGGTCTGGGCGCTCAGTGTCTCAGCCCCAGTTTCTGCTCAAGATAGTGAATATTCTGGCCGCCCGCTTCGAAGGCCTCATCATTGATGATATCCAGCAGCAGGGGGATATTGCACTTGATGCCATTGATGACCATTTCATTGAGCGCTGTCCGCATACGGGCAATAGCTCCGGAACGTGTATCGCCATGAGCAATAATCTTGCCAATCATGGAGTCATAGTAAGGGGGAACCCTGTACCCATTATAGATGTGGGTTTCTACCCGGATACCCGGGCCGCCTGGCATGTGGAACTGTTCGATCAGACCGGGAGATGGCATGAAGTTGACAGGATCTTCGGCATTGATCCGGCACTCAATGGCATGGCCCCGCATCACGATATCTTCCTGCCTGAAAGACAGTGGTTCACCTGCGGCAATTCTGAGCTGCTCCCGGACAATATCAATGCCGGTGACCATTTCGGTCACTGGATGCTCTACCTGCACACGGGTATTCATTTCAATGAAGTAGAATTCGCCATCCTGATACAGGAATTCGAATGTTCCGGCACCCAGATAGCCTATTTCGTGGCATGCCTGTACGCAACGCATACCCATGCGCTGTCGCTGTTCTTCGCTGATGCCCGGAGCAGGGGCTTCTTCCACTACTTTCTGATGTCGCCTCTGGGTGGAGCAGTCTCTCTCTCCCAGGTGGACGGCATTGCCATGGGTATCAGCAATAACCTGAAACTCGATATGACGCGGATTTTCAAGGAATTTCTCCATGTAAACCATGTCATTGCCAAAGGCCGCGCCCGCTTCGGAGCGGGTAAGATTAATCGAGTTCTGCAGTTGGTCTTCATGATGCACAACCCGCATGCCGCGACCACCACCACCGCCAGCTGCTTTGATAATGATAGGAAATCCAATGCGGCGCGCGATGTTGAGATTGGTTTCTGGATCCTCACCCAGCGGTCCGTCAGAACCGGGCAGGGTTGGGATGCCTGCCTTCTTCATGGCTTCGATGGCTGCTACCTTGTCACCCATGACGCGGATGGTTTCTGGCCGTGGGCCCACAAAAATAAATCCACTCTGGATGACCCGCTCTGCGAAATCGGCATTTTCAGAGAGAAAACCGTAGCCAGGGTGAATGGCAACGGCGTCCGTTACTTCGGCAGCGCTGATGATGGCGGGTACATTCAGATAGCTTTCTCTTGAGGCTGCAGGACCTATACAGACGGATTCATCTGCAAGCCTCACATGCTTAAGATCACGATCGGCCTCGGAATGAACGGCAACAGCCTTGATGCCCAGTTCCCGGCAGGCCCTGAGAATCCGGAGTGCGATCTCCCCCCGGTTGGCGATAACGACTTTACCTAACATGGTCAGATCCTCGGCCACTATTCAATGATGAAAAGGGGCTGGTTGTATTCAACAGGCTGACCATTCTCCACCAGTACTCTGGATACAACGCCGGAAGCGTCAGCTTCAATCTGGTTGAGGATTTTCATGGCTTCGATAATACATAGCGTTTCGCCAGCGCTGACACGTTGTCCTACTTCGACGAAAGATTTGGCGCCAGGTGTTGGTGCGCGGTAGAAGGTGCCAACCATGGGGGAGCGCACGGTGTGTCCCGTGATGGCGGCCTCAGCTGCCGGGGTATCGACTGTCGCTGCTGCCTGAGTAGCTGGTATCGCGTGTGCGGCGATAGTCATAGGCGCCGGCATGGTCTGTACTGGTGCAGCCAGGCTTGAGTAGCGACTGATCCTTACTGATTCCTCGCCTTCCTTGATCTCGATTTCGGCAATGCCTGACTCTTCGATGATCTCAAGCAGTTTTTTTATTTTTCTGATATCCATGGTAGTCGGGGACCTTCTGTGATGTGGTTTCTAGTTTTAAATTTCCAGGGTTGCCTGCAGGGCCAGTTTGTACCCGACAGGACCCAATCCACAGATAACACCTCGGGCAATATCCGAGAGATAGGATTTCGCACGGAAAGGCTCGCGTGCGTAGACATTGGACAGATGCACTTCTATAAAGGGGATCTGTGTTGCCAGAAAGGCGTCTCTGAGCGCGATGCTGGTATGCGTATAGGCGGCCGGATTGATGATGATGAAATCGGTCTGTTCATCTCTTGCCCTATGGATGCGGTCAACAAGCAGGCCTTCTACATTACTCTGGAAAAAATCAATCTCGTGATTCAGCGTTCTGGCCTGTTCCTGCAGGGAATGCTCTATTTCAGCAAGTGTGCAGGCACCGTATATGCCAGGTTCCCGCGTGCCGAGAAGATTCAGGTTGGGGCCATTCAGAACCAGTATGCGTGCCATGCGGTGCAAATCCTGCCAGATAATCGCGCCTTGCCAACGCTCAAGGCTGCGACATTGTGCCGAAATTGCAGGATATTGTCCAGAAATACCTGACTTTTGCGGGGCTTTAGGTGTCCGTATCCGTTTGGGTCAGTATGTTTTCAACCTGCCTGAAATCAAGGGGGCCTGTATGGCTGAAAACCACATTGCCGCGTGCATCCAGAATGACCGTAAAAGGCAGGTTGCCACTTTTATTGCCATAGCTTTCCATGAGTTTTTCTGCCTGGGGGCCACTCAGAACAGGGTAGGCGATGGCCTGCTGCCGTAGAAATTCCCTGCTTGTCTCCTGATTGTCCAGTGTGATGCCAAGGACCGCAACATTCCGGCTTCCCCACTGCTCATGCAACTGGTTGAGCAGGGGAATTTCTTCCCTGCAGGGTTCGCACCAGGCTGCCCAGAAATTGACGACAAGAAAGCGTTCTCCGTAGTCCGAAAAACGGCGTGATTCACCGTAATAATCGGTCAGCACGGGATCGAGCCCTGACCAGGCAGTCTGCCGGTGCTGCATATGCTGAAAGAATACGCCAGCCATGAGTGCAGCAATGGCCAGAATCACCTGCAAATTACGTTTCAATACGACGCCTCCTGGATCAGGTCGGAAATGCTAGCAGACATTGGGTCAGCCCGGCCGCCATCAGCCACCACACTGCAGCATGAAATATAACACGCAGTGTGCAGGAGTCTGCACTGTTATGGTTCGCTTTGATGCGTGCCTGCAGGTAATGTGAGCATAGCAGGATGATCAGGCCGGCAGCTGTCGCAACCAGTCCCCGCGGAAGCGCCATGCCAGACAGTTCTGGTGAACTTTGCGGCAGTGGGGGATGCGGACTGGCGGGCATGTCTATTTCAATATTCCGTTCTGCCGGGGGGTAGCATACGCCCCGGTCCGCGCAGCCCTGATAGCGGATACGAAGGGTCAGGTGTTGTGTTGTGGCTTCAGGCTGGATCTGTACGTCAGCTGTTTGCAGGATAACATCAACGGCAACACTATTCCGGTAAACCTCAACCAGACCATATTCTGCATCATCCTGACTGGTGCCCGCAGGCAGAATGGTGTTCAGTGTGTAGCGATAGCCCATTACCTTCTGCAGATTCACCTGGATCCGGTCACGGTAAAGATAGGTGCCAGGGGCAATCTGCCAGTTGAGGCGGATATGCTGCGAGTCAAGCGCCTCAGCCTGCAGGACAAAAGCTGCATCTGCATCCAGAAGGCCGGTTGTGTATGTTGCGGGGCCGCTGCGGGCCCATTGCTCGGCTGACCATGGGCTGCTGAGCGTCTGTCCGGGCACCAGCGCCAGCAGGACGATAGCCGCAGGGCTGATGTAGCGGATTTTCATGTCAGCATGCCTCAAGTACGCCATGCAGCCATTGCAGATAATCTGCAGAACCGGCTTGGGCGTCGATCACCAGATATTCGGGTACTTCATAGGGATGAAGCTGTTGCAGGGCTGTTTCTATGGTGCCCAGCCTGCCGTGAATGGTTTTGATGACCAGCTGTACTTCGCAGGCTTCCTCCAGTGCCCCTTTCCACATATAGAGGGAGCGTATGCCCGGCTGGATCTGGATGCAGGCAGCAAGCTGGTTATCCAGCAGGTGCAGGGCCAGATTATGTGCAATGTTTTCATCTGGGCAGGTGGTCAGTACTAGACAAGGTCTGGAATCCATGGCAAAAGAAGACCTCTGGGTGGCTGGTTTAGGAGATGAAACAGTGTACAGGAACAATATACCTTTGCTGGCGGTTCTGCTGCTACCGGTTGTGGAGATGATACTGCTGGTCTATGCAGGTTCGCTGCTGGGATTTGCTCTTACTTTTGGACTTTTATGCCTGTCGGGTTCCATTGGTTCGTGGCTGCTTCGTGCCAGGGCGCCTGCCAACTGGATGGAGCTGATGCTATCCGTCCAGCAGGGCAGACAGCTGACAGCGCCTGAACTGCTGGAGCCTATGCTGACGGCGCTGGCAGCTGTACTGCTGATTATTCCGGGATTTATCAGTGACGTCCTTGCGGTTGTCGTGCTGGTACCATGGTTGCGGCAGTCGCTGGCTCAGCGGCTGGCAGGAAGTGGTTATTGGGTTTCCGGTGTGGATGGAAGGGAATCAGGTCGGGGGGTCATTGAAGGCGAGTTTCATCGGGACTGAACTGCGCAAGCCCCGCGCCGGCGTCCTGCGGGATGCCTTGAGCGGGGTGGCAGGCGCTGATGCATCAGTGATGCGCGTTTTGGTCCCCGTGATGGCAGCATCCTTTTTCGGGGATGGGCTCGTTGGCACCAACAGTGGTCTTTTCCATTGCCGAGTAGGCTGGGCACCAGCGCAGATAGGCTGATGCAACGAGAATACCACCTGCAAGCAACAGAAGGATATTGCCGAGGAATACGGATGTCAGCAGTGCCAGAGTGCCTGCAACATAACGGATCTTGCTGTCGTTCAGGCCGACATTGAATTCCCGCTTTGTCATTTTCTTGATGTCGAAAGCCATTACCTGAGTCTCCTCTTTCTAGGTGTGGAGATTGTGAAGCCTGCTGCTTTCAAGTGCAAGCACTCTATGAGCCGAAGTCAGTGTTAGAATCCCCTTATGGATATCAGCGACATTCTCAACCCCCTCAATGATGCGCAGCGCGAGGCTGTCACATCCCCCGAGCCTGCAGTTCTTGTTCTGGCTGGTGCTGGTAGTGGCAAGACCCGGGTGCTGGTGCACCGTATTGCCTGGCTGATGCAGGTTGAATCATTATCTGCACACCGCTTGCTGGCCGTGACGTTTACCAATAAGGCCGCAGCTGAAATGAGACATCGCATCGGTGCCCTGCTGGGAGCGCCGCCCCATTCGCTCTGGATTGGTACATTTCATGGCATAGCCAACCGTCTTTTGCGTGCACATGCCAGCGTGGCCGATCTTCCCGAGAACTTCCAGATCCTGGATGCCGATGACCAGCTGCGACTGATCCGGCGACTGATGAAGGAACTGGAACTGGATGAATCTGCTTTTGCGCCCCGGCAGTTGCAGTGGCTGATCAATGCGCACAAGGACGAAGGCAGACGTGCCGGATTTCTACCGGATTCCACTGATCCAGTCGATGCTGCGCTGAAAAAACTCTATCTGGCTTATGAAGGTTTCTGCAGGCGGACGGGGCTGGTGGATTTTGCCGAACTGCTGCTGCGCGCACATGAGCTGCTACGTGATCATCCAGAACTGCTGGATCACTACCAGACGCGTTTCCGTTATGTGCTGGTGGATGAGTTCCAGGATACCAATGCCATCCAGTATGCATGGCTGAATCTTCTCACCCGTGACCAGCAGAATCTGACGGTGGTGGGGGATGATGACCAGTCAATTTATGGCTGGCGCGGTGCAAAAGTCGAAAACCTCAGGCGTTACCAGTCGGATTATCCGCATCATCGTCTGATCCGTCTTGAGCAGAATTACCGTTCTACCGGGCATATTCTGCGGGCAGCCAACGCACTGATTGAAAAAAATGCCGGAAGACTCGGCAAGTCTTTGTGGACAAGTCTTGGCAACGGCGAAACCATTTCGGTTTTTCAGGCCTTTAATGAGCAGGAAGAGGCTTATTTTGCGGTTGAGCGGATACAGCAATGGGTGGCGGATGGGGGGCGGCGCAGTGATGCAGCCATCCTTTATCGTTCTAATGCACAGTCAAGGCAATTTGAGGAAAAACTGCTTGCCAAAGGCATTCCCTACCGTGTTTTTGGCGGCATGCGCTTCTTTGAGCGGGTTGAGATAAAGGATGCCCTGGCTTATCTGCGCCTGCTCAGTCACTGGCATGATGATAGTGCCTTTGAGCGTGTGATCAATACACCGGCCCGGGGTATAGGGCCGCGAACCCTGGATATTCTGCGGCAGCATGCGCGTCAGGAAGGGATTTCCCTCTGGCAGGCCAGTGAGGCAGTGTGCGCATCAGGCATGATACCAGCGCGCGCCCGCACAGCTCTGAGCGGATTTCTTGAACTGATCAGACAGCTTGAGCAGCAGCTATCGTCGTTCAGCGATCTTGGTTCCCAGGTGCGTGTGGCTGTAGAGGGATCCGGGCTCGCTGATCATTACCGCAAGGAAAAAGGGGAGCAGGCAGAGGCCCGCCTGGAAAATCTTGAAGAACTTGCAGGGGCTGCCCGACAGTTCGATCTGGAGCCAACCCAGGATGAATCGGGTACCCGTCTTGACCAGTTTCTTGCCCATGCGGCGCTGGAGTCAGGCGACAATCAGGCAGATGCCTATGAGGACAGTGTGCAGCTGATGACCCTGCATACGGCCAAAGGCCTTGAGTTTGATCTGGTATTTCTGGTTGGCATGGAAGAAGGGCTTTTTCCCGGTGCAAGATCCATGGAGGATGCTGAGCGACTGGAAGAGGAGAGACGACTCTGTTACGTCGGTATTACCAGGGCCCGGCGCAAACTGTTCATGACGTATGCTGAATGCCGCAGGCTTTATGGCAAGGAAACCTATCCCAGAAGTTCGCGTTTTCTGCGTGAACTGCCCATGGAATGTCTGGATGAAGTCCGGCTACGCTCACTGGACAGGCGTTCGGGGGGCGCTTCTGGTTCTGTCGCGATGAGTGTGGCACCCGCTGCAACCGCCTCTGGCCATGGTTTGCGTGCAGGTTTACGGGTTTTTCATGAGCGTTTTGGAGAGGGCGTCATCCTTCAGGTTGAGGGTGATGGGGCCCAGTTGCGGGTTCAGGTCAACTTCCGTGATGCGGGCATGAAATGGCTGATGATGGCCTACGCCAGACTGCAGATACTTTGACAGAGCGCCCCGGCGACTTCCTGCATCTGATTGGCAGCACGCCTGCATTCGTGCTGGATCTTGATGGTATTGCCATGCGACTGGCCGAGCTACAGGTGCTGCGGCGCTGCGGTTTTGACCTGCTTTATTCCATCAAGGCATTGCCGCTACGCCAGCTTCTGCAGTTTATGCTGCCTTATGTGGACGGATTCTCGGTGAGTTCACTTTACGAGGCGCGTCTGGCGTACCAGACAGGTGGAGGCGGCAGGAAGCTGTGCATGACTTCGCCAGGCCTCCGGATGGAGCAGCTGAGCGAAATGGCCGCCCTGTGCACACATATCAGTTTCAATTCGCAGCGCATGTTCAGGGAGGCAGTCAACGCTGTGGGCGCTACTCATCGTTCACAGTTTGGTGTACGCATCAATCCTGGTCTTTCCTTTCTGGATGACGATCGCTATAACCCCTGCCGTATCGGATCAAAACTCGGCGTGGCGCTTGCTGACATGGCTGACTGGCCAGGTGATGGCGATATATCGCCTGCTGGCTGGCATTTTCACACGGTTTTTGACCGTGTGGATGCTGGCAGCCTGCAGGCAACGCTTGAGCATATGCGAAGGATACTGGGGCCAAGGCCTGTTGGCGTCAACTGGATTAATCTGGGCGGGGGCTATCGCATGCAGGATGCGGCTTCCCTGGAGATATTTTCCGGTATTGCGGCT